>JBGAQE010000069.1:0-19071 GCA_044220885.1 Chitinophagaceae bacterium
ATTTGTCGCCTGTTACTTTGGAATTAGGAGGGAAGAGCCCTTGTATTATATCTGCCGATGCGAATCTCACTGTAGCCGCTAAAAGAATCATCTGGGGTAAGTTTTTCAACGCAGGACAAACCTGTGTTGCTGCCGATTATCTGTTGGTGGAAGAATCTATAAAAGGAAAGCTGGTTCAGGTTTTGATAAATGAGCTCGAAAATTGTTATGGTGAAAACCAGCAGCAAAGTGATAGCTATGCCCGTATTATCAACAGAAAGCGATTTGATACTCTTGTAAGTTATTTTTCGCAAGGGAATACTTTATACGGAGGAAAATCGGATGCTGCAGATAATTATATCGGACCAACTTTGATGGATAATGTATCGCTAGATTCTCCATTGATGCAGGAAGAGATTTTCGGACCTATATTGCCCATCTTCACCTATAAGGATAAGTCGGAAGCATTACAAATAATAGAAAGGAATCCTTATCCATTAGCGCTTTATGTTTTCACTGGTAATTCGGCAACCGAGAAATATTTTATTGAGAATGTAAGGTTTGGTGGTGGCTGTATCAATGAAACAGTGTTGAATCTGGGTAATAGTGAACTACCATTTGGGGGAGTAGGGTATAGTGGTCACGGGGCTTATCATGGCAAATTCTCATTCGACACCTTCACTCATCTGAAGGGGGTTGTAAAGCGGGCCACCTGGTTTGAGCCTTCATTTCGCCATGCTCCTTTTGGTGGCTTTAAAACAAAAATATGGCGTTGGCTGTTAGGTAGATAAGCAAGCGCCAGAATGCAGTACTTATGGTATTTATAAAAAAATCATTGATTGTCATTATTATGTTTCTCGTGGTATTCACGGGATATGTACTTATTGATAACAGAAACACACCTAATATGACTATCCGTCAAAAAATCCTGAAGTCTATCTATCCATTATTTATGTGGGCAACAAAATCAGCTGATAAGAATGCTAAGGTATTGACCAATACAACCGCAATGCCCGAAGACCCTTTTTATTCTTTGAAGGATACTTTGAACAATGGTAAACCCTTCGATTTTGAATCATTAAAGGGTAAGAAAGTGTTATTGGTAAATACAGCTTCTGATTGCGGTTATACCAACCAGTATGCCGACTTGCAGGCATTGCATGAGAAATTCAAGGACCAGTTGGTGGTTATTGGTTTTCCTGCCAATGATTTCAAGGAACAGGAAAAGGCAAGTGATGATTCGATTGCCGAATTCTGTAAAGTGAATTTTGGAGTTACTTTCCCATTAATAAAGAAGAGTGTTGTTGTAAAATCGGATAACCAGAATCCGGTTTTCAAATGGCTTACTGATCCTAAAAGAAACGGATGGAATGGACAAGCACCCAGCTGGAATTTCAGCAAGTATCTTATTAATGAAAAAGGACAGCTCACCGATTATTTCGATCCTTCCATTTCACCAATGGGTGATGAGGTGCAGGCAGCTATAAAAAGATAATCAGAACGAAGATTTTGGTATCTTTTGTATCGAATCTTAATCAAATACCTTCCTATGTTCCAGCGCGACCTCAATTTCATTCATAAGTATTTTGTTGCTGAAAAGCAGGAGAGTCTGTTATTCCTGATTATCGGCATCATTGCTTTAGTGCTTGCCATTGTGTTTTTCTTCTTCATAAAATCAAGTCCTTCGTTTTATAAGGGTGCTGCATGGCCTTTATTAGTTGTTGGATTGATTCAGATAGTAGTCGGCTATTCAGTATATGCAAGAAGCGATAAGCAACGCATGGACGTTTCTTATAAGATGGGGTTGGAGCCAAAGGTTTTTATTCAGCAGGAAGAAGGTCCCCGAATGAAAAAAGTGATGGTGAATTTTGTTTATTATCGTTATGTGGAGATTGCATTGGCTATAGCTGGGTTAGTATTGGTCTTCTTATATCGCAGTAAGCCTGAAAAGGAATTCTGGTTTGGTTTGGGTATTACATTAGCTCTGCAAGCAATGATAATGCTGGGAGCGGATTATTTTGCGGAGAAGAGGGGTGGGGAGTATGTGAGGGAGATTGAGCAATTTGGGAATTTGAAGATTTGAGAATTAATACAATAACCGGGAAGTCGGTAAGAGTTTTTTCACGCAAAGGCGCAACGGAGATAGTTTATAATGCAACTTTCGAATTAATTTTAAGGCGCAAAGAGTCGCTTCGCGACGAATACAGGACCAGGATGAAAGGATTGAAGGATGTACAGGATGTTAATGCTGGGGGCTGAATGCTTGATTTGAGCAGCCAATACAGTGCTAGGAGGTCAAAGGAGGAAAAGGAGAATACAATTAGTTAAGCTATTCTACATTCAGAAGCTAACTTATAACGTACAACTTATTACTTAGAACTAACTACTTACCACTTACTACTTAAAACCAGCATCTCATGGAATTCAATGACCTGATTGGTACTATCGGTGTAGGATTGATTCTATTGGCCTATTTTCTGAGCACGTTCAAATTGCTTTCTTCAACAAGTACGCTGTTTTTTCTTTTGAATATTGTTGGTGCAGGGTTAGCCTGCTATGCATCGTGGCTTATAAAATATTGGCCGTTCGTAATCCTAGAAGGAGTTTGGTGTTTGGTATCACTGATTGGCTTAATGAGAAGGCAAGCGACGTAACTTAAAACTTATTACTTAAAACGTACAACTCCTCTTAATTTACCGGGCATTTCTCATGATAATCTATCAACTCAATAGGAGCTTTCTCGAAAGTATAACCTGCATATACCCTTGATATATCATTCAATACTTCATCAATCTCTTCTACAGTTTTAAGTGTTACCAGCTTATTACGGTATTCTTTGATGTTAGGAAGTCCTTTGAGGTAGCTGGCATAGTGGCGGCGCATTTCATTGATACCTACAATCGGGTTCTTCCATTCTACAGATTTGTAGAGATGTTTGCGGCAAACAAGAACACGTTGTTCCAATGATGGAGGAGGAAGATGTTCCCCTGTTGCTACGAAATGTTTTATTTCATTGAAGATCCAGGGATAACCGATGGCGGCACGACCAATCATAATACCATCGACGCCATAGCGGTTTTTGTATTCAAGGGCTTTCTCAGGACTATCAATATCTCCGTTCCCGAAAATCGGGATTTTGATGCGGGGATTATTTTTCACTTTTCCAATAAGGGTCCAGTCGGCACTGCCTTTATACATTTGAGTGCGGGTGCGTCCATGTATGGCTAGTGCTGTTATTCCAACATCCTGCAAGCGTTCTGCTACTTCTTCAATGTTTCTTGTATTATCGTCCCAACCCAATCTTGTTTTTACGGTAACGGGTAAGGAAGTGGCTTTAACAACGGCGTCTGTAAGCCGAACCATAAGGTCTATATCTTTTAATACACCGGCACCTGCACCTTTAAGGGCTACTTTCTTCACCGGACATCCGAAGTTGATATCGAGCAGGTCGGGATTGGTTACTTCAACAATTTTTGCGGCCATGGCCAGGCTGTCTTCATCTCCTCCAAAAATCTGGATACCTACGGGTCGTTCATAATCGAAGATGTCGAGTTTTTTGCGGCTCTTGATCGCATCACGTATCAAACCTTCGCTGCTGATGAATTCGGTGTACATGAGGTCGGCTCCATTATCCTTGCAAACAGCACGGAAAGGAGGATCACTCACATCTTCCATTGGAGCGAGTAATAGCGGAAAATCCGGGAGCGATATTTTACCTATGTTGACAGACATCTACTTTCTTACTATTTAATATTCAAGCATATAAACGGGAATTATCTGGTCTTGTATTACTTATAACTTCCAACTTAAAACCTACAACTTAAAACTTACCACTTATAACGTAATACTCCTCCTTTTACCCCGCCCAACGCCCTTTTCCTTATCTTGCAGCCTGCAAATTTACAGACTAAATACTGTAATAACCAGCCATGAATCAACATTTACGGATCCCTTCTCCAGGCAAACAATTGGCAATTTTTTTAGGTCTTTTCGGCGCCTCTTTCCTACTGTTTGGAATACTGAGCCTCATTGTGTTACAAGTGAATGGGGTTCCTGTAATAAGTGGCAAAATGGACTGGAGTAAGCCCGGGGTGGTGAGTGTTTTCAAATGGCTGCAAGGCTTATCTTCCATTGTCATCTTTTTGCTCACAGCATTTGTCTTTACATTGATCACTTATACCGGCAAACCATTTTATTTTTTAGGATTTAAGAAAGCTAACCAGCCAAACATGTATATACTGGCAGTAGTGGCTTTGTTTTTCGCTTTACCATTTGTATTCTGGATGGGAGAGTTGAACCAGAAAATACCATTGCCAACATGGATGACATCAATGGAGAAAGATGCCTTAGAACAAATGCAGGCTTTCTTAAAAGTGAATAATCCAATTGATGTTTGGGTGAATGTATTCATCATTGCCTTGTTACCTGCAATAGGAGAAGAACTTTGTTTCAGGTCGGTATTGCAACGTATCATGATCCGATTGACACGCAGTCCATGGGCAGGCATACTTGTAACCGGTTTCCTGTTTTCCTTATTACACTTTCAGTTTGAAGGATTTCTTCCAAGAATGTTATTAGGAATAATACTGGGAGCACTTTATTGGTATAGTGGAAGTATCTGGACAAGCATATTGGCGCATTTCTTTAATAATGCGTTGCAGGTGTTAGTGGTATCTTATATGCCAAAGTATGTTGATACTAACCCTTCCATTCCGGTACTGATTGCAGTAGTGAGTTTGATAGCTACTCTGGCGATATTATATTTTTATAGGAAGATCTCGACTATCACTTATTCAAAAGTGTATGAGGTGGATGAGTTGACACCCCATAATGAATTTATAGCATAACCAATATCTGAATTCCCCATCTTATTATCACACTATGGCACTTAATATAGCCACCTTCAAGACGAGAACATTAACGGCAATACTTTTTGCGGTTGTGATGCTTACGGGATTGTTCGTTAACAACTGGACCTTCTTTCTTTTGTTCAGTGTTGTTCATTTTGGGTGTTGGTTTGAGTATCAGAAATTGGTAGCGAAGATTGATCCGGGCTATGAGGAGATAACGCCATTTCACAGATATGGAGTAATGCTGGCAGGATGGTGTTTGATGTTGTGGTTTTCTGGTAACATGAATATAGGCCCCATTCGTTTGCATGAAATAGGTCTATGGTTGGGAATCATTTCTTTTTTCATTCTTCCAATTGTAGAATTATTATTCTCCAAACAAATACGACCTAAAAATATCGCTCACTCATTTTTTGGAATCTTATATATCTCTCTCAGCTGGGCTTTGTTTATGAATTTGCGCTCCATGGGGAATTTGTTCCTGGATACTGGCAAGGGGTCATTTGACTATGGTATCATCATTCCAGCCGGTATCGTATTTTCAATATGGATCAACGATACAATGGCATATATAGTTGGGTCATTGATAGGCAAAACTCCATTGTCACCCATTTCACCCAAAAAAACATGGGAAGGAACAATAGGTGGAGCGGTGTTGAGCATTGTTGTAATTGCCTTATTAGGGAAATTCACTAGCTATGGACAAGTATACAGTGTAGTTGACTGGATTGTGATTGCAGCTATCAGCTCTATTATGGGTACAATGGGTGATTTGCTGGAATCTAAACTAAAGCGACTGGCAGGTGTAAAAGATAGCGGTAGTTTTATGCCAGGACATGGAGGCTTTCTTGACAGGTTCGATTCTTTGCTGATTGCTATTCCTTTTGTTTGGGTTTATGTGAAATTATTTATCCATACCGCCTGATAACAGACCCCATAATCTTTTTCCTACATTTGCCATTCAAATCAACGTAATGACCATTCACAAAGAAGGCTATAAGAGCATTTTGATCGCCACCATATTATTCGCATTCATTAATCTGGCGTCTTTTCAATTCTTCAGCTTTAACTGGCCTTGGATCAGCTGGCTGATATTCATAGTTACATTCGGACTACTACTTTTTATCATATCTTTTTTCCGGGTCCCAAACCGGGTACTTACAACTGGAGACAATCTGGTTATTTGTCCTGCAGATGGTAAAGTTGTTGTGATAGAAGAAATCACTGATGTTGAATATTTCAAGGATAAGCGTTTACAGGTCTCCATATTCATGAGTCCAGCTAATGTTCACCAGAACCGCAACCCCATGAGCGGTGAAATAGTATATAACCAATACCACAAGGGCAAATACCTTGTAGCCTGGGATCCCAAATCATCTACAGAAAATGAACGACATTCTGTTGTAATCAGAAACAATCATGGCGAAATCTTAGTAAAGCAGATTGCAGGTGCCGTTGCAAAGCGTATCATCAATTATCTTACAGTAGGGCAACAGGTAAAGCAATGCGAAGAGTATGGCTTCATCAAGTTCGGTAGTCGTGTTGATGTATTGTTACCTGTTGGAACTAAAGTGAATGTTTCGTTGAATCAGGTGGTGAAAGGTGGGGTGACAGTGTTGGCAGAATTTTAAGTTTTATGTTATAAGTTTTGGAGCATCAATAAAACATTTTTTACCGCGGAGACGCAGAGACGCGGTATTTAGAGCAAAGTCATTTTTTTGAACCACTAAGACACAAAGGACACTAAGGGGCACGAAGGAATACCTAAATGTTTTGTGCTAATTATTATTTACAATGCCCAGACTCTCTTCGTGTTCCTTCGTGTTCTTTGAGCCTTAGTGGTTCAAAGAACAAGTAAAGTAGACGCAGAGACGCGGTAGATTATATTAAAGTCAATTTTTTATTTGAACCGCTAAGGCACCAAGGACACTAAGAAACACGAAGGAATCCCTAACTTATAACGTAAAACGTATCACTCCTTAAAGGATTCCCATCAACTCCTTCAAATTATACACCGTATACGTTGGTGTAAAATCAATTTTCTTATTGATGTGGTTAACATAGATCTGGTCAAGGCCGGCATTTTTTGCCCCTTTTATATCCACTTCCGGATCGTCGCCGATCATGATGCTGTCTGTTGCATTCGTTTTTGCTTTTGACAGAGCATAATCAAATATCTCTTTGTGAGGTTTCAGGCTATTACTGCCTTCGCTGGTGATCACTTCTACGAAATAGGAAGCTATTCCAGAATATTCCAGTTTGCTATGTTGTGTTTTTTCAAATCCGTTGGTGATGAGATGCATGGTATAGCCCTTATCTTTTAAATAATCGAGAACGGTAAAGGTATCCGGGAATAAGGCTGTGCGGGTAGGTAGTAAGTCGAGGAATTCAACCGCCATTTGACGGGCCAGTTTTTCATCGCCTATCTTGAAATCGAGAAGGGTAAGCCAGAATCGTTTCCAGCGCAGCTCATCTACCTTGATGAATCCTTTTCTATAGCGGTCCCACATCTTTTCATTATGCTCCAGATAGCATTTATGAAATCGGTCGAAATCGTCGATGCCTCTTTCTTCAAGGGAAAGGGAGGCATAAAGGGTTTCAAGGGTGAGTCGGCTATTGGTCTCAAAATCCCATAATGTGTGGTCCAGATCGAAGAAAAGGTGGCGATACTTCATCCTGCAAAATACGAAGTCGTAACTATTGCAAAAAAAATCGTACTTCGTGGTGTAAATTTTTCTTCATGAACATAGTAATAACCGGGGCATCAAAAGGATTTGGAAGGGCTATAGCTCAGATATTCGCTGAAAAGGGCAATACTCTTTTATTGACAAGCAGGAAGGAGGCAGATCTTCAGAAAGTAAAGGAAGAACTAACTACTGATCCCGATTCTTGTAAAGTTCTTATAAAAGCAGCTGATTTATCTGTTGCGGAACAAGCAAAAGCTTTTGGACAATGGGTATTGGAGCAGGTTGGTGCACCTGATATATTAGTGAATAATGCCGGATTATTCAATCCTGGTAATATTTCAACGGAGGCGGAAGGTTCATTAGATGAAATGATTCATGTAAATCTTTTTAGTGCCTACCATCTTACAAGAACTGTATTGCCTGCAATGATGGCAAAGAAGAGCGGACATATATTCAATATCTGTTCAATAGCATCATTAGCAGCTTATGATAATGGTGGGGCTTACAGCATCAGTAAGTTTGCCTTATACGGGTTTTCTAAAAATCTCCGCAAAGAGCTGATGCCTCAGGGAATAAAAGTGACGCATGTAATTCCTGGCGCAGCTTATACAGATTCCTGGAGTGGAAGTGGTATAGATCCAAAACGTATTATGGAAGCAGAAGATATAGCTAAGATGATAAAGGCGGCGGCATCGCTTTCGGTGCAAGCTTGTGTGGAGGAGATTGTGATGAGGCCGCAGTTGGGAGACCTATAGTAGGTTCGATAGGTTCCAAAAGTTCAAGAAGTTCCAGCGGAGTGGTACGTTATAAGTTGTAAGTAATAAGTTTGAACCCTATTTGCGGCTGATTTTATTAGTTTTTGGGTTATACTAAAGTTCCGAACTCTCGAAGAGTTCGGAACTTTAGTATAACCCAAAACTCTTCTTCTCTTCGGTTTTTGTATTCGGATATTTCCAATACAATGCTGCGTGGGCAAGTATATTCATCCTGACGTTTAGGGATTCTCATTTCCACATTTCCTCATTTCCACATTTTCATATTCCTTACTTACTCGCCTTCAACTTCACCACCTGCTTCCCCGTCTTAATCTCCACCTGATAATTCCCTTCAGGTAAATAATCAAGTTCGTTTAATTCTAAACGGTTGGTGCCGGCGATGGCTGTAAATGTTCTGGTGAGACGTACCCTGTTATCGGCTGATACCAGGTCTACATATAGTTCACCTGCTTTTTCTGCTTTCATTTCTATTTGCAGTTTTTCTGTGAACGTAAGTGAGGATGATTTTGAAGTAAGCTTATTGTTTTTGGGTGATGGTTCGGCAACTGAAGTACTCGTTCTTCTTGGAATAGGTACAGTAGCTATTGTATCTGGAAGTTCAGGCTGTTTTATAATAATGCTTTTTGTAGTGGTTTCTAATTGTGAAATGCTGATGGCCTCGCTATAAATAGGATCGGCATTGGTTTGTATGATTTTTATGCGATAGTAATAAGCAGGTTGGAAAATGAACTTATCTGTGAATTGATAACTATTCTTAGAATTTGATTTTACCGTTCCGATTTTTACAAACATCTGTCCACCTAAACTTCTTTCTACTTCAAATGAGATAATTTTCGGAGAATTGGCCAATGACCAGTTGAGATTGATTTTCTTTTGTATGTAGCGGCCACTGAATTCTTTCAGACTGGTACTGCTATTAATAGTTTCTGGCTTATTTGAATTATAAGTGGGTGTATTTGCAAGTGCAGATGTTTCAATCAGCAACAACAAGGCAAAAGTTGGCAAGATACTCCTAAGAGATACAGGTACGATCGATTTCATTTTGATAGGGTTTAGTCGGCTTTTCGAAGGGGAGTGGAAATCGGGTGGGTTTCTCTGTTAGGCTATAGGATGATTCGGATACAAAAAAAGCGATTAAAAGCGCATATTGCAAGCATGGAGACTTGCTTTTAGATGAACGTAGGTGTTTTTTCGATGAATGAAAGAGGTCCTATTGATTATCAATAAGATAGCTATTGTTGCTTTAAGGCAGCAATTACCTCATCGCGGCGCCTGCGGCTTATTTCCACTTTCGATTGGTCTGTTAGTACCAACAAGCCATCGGTAGTATAATTGACAACATATTTTTTGTTGACCAGATGCGATTTGTGTACTCTGATGAAACCATGGTCGGCCAGTATCTCATCATATTCCTTAAGTGTTTTCGAAACCAACAATGGTTTCTTATCAGTAAAGAAGAGGCGGGTATAATTGCTTTCGCCTTCCAAACGGATAATTTCATCTGGAGAATAAAAATACATCCCATTGTTTGTTGGAATAGCCAGCCTGAACTCTTTCTTATTCGTTGCTTTTATATTATTGAGAAGGTTTTTATACTGATCGTCATGTACCTGTTCAGTATTGTTGCGTTCTAAGTAAAGATTAATGGCTCCTCTCAATTCATCGGCATCAATTGGTTTCAGCAAGTAATCTAATGCACTGAATCGGATGGCTTGAATGGCATATTGGTCGTGTGCAGTGGTGAAAATGACTTTAAAATTGATGGAAGGAACTTTTCTCAAGAGTTCAAACCCATTCATCAGGGGCATCTGGATGTCAAGGAAGAGGATATCGGGAGGTGTTTTTTGGATAATCTCAAGCGCTTCTTCAGGATTAGAAGTGAAACGCAGGTCGCTTATTTCCGGGACATACCTTTCCAGCATCAATCGTAGGGTATTGATGGCCGATGGCTCGTCATCTATGATAAGGGCTTTTATCACATTACTAAAATAAGGAGAAATTATAATATGAAAAACTGGTGCTTAACCGGTATAGAGTACAAGGCTCACCTTTGTGCCTGTAACATGTCCGGAATTATCCGTTATATCTGAGATGGTTGCCGTAAAAGGCTTCCTGAACTGTTGTTGTAATAATTGCAAACGATCATAAACCAAACGAAGTCCTCTTGATTGGTGCTTTGGTCCAGCCTGTGTTTCATTTTTCAGCTTTAATGCGGCTTCTCTGCCTATTCCATTGTCTTCAACAATACATTCCAGCATGTCATCATTAACCAGCTTGAAGACTAATGACAGTTTTTTCAAGCCTTGCTTCGGCATCAATCCATGCCAAATGGCATTTTCAATAAAAGGCTGTAAGATCATTGGAGGAATTTTCAATTCATCCGGATCTATATCGTCTTCCAGCAATATAGAATAGTCGAAGTTTTCATTGAATCGCAGTTGCTCCAATTCAAGGTATAGTTTCAGGATTTCTATTTCCTTATCAAGAGAAATGAAATTCTGGTCGCTGTTATTGAGTACTTCCCTTTGCAAGCGGGAGAACTTAGAAAGATATCTGTTTGCCTGGTCAACATCACCCTTTAGAATGAACTGTTGTACACTATTCAATGCATTGAAAATGAAATGCGGGTTCATCTGTGCCCGAAGAGCTGTTAATTGGGAAGTAGCCAGGTCGCGGTTGAGTGTAACTAATTCCAATTCTTTTTCACGGGTTTGCTGTTCTGCTTTCATCTTATCCATCTTATCGGCACAAAGAGAGGCGATAGTAGTCAGTATCTGTAAATGTCTTTCGGTATAGAAGTTTTTTTCATGATGTTCACTGTCTATAATACCGATGACTTTACCGTTGTCGAGTATTGGTACTGTTATTTCAGATGATCGTATGGCGTCATCAACAATATATCTGTTGTCTGATGCCGTATCGTTGATAATAGTGGCTTTTCCGGTTTGAGCTACGGACCCAACTATTCCTGTACCTAATTCAATTTCGATGGGATTTATGATTCTGTCTTCTTCAGTGGTCTTCGGTCCCCAGGCAGCTTTTTGTATCAGCTTGTTTTTCTTTTCATCTTTCAGGTAGATCACACAATCTTCGAAACCAAGTTTAGCGATACAGTTTTTGGCCACATCCCAAAGCATCTGGTCAATAGTAGGTTGTTCATTTATAGAAGAAGCGAAATAGCCGATCACCTGTTCTATTTCCAGTTGGTATTGATAGCTAATGGCTTTCAGTTTCTGTATTTCTGTCTTTTGGGCTTCTCGCTGCCGGATTATCTTATCCCTTCTTTTTATAATAAATAAAATGACGGCTACGATAGCGGCAAGTAATAGGGCAATAAACCAGGTGGTTTGCCAGAAAGGAGGCAATATCTGAAATCGGAAATAGGTGATAGCACTTGGAATATTTCCTCCGATAGTTGCTTTTAATAGTAATGTGTATTTGCCAGCCGCTAATTGTTGGAATGTTATGGAATTTCCGCCTTTAACTTCTTTCCAAATGCTGTCCTCTTCATTTAGACGATAGTAATATCGTAATGAGCCAGGATTTGAGAAGTGAACTCCTGAAAAATGTATGGCCAATGAATTATAGGAATAGGGTAGTTGTAATTCGATTGAATCTTTTTTCTGAGATTGGGAGCCGGATGTGAAAAGGGATAAGGTAGAATCGTGGTTTAAGAGTTCTATTTTAGTAATGTATACAGTAGTTTTTGGTGGATTAGCGAGTAATTGTTCAGGATTGAAATGCCCTATACCTGCTGAACTCGCTGTCCAGATAGTTCCTTTGCGGTCTTTATATAAAGTAAGTGTGTGATAGTTGTTTGGGAGGAAGCCGTCTTTTGCATCGAAATTCCTTATCTGGAAATTTCCATCTTCTGTAAATCTGATGCAACTAATGCCTTTGTATCCTCCTAGCCATAAATTGTCACTGTTATCTGTTTCAAGACTTGTGACCGTATTGGTGAACAGACCATCTGTTTCATCAAATATCTTACGCAGCTTCAGTTGATGTTGCTTATCGAAATAACATAGTAATAAGCCGTAATCGAATGTGGCAATCCATACATTCCCCTTTTTGTCTTTGATCATTTTGCTTGCTGTGAATTCTTTTGGAAGCCTAGGATCGATAATAGCAGGAATTATTTTATGTCCATCGAAATATAATATGCCGGGCATACCTGCCAGCCAGTAATTCCCATCAGGACCTTCAATCATGCTGTAAAGTTTGTATTCAGCATTATTGGGTAAGGTGTAGTTGTATTTTTGGAAATGAATATTATCTGAAGCGTCTGTTTCAATTTTTGTAATTCCATTATCTCCAATTGTCCAAAGAGTTTTCTTTAAATCACTAAACAGGCTTAAGATGGAATTATCGGCTAATCCATCTTCTTCCTTAAATAGGCTGAGTTTGTTATTTCTTATAACACCGAGTCCCTGATAACCGGAACCTAACCAGAGCCAGTGCTTTTCATCTTCCCATAATGAATGTATGTCAGCACGAGTGAAGAACGGATCTTCTTTAAAAGCAATTTTTGCTGTGCTATCTGTCAGTTGCCATAAATGGCCGCGATTGGTACCAGCAAGCATGGTTCCATCCGATCTATTTAATAGGCTATAAGTTTCCTGTACTTTCTGGAAAGTGCTTCCTTCTAATAAGTTGAAATGATTTTCCTTAAGGAAATAGATGCCTTCATGTGAGCCCAACCAATAGTTGCCTTCGTTATCTACCAGCATTGAAGTACACCATTTGATATTGAGCGGAGATATATTTATGGTTTTCTGAATAGATTTCTTTGTTGGATTATAGGAAAAGAGGTTGGCGGCACTATATATTACAAGTGATTCTCCTTGTTCTGAATAATCATAACCTCCAAAAAGTTCTGGTACATTAGGGTAACTCAGGTCTTGAACAATTCCTTTTTCATATCGCTTTAAACCGATTCGGGTACTTGTAAAACTAAAAACCGATTGATCAGTTATATGTACCGATGTAATAAAATCTGAGCTTTCTTCCGCATTCCAAACCTTAGTCAACCGATTTTTCTCAAGGATATATGTTTCAGTATGTGTTCCAATGCCAAGTACGTCTGAACTATTGATAGCTAATTTTTCAATGATAGTTTCATTACCGGTTTTTTTATTTGACCATACGGGATGTAGAAATTTATTTAGAGAGATATTCTTTGCATCAATAATTTCAGGTAATACATGTTTAGGAATATCGTAGAGTCCTTTTGCACCAGATACATAAATGCCCCCGCCTGTTTTTTCTATTATATCATAAAACGGAGCGATGGCATTTTCATCGCATTTAAGTTGAACAAGTTCATTTTTTCTGTAAATGAATAATCCTGTTTCTGTACATATCCAGATAGTTTTATCGACTAACTCCCTGATACTATTAATGGTCCCGAGTCGTTGTTGATTATAATATTGGAAATTTTCAAAGCTATAACCATCATAGCGGCTTAATCCTGAATTGGTGCCAATCCAAACAAAGCCTTTATGGTCTTGCCGAATAACTGTGATTTCAGAGGAGGGGAGACCGTTTTGTCCGCCGATATGGCGAAGAGTGTAACCTGGGATTTGGGCATAGGTATTCAGATGAATAATGCCAAGAAACAGCAAGCAGTATCCAATTGTTATATAGGTCTTGTATTTTCCAACAAAGCTCAAGCCATTGTTTTGATGATTAAATTACGATTTACTTATGATTTGATTGCATCCTATAAAGTTTGCAAAGGGAAACCTGATAAATCGGGTTTCCCTTTTGGATAGCTGGTATCGGATGTTTTTCCTTTTTACAAATCGAATTACTTTACTATTACTTCCTGGAAGTGGATCATCGTATTGTCTTGGAAAAGGAAGAGGTAATAAGTTCCGGGAGTGTTTTTTCCTATTTCCATTTCGAGTGTTCTTTCACCTAAGCTAATATTCAAATCGTTTTGTTTTCGTATGATGGTTCCTTTTGAATCAGTAAACAACAATTGTTGATTTCCTTCTCTAGCCGTTCTGATGGAAACATTTAGGGTTTGTCCAAGGTTTTCAATGGTGGTTAGGTTGCCATAAGGAAATTTCATGCCATTAGCCGGAGGGGCTATAGAGGATATTTCCATTTGAGAACTGGAGTCGGTTAGTATATTGAAAGGGACACCGCCATTACCGCAAGCCCCAATGTATGCTTTGAATTCTTGTTGAGTTGAAGCTGTAAATCCAACGTTTAATAGAACAAAGTTGGTAGCTTTCATGCCAATCTTAGTCCCTTCTCCTCCGGTTAAAACGGATGTGGAACTGATATCGCCGGATGCTTCAAAGAATTGGTTGCCTGCAATGCTTCCGCTTAGTATCAATGAAGGGATACATGGTGAATGGACAAGACTTTGCCAAACACCTCTGCCATAAGTAACCGCTTTTATGGTACCAGCTGTAGCATTGATGATAAGGTCGGTTATAGGTACCTGTGGTAAACCGTTATAGAAGGGAGTCCAGTCGGTGGAAGCTGCTCCTCTGTAAAATACCCCGATATCGGTGCCTATATAGATATTGTTTGCATTATCTGAGGCGATACAGTTTATGGGGATATTGGGTAATGATCCTGAGCGATTGACCCAGGTAAGGCCCCCGTCTGCGGAGTAATATATCTTTTCACCAAAACGCCAGCCACCCAAACTGACCCAGACATGAGAAGAATTGGTTTCCTCAACACCAATATCCGTGATTGTTAACCCGTTTATGCTTGCCTGACTCGCAAAGCCTGGATTGTTTGTTAAATCTATCCAGGTGGTCCCCCCATTATCACTTCTTTGCATCCTGCCATCTTTTATTTCATTACCGGAAGCATCAATACCTGTTCTAACAAATCCGGCAGCGTATAATCTGGAGGAGAGGGAAGGACAAGTGGCTATCGCCCAGTTGGAAGCGACTCCTTGAATATTAGTCCAGGTGGTTCCATTATTCGTGGATCTGTTTATACTCGGACAGTTCGTACAAGAATAATAGGCTCCGGCATAGATGGTTGTTGGGACGGTTGGATTCATTGCCAGGACCGGAAAGAAACTAGGGCTGTCAAAAACAGAATCTGTGGTATTGGTGGTACCCAATCCAGTCAGACGGTATATTTTACGGTTGGCATCTGCAAAGCCAATGGTGGGATCATTGTAATTTAAAATGGCATCAAATCCGTCTGCACCTATAATATGGGTAAATGTTGAGCCGCCAGCGCTGGTTCTTAGTTTGGTGCCATTATCCTGCGTTCCGCCTAATACCATATTGGGGAGTGCGTCTGTTCCTACTCCGTGATAGAATTGTGTAATCCCTAATCCATCGTTCAGGTCAAACCACGAAAAACCCCCTGATGTACTTTTCCATACCCCTCCATCATTGGCATTATACAGGGCGCCATCCAGCGGGTTGTATGCCAGATCGTGACAATCGGCATGTACATAATTACTGAGGGGAGGCGGAAGGGTGGAGGTTCCATGAACCGTACTCTTAATAAAACTTACGCCACCATTAGTAGAGCGCCAACTATTAATGCCTCCAACCACCAAATCGTTACTATTGGTAGGTGAAACAGCCAGTGCCAGATCATAAATAGCCTGCCCCTTTCCAGGATCAGTTGGGTCACTAATTAACAGATCAGGAGTTGAATGCATTAATGTAAAGTTGACCCCATTATTGGTGGATCTGTATACTGCATGATAGTTGTCTAAGGTTCTGCTGCTTGTCAGCAAATAAACCACAGCTGGGGATGCTGGTGACACTGCAATAGCAGAACGACCATGGTCAAAATATAAGTCGGGAAGATTTGAGGTTAGCCAGGTATCGGCATCTCCTGACTGAGTTGAATAAATAAATGGAGTTGTAAAACTTAAAACAGATGCATAAACAACCGTTGAACTACCAGGTTTGAATTCTACGTCGAAACACTTTAGCGAATTTACCTGAATCCAGCTTAATCCACCATTGCCAGTTTTGAATAGCCCACGACTGGTAGCAGCAAATAAAATCGCTGAATTATTAGGATCTTGTATCAGTTTGTAACCAGTATAAAAGAAATTACTTACACCCGGAAATTCTCCTACTTTATTCCAGTTCAGCCCACCATCTACAGATTTCAATACCCCGATAGACCAACTTATATACCCATAGTTTTCAGTAAACCCACCAGCATTAGCATCCCCTTCTCCTGTTAATATGTATATGATATTAGGATTAATATTGTCTATTACTATACCTGATATTCCTAAGCTGGATAAGAAAGGCGTTATACATTGCCATGTCAATCCACCGTTTATTGATTTCCATAGTCCACCACGCGCTGTTCCAATATAAACTATATTAGGATCGGTTGGATGGAATTCAATCCTGTTCACCCTTCCTATGCCAGCACCAGTTGAATTGGGACCAATAAAACTCCAATTACCGTAGGCGAGATCAGGTTGATCAGTTTGTTGAATTCTGTATTGTTGCGTCAGGTTAAAAATTTTTTCTGATACATTTACAATTTCCCCGTTTTCATCTAATCTGGATGACATGAAATATTCCCAGCGTTTCCAATGTTTCAGTTCTTTTTCATCCTGTTTAGTCAGGGTTCCATTAGCTGCATTTTTTTTTGATTCGAAGTATTTATCAATGGTAGAGCTGATGGCACTGAGCTTTTTCAAACCTGCCAATTTTATTTCAAGTTCTTTCTGTGCTTTAATGGACTGTGTGCAACAGCAGAAAATAATAGCAGTTATATAATATAAATGAAGACGTTGTTTCATGGTTTACTTTTTTCAAACTTATTTTTCACTTGAGCTTCTTAGTTGCTTGTTTTCCTTTTCAAGAGAATCAATTCGTTTGTTCATTTCAATCATATATAAAGTCAGTTCTTCCACTTTTTCTAATAGTTTCCGGTTCATTTCACCTAGTTCTATTCCTTCTTTTTTTACTTCTAAAGCGGAAGGAATACCAGGCAGATGTTTATTGGAGGTAACAAATGTTTCCAGTTGTGACAAAGAGGGCCTGGTATATGATTTGTCGAACACATAATCTGGCCAGTTCGCCTGTAATTGTACTTTTACTTCACTGCTGATTATTTTTCCATTTACACTTAAAGAATAGCCGGTTGCAGGGAATGCTGTTCCAATGCTGACTCTTCCGTCGGGGTGTAACATCATTCTATCTCCTCCATTTATTCTAAACACCACTCTGCCTGTATCATTTGATGCAGGGCTGCCAATAACGATATCATTACCTCCCAATCTCAATACACCTTTTAATACACCAGCTTGTGCTAATCCAATTTGAGGATCTGTTCCATCTACCCGCAATACTTCACCTGAACCCAATACATGAAATTTTGCTGCAGGTACTGTTGTACCTATACCAATTCTGCCATTGGCTGCCATTACCCAGTCAATAGTGTGTGCCGGACTCTCAATCAATAATAAATCTGATGGTCCACCCAGATGATTAATAGTGAATTCAGAAGTGGCTGTAACATTCTGCAATCGAATTCTATTAGTGTTTCCAATGGCATCATCTCTCAATACAAGTGGACTTCCTTGTGAAAGAAGCAAGCTTCCAACTACTTCAAGACGTGCTATTGGGTTATTGGTTCCTATACCTACACTTTGACCATTTGTGTTATATATAGAAGTGCCATTTAACGACCATAGATTTGCACCTCCAGAATTGACCCCAAGCCACAATGTGCCATCAAAAAAATAAAACCCTGGCGTATTATCAGTTTGATAGATCATCAAACCAGCAGTAGGGGAGACAATAGCATTTCTTTGAGCTAAAGTCATTCTTGGGAAAAGCACTCCTTTCGAGGTACTTGTCACATCCAACTGCGCACTCGCATGCGGAGTATTAGTACCGATACCTACGGCCTGAGAAAATAGTTGGGTAGGGATCAGGGCCAGGCATAGCAATAGCTGCCAATAATATTTCTTCATATAACTGGTTTGAAAGTGTAGGAAAAATGATCAATTAATGAAATTCAAATACAGCGGGTGGGTTTGATGAAGTAGCTTCAAAAATCCCAACTCCTATAGTCATAATTGTATGACCCGTATTCATGAGGTACCACCCAGGTTTATATTTGCTTTCTATCGTGTAGGCATGAACTCCATTTTGATCAGGTTGTTTATGGAGTATGAAGCGTAAATAATCGGGTACTGGAGAAGGTTTTGAATCAAATCTGAAATTCGAAAGTCTCCACTCTTCATGTCCGCCAACATCCCCTCCTTTTGAAACACCCCAGTATTGAACATCATTTTTTGCAGAACGGAAAATAACTTCCTGTTTGTCCATGGTAGCAATAGTCCCTGAGCCTGAACCTGCAGCAGCTACAGCAGAACTGGCTTGTTGCACCTTCCATTTGCAATCCTTTTCAGACGCCAATTGTGTAAAGCTGTAGGTCTTGTCGATATCAGTACGACTTACATAATTCTCCCCTTGGCCAATCCATAAGTATTTGTATTTGGTAGCACTATAATCTATAGTAATAATGCGTGATAAGCTACCAGTAGATAAACCAACAGCATCATTATCTGCTGGTGGAGGAGGTGGTGGGGCAGCACTCTTTTTTGAACAACTGATTAATATAGTGGTGGCAAAGAATAAGCATAAAAGCTGGCTGTATCTCATAAAAAGGGAAACTTTAATGGTGAATGAATTTCATATGGCAGCAAGGTAACCGGCGCTTTAAAAAAGAGCCGTTTCCAGTTATCCAAAGGTTTTCCTGAATTATTTAATGGTCGCCGCTCATCCCTTTAACCTGCTTTTAACT
>JBGAQE010000001.1:0-129334 GCA_044220885.1 Chitinophagaceae bacterium
GAGGCTGATTACTACGATTGCTACTGCTACTAACTGTTTGCGCATGTTTTTTTGGTTTTTTTAGAATTATACTGCCTTGTAAGGGGTTGGTTTTCATCCGGATGATTATCAGAGCCTTACTGTTATACCGATTAGTAAACACCGGAGTGGGGGTTGTAACATTGAATTCAAGTTTTTTATTCGAAGGCTTGAAAATGTTATTAGTTCAAGAAGTTCAAGAGTTCAAAAGGTTTCCAGGCCTAAGTCACTAACTAATTTTACAATTTTTGTGGGGTGGTATATTTTTTTCGTGTAAAGGCGCAAAGAATTGCTGCGAGATGAATACAGCGCTAAGAGGTCAAAGGAGGAAAAGGAGAAAAAAGGAGAATACAATATCCGCAATAATGAGTTTCCCTTCCCAGATAATCCATTAAATCTATTTAGTAAGGGTCAGATTAAAATAATAATCTCATAAATCCCAGTTTTTTTTACCGCAGAGACGCAGAGACGCGGTGGTATTCCTCTGCGCCTCCGCGTCTCTGCGGTTAACAATTACTTCAAATCTATATGCAAGCTATTAATTTTGAAATCAAACTTTATAAACCTTAAACTTAAAACCTTAAACCTTAAACCTAACACAGAAACCTAACTATTAATTAGTCTGCTACACTTAAGAACCTCTGGAACCTCTGGAACCTATTGAACTTATTGAACCTTACTAACCTAGTATTCCTCAAACCAATCAAACTTCTCCTTTATTATATTTCCCTTTTCCTTCTTAACATAGTTCAAAAAAGCCTGTGCAACAGGAGAGTGGTTCTTGCCCTTTAACCATATCAGGTTCCAGACAGATTTTATAGGGAAGCCTTTTACCGGGATTATCTGTAACTCGCCATTCTGTAATTCATTCTTTAATCCAATCAGGGGCATGATGGAGCAACCTAATCCGGCAATCACCGCCTGCTTTACCGCTTCATTGGTTGTCAATTCCATTTTCTTTCTTACTGGCAGATTGTTTTTCTGGATATATCGTTCCATGGTTTGACGCGTTCCTGAACCAGGTTCCCGATAGATTAATGGTATCTTCTCGAAAATGCTTTTATCGTATAGCTTGTTTTTGAATGCTTGTTTATTATCACTCACAACATAGAGTTTGTTTTGCATCAGTTCCGTTTTCTCTATCTGCAGATGATCTGGTAGTACCGACACCAGTGAAAAGTCGACTTCATTTTTTTCCAGACTCTCCACCACTTTCACTTTATTTGTTACATCCAACAACAGTTCAACCCCCTCATGTTGCTTTAAGAAACCATTCAGGAAATAGGGCATTACATATTTCCCGGTTGATACGATGGATATCTTTAACCGTCCTGCCAGTTTTCCATTATAGGCCAGTGTCTTGTAATTGATGGCATGTACCTGGTTAAGGATGTTTTCAGCGGCTACCGCTATTTCCTTACCAAAGTCAGTGATAAAAATTTTCCTTCCCACCACTTCTGTCAATGGAATCGGGAACTGATCCTGCAGATTCTTCAGCTGTATGGAAACCGCTGGTTGAGAAAGATGTAATTCCTCAGATGCCTTGGTAATACTTTGGGTCTGAGTGATTTTGAGGAAGGTGCGTAGCTGGCTGATGGTATAATTCATAAATAATGCTTATGTATATCATTGCAAATATAAATGAAAACTTATGTATTTAATGACGCATTTTTGCGATGTAAAACAAATACACATGACAAAAATTACAGTTGCAAAAGGAGATGGTATAGGACCTGAAATTATGGATGCCACCCTCAAGATTCTATTCGCAGCCGGTGCTAAAATTGAAATCGAAGAGATTGAAGTGGGAGAGAAAGTGTACCTGGCGGGTAATACATCCGGAATTGCGAAAGAATCATGGGATGTGATTCGCCGAAACAAAGTATTCCTTAAGGCTCCTATAACTACTCCGCAAGGGGGCGGCTATAAGAGCCTCAATGTTACTACCCGTAAATTCCTCGGTCTTTACTCCAATGTAAGACCTTGTATGAGTCTTCATCCTTTTGTAAAGACCAAGCATCCTGTAATGGATATCGTGATCATCCGCGAAAATGAAGAAGACCTGTATGCGGGTATTGAACATCAGCAAACGGATGAAGTGGTTCAATGCCTGAAGCTGATCAGTCGCCCGGGCTGCGAGAAGATTGTTCGTTATGCATTTGAATATGCCAAACAGTTCAATCGTAAAAAAGTAACCTGCTTTACAAAAGACAATATCATGAAACAGACTGATGGATTGTTCCATCAGGTATTCGATGAGATTGCCAAAGAATATCCTCAGATAGAGAATGAACATTGGATCATCGATATAGGAGCAGCGAAGATGGCTGACACTCCGGAAGCTTTTGATGTGATTGTGATGCCAAACTTATATGGTGATGTATTGTCTGATGTGGCTGCTCAGATAACCGGCTCTGTTGGACTTGCTGGTTCCGCCAATATTGGTGAAGAATGTGCCATGTTTGAAGCGATCCATGGTTCTGCACCACGTAGAGCCGGACAGAATGCTGCTAACCCCTCAGGCTTGCTGCAGGGAGCCATTATGATGCTCACTCATATTGGTCAGACAGAAGTTGCAGAAACTATCCAGAATGCCTGGCTTACAACTATAGAAGAAGGGATACACACTTATGATATCTTTAAAGAGCATGTAAGTAAGAAAAAAGTAGGCACTAATGAATTTGCCGATGCGGTTATCGCCAACTTAGGAAAGAAACCCAGCACCCTGAAGGCGGTGACTTATGCAAAAGATACAGTCCTTAACCTTCCCAAATACAAGCGAAAAGCATTGGCCGATAAAAAGCTGGTGGGTGTAGATGTGTTCGTTCACTGGAATGGAACCAGTCCAACAGAATTGGCTTCTATGCTGAAGAAGATGGAGAGTGATGGATTGAAGCTGTCCATGATAACAAACCGTGGGATTAAAGTTTATCCCGATGGTTTCCCTGAAACATTTTGTACCGACCATTGGCGTTGTCGCTTCAAGCCTTCCGAGGAATACAAGATCAGTAAATCGGATATCATAGGTCTGCTTTCTTCTGCTGAGCGGGAGAATATTGATACAATCAAAACTGAGAACTTATATTCTTTTGATGGCAAACAGGGGTATTCATTAGGCCAGGGACAATAAAAACTACAACTATGACACTGATACAAGGAAAATTCAATCCGAAAGATGCTTTAGATATAATAACCCAGATGGTGCATGTTAAGATCAAATACCATGAAGGGAAAATAAATAATACTAATAACGAAGAGGATAACAAATTCCGGGAAGCGAAGATTAAGCAGCTGCAACGCGATTTGTTTGAGATCAGGAAGTATATTGAGAATGGAGGCACTAAGATCAATATCCAAAGCGAAATCCTTTTGTCAAAGTAATTTCTTAAAAGATGTAATCAAGAGGTTATATGCTTAGTAAGGCGGTTGAATTATTGACGAATGATGAAGTTATCGGTATCCCTACTGAAACTGTTTATGGGTTAGCAGGGAATGCTTATAGTGAAAGGGCAATCAGGAAAATTTTTGAACTGAAGAAACGCCCTTTGTACAATCCTTTGATTGTACATGTTAATGGTATTGATTTTTTGGAGAATGTGGCCACGGAAATACCTCTTAAAGCGTATAAACTTTTTGAGGTATTTTCCCCTGGCCCATTAACAGTAGTATTAAAAAAGAAGCCGGTAATACCAGATATAGTTTCTGCAGGTAAACCCACTGTTGGCATCAGGATTCCTAATCATCCAGTAACCTTGTCTTTGTTGGAGATGCTCGATTTCCCGCTGGCTGCACCCAGTGCCAATCCTTTTGCATCGATTAGTCCAACCAGTGCAGAACACGTCCAAATGTATTTCAAAGACCAGTTACCCCTCATCTTAAATGGAGGTATCTGTAAAAGCGGAATTGAGTCCACCATTATTGGATTTGAAGATAATCAGGCATTGCTTTACCGTCATGGTTCTATAGCTATTGAGGAAATTGAGAAAGTGATTGGGAAAGTGAGAATGTTTACAAAAAACGATACTACCCCTCAAGCCCCAGGAATGCTGTCGCGACATTATGCTCCGAAAACAAAGCTTGTTCTTACTGAAGATGTATTAGAAATTATTGAGGAGAATTTGGACAAGAGAATCGGTCTATTATTGTTTACTGAAAAATATTCATACCCTTCTATCATAAATAAAGAGATACTTTCTTCATCAGGTAATTTGCAGGAAGCCGCTTCTCATTTATATTCCGCTTTGCATCGCTTAGATTTTTTGGATCTGGATCTGATAATAGCGGAACGTTTTCCGGATGTTGGCTTAGGTAAGTCGATAAATGATCGTTTGGAGAGAGGGACGAGGAGCTAGAAACTAGATGATTTTTTGCCTAAGGTTTAAGGCCTAGGGCCTAAGGCTTTATTTATTAGGCTACCATAAATTTTTGTGAATTACGAAAGTCATTCGTTGAAACCTGATTTCCGTTCAGCCCTCCAAGTTAAGCTTTAGGCCCTGGGCCTTAAGCCTTAGGCAAAAAGCATCCAGCATCAAGCATCAAGCTCTCCAGCCTACTTCCTAAACTTAGCCTCCGTAAACAACTGAATATCCTTGATCAATTTAATTATGAGGGCCAGTTCAGTATCCTCATCACCTTTTACAGACCATTGCCTGTGTCGTAGTTTCTTATTTGTTTCGGGCTGATAGGCAGTTAGGCTAAGTAAATAGCTGGATATATTTGGATTGCTTTCTATGACCTGATTCTCAATACGAGTCCCAACATTAACGATTTCATATCTCGTTTGTCCTCCCGCGTCTGTAATAGCCCGCATTGTTGGTGTGGTTTCTATCTTTTCTTTTGTAGTTACAGATTTCTGGCTGGTACGGCTCTCCACCAAGCGAAGATTAATCCATATTTCATTTTCATTTTTACCTGTTTGTCTTTCAGAAGCATTGCTATATTCCACTCCCGGAAGTTCATTCATTAGGTTGAGATGAGCTACAAGGGTATCTAACGGATAATCTTTGAAAAATGTGTTTTCATTTGCCTGTAAAACGATTCGGAGAGGGGTCTCCTTCTTTTGTGCTGTACTTGAAAGGGAGATGCAAAAAGAACCTGAAAGAAATAATAAGAGTAGGTAGTGTTTTCTCATGTTAGAAAGGTTTTAATGAATTTACAAAACACGGTTCTAAAATAATGTTAATTGCATAATATTCTTACCCGATGGGTTAGTGGCAATTATTATATGCCGACAAGACTTTATTTAGAAATGAATTAATAACTGAATCTAAAGAATATCATAGGGGTTTTACATGTACCCATTGGAAAAGCAAGTTCACTTTGTAATAGGGATAGGGGAGGCTTCATTTGACAAGGTAAAATGTACAGGATTCTATCAAAAAGTCCATACTGTTGAGGTTGGTATTGCTTATTTTTTTCGAGCTTTTGTAAATGCTTATTTTTCCATGAATCAAAATGGTTAGCTTGCCCCATTTTCGTAATACCCTAATATTTCTGAAATACTGTCGTATCGGTCGTTATCGATCATTATAAAAGAGGCATTAGGTCTATTGATTGAAAATAGCCATCCAGCAATTCCACATAATTCGAAGATGCGGAATCCTTTGTTGTCTCTTTTAAAATGGAATTACAGTTTAATTTGCCAGAAGGGGAGCAGGATTGAATTAATGGAATGAATAGTATTGACAATATTGAAAGTAATCGGTTAAACAATATTTCATTTCTGATAATTTCCTGTCCAGCTTAAATATATTCTGTGTGATTGCTTTTTAATCTTGCCTAAGGCCCAAGGCTCAAGGCTTAAGGACTAAAGCCTAAGGCCAAAAGCGTAGCATGTACAATATATTTTTGTGAATTACCAAAGTCATTCTTTGAAAGCTGATTTACGTTCAGCCCTCTGAACAAAGCCTTAGGCCCTAGGCCTTAAGCCTTAGGCAAAAAGCATCAAGCATCAAGCCTCCAGCATTCAGCCTCCAGCCATCATTTTAGCTTCCATTTCCGGTATCGGCATTTTTTGTACAAGGTAACTATCTCTTTTTCCATTTGCATCCCAGCCATTGCTGCCATCAATATTGCTTATGATCTTTCCTTTTACAATTGTGAAATATTTTTGATAACCTCTTACTGCCACTAATACTGCTGTTTCATCCCAGCTGTTGCGTCCATTGCGATCGTTGGGATCGAGAGGTATGCTGCGTTTGAAGACATCTTTAACAGGAGAGTGGTTGAGGCTGCTATTAGCTACAGGTAAACCGGTGTAGATTTTCACACCAATTTCAAAACCACTGAATAGGACGGAAGTTGGCCATTCGTCAAACACTTTCTTGGAAGCGATAGTATCTTTTCACTACGTTGAATTCTTGAAAGTTCCCATTTCATTATTGAAACAGGCTGCCATACAAACCAGATTCTTCACTTTCTTTATTATCAAATCCCTGCCTGAAAGCTTCGAGTATTCATCGGGTTTTGATTCCAGTAGATTAGCCATATTAGTGAGAAATCCAACAGTAACTATAGTAACACTCTTGTCTGGTTGAGAGGCTAGAATTTTTCGGTAGAGTTTCAGAGCATCCTCCGCTTGCTCATTATCTTTCATATCGTGAGGATAATCTGCCACAAGAAGGGAGTCCCATTTCTGCCAGGCAACCAGATCAACGGCTTCACCTCTAACTACTCCAATGGGTATGTCGGGCCTTTTGAAATAGGTATTCATCACATCTAATGTGGCAGCGATATATTTTGATTTGTTACTGGCAATGGTAGCGA
Organism: Chitinophagaceae bacterium; assembly: GCA_044220885.1. GTDB lineage: Bacteria > Bacteroidota > Bacteroidia > Chitinophagales > Chitinophagaceae > Endoryza. Next base: position 6,784 of record JBGAQE010000001.1, read on the forward strand.
GAATCTTGCATTCGCCTTTATCGGCCATTGCATGGAGTATGGCGATGGCGCCAATATCATCGTAATCTGGCCCCATGTCGGTATCGAATATGATGGAGATGGGTTTTGTTTGGGCGTGGGTAGTAAATTGGAAGAGAAGGAATATGGCGAAGAGGGGTAGTTTCATTTTTTTAGCTTGTAAGTTCAAGTTAAGGTTTTTTTACCGCAGAGACGCGGAGACGCGGGGAGATTACCGGGAAGGCGGAAAGGACTTTTATTGATTTTTGAGAGCATAGACTTAATTAAACTCTTACCGTCACCCCTGCGAAAGCAGGGGTCTCCTAAAAGTAACTTCATCGTCGCAGTGTCTCCCGCATTTGGAGTTAAAATATCGGAAAGTCATCAGGGGACACTGCGAAATAAATCGAATTCATTTATCTGTATATAATGGATGTTCTTCTCTCCGAATCGCAGTGTCCATTTCGAGCAGCGTGTATGTAATAGTTCAAGTGCGGGAGACACTGCGATGGTGGAAAAAATCCTTCCCGTCTTCCCGGTAATCACCATATTTTACATTAAATTTTCTTTCCCTTGCACCAGATAGTAGTCATTAATGGAAGTGCCAGTAGTCAATCTGCTAATAAACGGATACTCGAATATTTAGAATCATTGGGTAGAGATAAATGGGAATTTATACATTTATCCCTCAAATCCCTTCCACATTTCGATCCTGAACTATCTATCGCTAACACTCCAGATTCAGTATTGCGTTTCAGAGAGGCTATTGAGAAATCAAAAGCCGTAATTGTTTGTACTCCTGAATACGTTTTCAGTATCCCCAGTGGATTGAAGAATGCGATCGAATGGTGTGTATCTACAACCATATTTACCGATAAGCCTGTTGGATTAATTACGGCTTCCGCCCATGGACAAAAAGGACATGAAGAATTACAATTACTTTTCAGGACTTTATCTGCCAGACTTGATGAGAAAACCTGTTTGCTTATACAAGGGGTGAAGGGGAAGGTTGATGGAGATGGGGTTGTTGAAGAGGGTACTCGTAATTTATTAGTTGAGTTTGCCAATGAGTTTCAAAGCTTGTTCTAGACTCTTAATCACAGTGTCTCCCGAAGGTGACACTGCGACAGTTGAAGCTGAGTAATAAGACAAAAGGCAAAAGTTAAAAGTCAAAAGTAAAAAGTCAAAATGTTTGAAGTGTAACATTCACTTCATTCAATACTGAACATGTTGTGGAGCAGAAACTAACTTTTGACTTTTGACTTTTTACTTTTGACTTTTTATCTTGCAACTACCCCGGATATTTCAACAATTTCTTTCCTTCTACCACTTCTTCTTTATCCGGCCCGGCCACAAAAATCAATTTCACTTTTATTTCTTCGGAATTGCTAAAGTCAAATACGGTTTTTACAAAGCCAAGTCCGCCAACAAAAGTATTATTACCCTTGTAGTCCATGGCTTCTACTATCTGACCATTCATTTTCGCGAATAGCTGGTCGCCCTGGCGGTAGAATTCAGCCATTGTCTTATCATTCATCTGGTAAAGGCCACTTATTTTTTTAAAAGCAGCAGATTCCAAAACATATTCGTTAGCCAGTACTACATCGAATTGCACTACTTTGGAATTATCTTTCCCTGTTTTTATTTCAAGGATGCGGTTTATGGATTTGGGATTATTGGCACTATCATCCTTAGCGATATGCTCATCTCCTTTAAAATATACCTGCGTTACCAGATCCTGTTGCGAGTTACCCGATACCCGCATGTGGATATGGGCAGGTCGGAAATTGTCATTTCCTGTGCTATATGGTATCGGCAATATGGTATTGAAATGATATTTTCCATCAGCACCGGTTTTAAAGGATGCCCTGTAGATATACTCATCTGAAGTATTATCATAAACTCCATTTTCATTACAATGCCAGATTTCTACCAGGGTATTGCCGGCTGGTGTTTTACCATCTTTAGCAAAAACAGTTCCATGGAAATTCAATAATTGTCCTTTTGTACCTTTTTGCACCAGGTTTGTCTTAAATGGTGCCCCCGGTCTATAAAAAGGACCGAGGATATCTGTAGTTGTTGGATCCTCACCTACATAGGAGTTGCCGTTCCATTTAATATTTCCGAATACCCCAATACTCATGGCAATTAGGGAAGATTCATAAAGGAATTTTCTTCTTTGCATAACAAATAGATTTAGTTAGAAGGCGGTTAATAAAAGAGAGAGACTGGCAGGGAATTTACAGGGTGGGGGGTTATTATTGAAGATATGTTATTTTAACTGGCAAAAATGAGGTTTACAGAGATATTGATTTATGATAAGTAGCAGAAAGGGAGAAAAGTCTCATAACAGGCAATCAATTAACTGTATAGTATGTATGTTTTACTCTCCGAATCGCAGTGTCCCATGCGAACAGATTGAATATTAAAGTTCAGGTGCGGTAGACACTGCGACGGTTAGAAAGTTGCGGAAATTGAAAAAGGGAAATTGTGAAGAAGGAAAATTTGCAATTAGTAATAATGTTTCCGTCACCCCTCCGCAGCGGCGGAGGGGTGACGGCGAGGGTATGAATAGTTGTAAACTCTTTGAAACATTAGATGTAAGTATCCTCTCCGCCTTCCCGGTTAACACCCCTGCGTCTCCGCGTCTCTGCGGTAAAAAAGTGTTACTCCTTACCAACTACCTTCCCATCCACCACATCTACCACCGCTGGCGTATAACCGATTCGCATAGCATTTATCTTCAGCGTATCTCCTGGGTTTACTGCAATGGAATTGCCTTTTTCGTAAATATTCCAAACAGGTGCTGCAGGTATAGACTTCCCATTTTGATTGGAACCTTTCTGGAAGCCGAAATCCCAGGATTGAATGATATGGGTTTTGTTTGTAGTTGCAGCATTCACAATGCGATACCCTATTGAAGCGCCCTTGGTGCTGCATTCTATATGAACACCTTTCTTTGTAACGTAAACGGTTGGAATTGCAGTAGCTGGTGCAGCGGTTTGATTGTTCCACATCTTTTGTAACATTTCTTTCTCCGACATCTCGCTTTTATCGCCGTAGGCGGTTATCCATTCTTCATATGCACCTCTTAATTCCAGTAATTTATCTTTGTAGAGTGGATGATTTGCCAGGTTTTGTAACTCGTAAGGGTCTTTTTCTACATCATAGAGTTCTTCCTTTGGTTTCTTATTGAACCACATCATTGGAACGGATCCAAGTTTTCCTTCTTCTTTTAATTTTAATATCTCCGCCATCATAGGGATTCCCCGACGAAATTCTATTTCCTGATAATAGGGTTTATCCAATTGGTAGTTGATGCAATAGCGGAATCGTAAATCACGCACCATCCTCACCCTGTCATATTCAGTATCCATCCTGTCCCGGGCCGCAAATACATAGGATCTGTCCGTATATGCGGTATTGCTATTGAACTTGATAAAGGGCTGTCCCTGTAAATAGGATGGAAGCGGTATTCGAGCCAAGTTTAAGACTGTTGGAGCAAAATCTATAGTACTAATAAGTTTGTTAGAAACAGTATCCTGCGATTTATAACGGGATGGGAATCGTATGATCAATGGAATATGAGTACCCCGTTCCAATACTTCTCTTTTCATCCATGGTAAAGCCCCTCCATGATCGCTGTAAAAGAAAATGATGGTATTGTCGTATAGACTATCCTTTTTTAATTGTTCCAATATTTCTCCAACCTGCTTATCCATTAGCTTGATATTGGTATATAATCTGGCTATATCGGATCGTACTGTTTTCGTATCAGGATAAATAGGTGGAACTGTTAATTTATCTGGGTCAACCAACAGGCTATCCTTGCTTGGAAATAGCATCGATTCATGAGTTATTGCCAGATTGTATACTGCAAAAAAGGGTTGTCCGGGTCTTCTGTTCCTGTAAGATGCAGCAGGTCCATTCTCATCCCATACCGTTACAGGGGGAGTGAACTGATAGTCTTGCTTGAAATTATTGGTACAATAGTAACCACCCGATTGTCTCAGTATTTCCGGGAAGCATTTTACATAGTCAGGAATAACGGCCGAGTAGGAGGGAACAGGTTGGTACTTCGGATCTCCTGCAGTGCGCATGTGCTGGGTGCCGATAGAGGTAGGGTACATGCCTGTAATGATAGCTGATCGGCTGGGGGCGCATACGCCGGATACGGAATAGGCATGTGTATATCGAATGCCTTCCTTAGCCAACCGATCAATATTTGGTGTTTTCAATTCAGTAGCTCCATAGGCGCCGATGAAAGGTGATATGTCTTCGCATACAATCCAGAGGATATTGGGGCGGTATACCTGGGCATTGGAAGAATGAATCAATGCAGCGAAGACCAGGAATAAAATGAGTTTTCGGAATGGCAGCATGTAAGATGATTTATTATCGGTGTCGATTTTGCTTTTGGTTATCAAACTTACATTTTTTTTACCGCGGAGACGCAGTGACGCAGGAGGCTTTCTCTGCGTCTCCGCGCCTCTGCGGTGAAAATACATCAGGATTATGATCGAAATAGAAAATAAGGAAAATTATCAATTGTAGGGTAAATTACAGTATTCTTCACCAATGCTATTGTATGAAATCACTCATAATCAGTTTACTGCTATTTTATACTTCTGCCAATGCCTATTCCCAAAAAACTGATGTTGAAGATGATAAATTGAAAGGTAAAGTAAAGAGTGTAAGCTTTATTAGTTATTCTCAAGATCCAGGGGAAGAGCGCAGGTTTGGGATAAAATCTTTTACAAGTTATAATGAAAAAGGATTTATGCTTGAGCATTCTTATTTTGATAAAGAAAACGGGCTAAAAGACAACATTATTATTCCTACCTACGATAGAAGAGGTGTAAAAATATTGGACAGCAGTTTTACTACAGGGAGAGTTTATGATGGAAAGTCTACCTACACTTTTGATAAATTAGGGAATCGGATTGAATGGCTGGAATATAATAGTCGCGATTCACTAATAATGAGACACTCATTCAAGTATAATTCAAAAAAGCAGCTAGTAAAACATTTGAGATATAATCCTGTTGATTTAGTTGGGTCTGTTGAATATATATTGGATGCAAAGGGACGTGTTTTGAGCGATATTTCTTCAGGCGGGGATGGGACTTTTAATTACCAATTTTCTTATGTTTACGATATAAAGGGAAATACAATATCTGAACAATGTAAGCACCCGGATAAAACCAGAGAATACCTTTTAAAAATGCAGTATGACAAATTTGGCAATGTTATTTCTGAAGAAAAATACAATGTGAATGGTGTGGTAGAAGAAAAGAGAACGATTTCATACGAGTACGATAAGTATAATAATTGGATTTTTAAATCCGCTATTAGTATACATTACTATGATAAGGGCTCTTATGAAACATACGAAATGGAGTATAGGGAAATAGTTTATTATTGATTTGATAGTGACTTATTCTCAAGCGAGAGTCTATGAATCTTAATCCTTCTCCCAAAACTATTTTTTTCCTTATCTTCCCTACATGGTCTACAGGGTAATACTGCTTTTTTCAATATGTTTTATTTGTATGAATGGTTTTTCTCAGGAAACAACCCTTCGTCATATAGATTCTGCCATTCAGAAAGCAGCTTCTCAAAAAGCTGATAAAAAGGCATACATCAAAACCTGTTTTTTTATTGCTGATGAATACATGAATATTGAGCAATATGATTCCTCCCAATTGTGGCTGAATGAAATTCATCAGTTGTTGCCTTTGAAGATTAATTCGCTGGATAATTATTTCTTGCTAACCCGTCAGGCAGAGGTTTATTATTATAACAATCTCCAACAACTCGGACTTCAGGAAAGCCGCAGAGGTTTGCTGATGGCAGAAGCTTTGAAGGATAGCATATTGCTGGCAGATAGTTATAATTTTTTGGGTTTATTCTATATGAATATCGATAGTGCCGCCAGATCTGTGGCATTTTATAAGAAAGGATTGCTTTATACAAAACAACCACCCAACCCACCACAGTATCTGAGTCTTTCAAAGCCCCATCACCTGCATGGTAATCTGGGCGAAGCCTATCTTAAACTTGGACGCTATGATAGCGCCTTATTCCACAATTATATTTCATTACAAAAAGCAACAGAAATAAAATGGGAACGGGGTATAGCGGTTGGGTATGCCAGTTTAGGGGATGTATATATGGCGATAAACAAAGCCGATAGTGCCCTAACTAATTATAGTAAGGGGGTAGTTGTGGCTATTCCTGCACTGGATCTTGATGTAGCATTGATATGTTATAGTGGTATGGCACAAGCTCATTATCAATTAAAGCAGGCTAGGGAAATGAGCATGAGCCTTGATAGTGGATTCTCATTACTTCATACAAACCCTAATATCAACCGGTTTTATGCCTTGGTGTTTCTGAATACGGCCATTGATATATATCGAAAACAAGGTCAGTCCACAGAATTGGTAAAAGCAATGGAGTTGAAATTAGCTATTGAAAAATCGAATATTGATGGTAATAACAAGCAGATACAGACCATTCTGAATGCAGGTATGGAGAATGAAAAGCATATCCTTAGTCTGCAGGTGGAGGAAGCGGAAAGAAAGCAGGAATTGGCCAATACCCGTTTGATGCTGGCTATGATTGGCATCACTTTTTTGGTTATAGGATTTTTAGTGTACCGCTATTTTCAAAACCAAAAGATTGCTGTTGCGAAAATACGGCAGAAGATCAGCCAGGACCTTCATGATGATATCGGTGCTTCCTTAAGTAGTTTGCAGATATATGGTACCATCGCTGAGCAGTCATTATCTACTAACCCGGATAAGACGATAGAGATGGTTAATAAGATCAGCAGCCAGAGTAAGGAGATCATGGAGAATATGAATGATATTGTATGGAGTATGAAATCGGGAGGAAGCAGTAATACCTCTTTTGAAATCAAGATAAAGAATTATGCTTCAGGGCTGTTGGCTGATGGAAACATTGCATTTACTTATAATATCATGCCAAATGCAGATAGTGTAATTACCGGTATCACTGCCAGGAAAAACATCCTCTTAATAGCAAAAGAAGCCCTGAACAATATAGCCAAATACAGCAAGGCAAAGAAGGCCGGATTATCGCTTTATACAGAGAATAAAGATTTGGTAATGATTATTGAGGATGATGGGGTTGGTTTTACTAAGGAGAAGGCTGTTGGTAATGGATTGGAGAATATGGAGCAGCGGACAAAGGAATTAAGCGGAAGCTTTCTTCTGGAGACTGATTTGGGTAAAGGGACTATAATAAAGGCTGTTTTCCCCTTGCATGCTATTACCTAGAATTAGGTATGCTGAGCTCACCTAATACTTACTACTTTTGAAAAATGCCGATCAGAGTATTCATATATGACGACAATCACCCAAGGAGGGATAGTCTAAAAGCATTGCTGGAACTGAGTCCGGAAATGCAGTTCTGTGGCGAAGCCGTCAATTGTACCCGTTTGAAATCTGATATGGAAGCTTGTTATCCTGAAGTGGTTCTGATGGATATAAATATGCCTGAGAAAGATGGTATTACCGGCTTAAAGGAGATTAAACAGCAATTCCCGCATATAAAAGTTTTGATGCAGACAGTATTTGATGATACTGATAAGATTTTTGAATGTATCAGGAATGGCGCCAGTGGCTATATATTAAAAAAAGATTCTCCCCAGCGAATATTGCAAGCCATCCAGGAAGTATATGATGGGGGAGCTGTTATGAACCCTGGTATTGCATTGAAGGTGTTAGATTATTTCCAGCCAAAGAAAGTTGATAATCCATTAAGCATAAGAGAAACGGAAGTGTTGAAATTATTGGCGGATGGATTAAGTTATAAGATGGTGGCTGATAAACTATTCTTAAGTTTCAATACAGTGAATACACATGTGAAGCATATCTACGAGAAATTGCATGTTTCGTCGCTTGGAGAAGCAATCGCCTTCTATTATAAAAACCTTCATCAATAAATTTGTTGGTTGTTTTTTACAACCCGAGATGCCATCCTATACCCAGGATGGCATCCGGGGGGTAGGATGCCATCTCCCATTGTAAAAAACAACCTCTCTTATTTTAAATTTGCGTTGATAACTGCTGTCAAATAATTATCGGGTACAACCGCCTTTCCTAAATTTGGTTCGTGCAAACTTTTCATAAAGCCATCTTTTGCATCAGCAAGTAAATCGTAGCATATTCCATAATAATGGTTCTCGATGAGTCCTGGTTTGTATACTCCGGAGAAGGCGAAAAAGCGGCCTCCAGGACTTATTATAAGGGGATAATAGTTTACCATTCTGGTTTCTTCCATATCGTTAATGCAGTCTTTTCCATAATCAATCCATAGTCTCTCTATCACATCGCCAGATGCAGATAACCATTGAAGACAATAGGTTTTATTGGAAGGAGGCCTTTTGCCATATGGGTTATTATATCGGAGGCTAATGACTTGCTGCTTTTTCCAATCGTAGGCAACGATTCTTTCAACCACATCCGGATCCATCGTGCCAGAGGCAAGCATGGATTGATTGACAAGGGAAGTGACCTCATAATTTCTTTTACCACCTTCCTCATTATAATATCTTATCAGACAACTATTGCTTAATTCTGCAATAATATGAGGGGAAGGGAATCCAGGCTCTTCTTTTACATTACCAGAACAGGGCAAGGGGCTTATTTGTCCGTCCTCCAGATTTATTATAAAAGATGAATTGTATTTGCTGATTATATTCGAAAGATTATAATTGACTGAAAACAACAGTTTGTTTTTAGCAGATAAATAGGCAATCAGGCATTCGCCGGTTACAGAAGGACTGTATCTTTTCTTTTTTGCCCAATCTATTACTCCTGAAGTGAAGTTTGGGATAGTGAATTTCCTTGTATTTTTCCCTGAAGTATCTGAAAAAGTAAGCGTTGTTTCATAATTTTTATTGATATCTACATCAATACGGTTGTTCCCATCCAGCCAACAGTAACTTTTTGAATTCTTGTAGAATGGCAAAGCAGAGGAAGGAGTAAATACAGCCAATGCCTCTCTTCCTTCTTTATAAGATTCAATATTTGAAGGGAGATACATGCTTCTTTTTAGGGAGATTAAATTCCAGCTACTTATAGTATTTGTTGCAGGGTTTCTAAAATAGATGGTATAGTCATCTGGGCTAAAAGCCATCAACTTTGGTTGATGCCAGGTATGGAAATCGGTGTTGTTGATTTTCACCATTTCCATTGAAATCAGCGGATTGGCATTTCCAAGAATACCTGTGGTAAACTCTTTTGTTTGTGAAAAAGACTGTAAAACAAAGAATGTTAAAAGGATGGATAGAATAGGTCTCACAAAATGAGGTTTAGTTATCATAAACCGGAAATTAATAATTTGGAGTTCTTATGCATATACCCAATGAAAGGTATTTTGAGATGTCATCTTACCCCCAAGATGACATCTTGGGGGTAAGATGACATCTCGGGTTGTTAAAAACAAACTGCTGCTTCCAATTTAATATCTGCCTGTGCGAAAGCTTTTTTGTACCTCACAAGCATTGCAGCGGCTTGTTTTGTTTTCTTCTGAGCCAGCAGGCATTGGTAAATTCCATACAATGCCCAGCCATTTTCATTATTATTCAAAAGGTCTTTTCTGAACACTTTTTCCGCACTAATAAAATCTCCGCTTTTCACATAAGCATTACCCAGAAAGTGTTTTGGATTCAAAAGCCAATCGCGCGGCTCTGTATACACCATATTCTCTTCTGTAACTACAGCATTGGTATAGCTGTCAATAGCAGTTTTGTAATCTTTTTGCGCCATCGCAATACTTCCTTCTAAAAGTCCATAAGCAACTCTTGCACCATCAATAGCAGGAGAGAAAACCCCAAATGGAATATAAAGGGTGGAATCTTTCATGATTTGTTGCATCTGATTTAATTCAGCATTGGCGTCAGCGATTTTCTTTTCATGGGCCAACGCCATTCCTTTTCCAAAGTGGAAAAGGACATTTGCATATATCATGTTGGTGTTTGGCGCTTGTGCATTCAATAACGCTTCCCAATTGCCAAAACGAATATTGGCTAATGTTGGCACCATATAAATGTATTGAGCTCCCGAGCCGAAAGGGGCGGGGGAAAGTGAATATGCTTCCGGAACCGATGCCGCAGCATCTAAAGCAGATTGTACACTATATTTTGATCGTCCTGCCAGCATAGCTACTGTTGTCTGCATATGAAGGTTATGGATCAGATATAGGAAATCTGCCCCGGTAACTGGAGCAAATGCGGCAATGGATTTCTTGTATTCAGTAACAGCATTTTCGTTCACTTTAGCGCCGATATTGAATTCTCCCGTGCGTAAGTATATATGCGAAGGCATATGTACCGTATGCGAAAGGGAAGGGGTGATTTTTCCCAATCTCGCTGCACTGGGTAAAGCCTTGGAAGCAAAGGGAGAAGGTTCCATTACATGGATATAATAATGGTTGGCTCCAGGATGGTTAGGAGATTTGGCTAAAAGTCTTTCAAGCACTTTTTCAATGGGTGGCGTCCATGGCTTTGGTGTGCCATTGATATTCCAAAGATCCCAGGGATGTTCAAGCATCATGGCATCTGCATAAAGTGCCTGAACATCGGGGTGGTTTGGATAAAGATCATAGGCTTTTTTCATCTCAGCCGTATAAGCTATGTTAAGGCTTTTTCTTGTTGCATCTGCTGAGTCGTTTGTATAGCGTATCGACATAGCACCAATAAGAGCTTTTTCTATCGGAGTAGCCTTGTCGATATATTGATTGGCATTCTTTACCGCTTGCAGCGCTGCGGGGGAAGCGGCATAACCAAGATCATTAATATTCGGGCCATAAGTAAGAGCTTCGGCCCAGAAAAGCATGGGAGATTCCGCATCGAATTTCATAGCCTTTCTGAAAGAGGCCATGGCTTCGATGATGTGGAAGGAATAATACATGTTCATTCCCTGATTGAAATACAATTGCGCACTATCGCTCTTCGTCGTTATTTTCCATGATACATTCCCGGAACCAGGAATTATTGGGATATCTACTTCATCACCAAGATTATTAAATGCCACCCAATCGGGGCCACAGGCTTTTATGTTGACTTTTTTAAAAGTAGATGCTTCCAGCTTGCTTATTGGAATTGGAGAGGAGGGGCGATTGATCCTGTTAAATGCAACCCATGCTGTAGCGAATGCCAGAAGGGTCAATAGGGTTAAATGACGAAGCATTACAGTTGGTTTTGGTTGAATGGTCAGAAATTTACAATAAAAAAATACAAAATGGGAAGTTGTTTTTTACAACCCGAGATGTCATCTTACCCCCAAGATGACATCTTGGGGGTAAGATGACATCTCGTTATTTTTAAAAGTGTCTATTTTTTTTGTCGAAATTCTTCAATAGATTTAGTTTATCATGGTCAAACCCAGAATGTAAAATAGATTCAAACTCAATGCTTCATCTCGATAAAATACTATTCAAAAAAAGTCATTTCTTTTTTATTGGCTTTTTCATCTTAATGCTTGCTGGGTTCTGGATTTGTTATTTCACGAATTGGGAAATCAGGAGAATTACCGAATGCATTTCCATGGAGTGGTGATGATATCCTGGTGTGTTATGCTGGTACTACAAGCATTTCTAATTAGTAAAAAACAAAAAGCGATTCATAGGAATGTTGGATGGGCTTCTATTTGATTGTTCTCGAATTGCCTATTCTACGATTGATTTGTATAAGTATCGTTTATCACAGCAAGAGACTTTATCTGTCAGAGACTACCTTTTTACAGCTTCAGTTTTAATTGCTTTGTTGGTTTTTTTGGTGTTTTATGGATTAGCCATTCTGTATCGAAAAAGACCACTTATCCATGCAAGGGTATGGTATGCACTATTATTCATGTTTACTGCCGTTTTGATAGAATTACAGATTCATTTTTACCTCAGATTCAACGATATTTCCCGGATGTTCAGGGCCCTGTAAACTAGGTTGTAGGATTAGGTAGCGGGAGATATCATTTTGTTAGTATTGTCTTTATGGGATGGAATATCTAATAAAAAATGGGCAGTATTCCCTTTGGCATTATTAATTCACTTAGCGTATCATTATGGTAATGAATTTTTGGTAGATTTGAATTCTGGCAGAGGTTTAGTGAGTGGTTTTTTCGGTTATAAATGATTTTGCGGATGTCATCCTACCCCCGGATGTCATCCTGGGTATAGGATAGCATCTGGGGTAAGATGCCATCGAGTTGTAAAACACAGCCCCGTATTTTAACTTTTCCACCATTGCCTTTTTCCTTTTGTCTCACTAATTTGCACTATGCTCCTTATCCGAAAAATTAGCCTCCTTTCTATCCTGGTAGTTTCTATAACTGCTCTCATCTCCTGTAAAAATCATCAGGTAACACCGATCCTGTTGTAAAATGGGAGAAATATCAAGGAGTTGCCACATCTGTAGGGTTGATGAATAGTTCCAATAAAGATGGAAATTTGAATATCCTTGGACCATCCTCTTATTATAATTCTATTGGAAATGTATATGAAGGGAAAGCCCCTTTAATTTTCAATATGGGTATATTCCCCGGTAGCGGTCGCTATAAATTTCCAGTGCCCGATAAATACTTTGTTTATATACTACGGATTCAAAAATTGTTATCAGATCTGCTGCTGCCTCCAGCACAATCTATAGAGACGAGTGTGGATATGACTGCCATGAATGCCGGCTTTTTCCCAATTCCTTGATATCCCGTATTGGCAGGGAGAATGTATTTCATTGAGCAAGGATAATTACCTGCTGGTTCCTTCCAGATCTGTCAATAATGGAGTAAGCGTTCCCACTCCATTTTTCGAATTGGTGAAAATCATTCCTCCAGTTACAAATGATTATGAGTTAAGAATTTATTCTACTATGAATATTCAGTACAATATTGCAATCGGTGAAATGAATGTAAAACGTATTCAGACTTTCGGTAGTGAGTTTTATATTGTGATGGGAGCTGCCACCTATAGGATGGATACTTTAGGATCAATGGTTAAGGTTGCCGACAAAGAGCTGAACATTTTACAAAAAGGATCAGAGTTATTTGCCTTTTCACCCAATTTTGGTACCCAGAAAGTAGAGTATCTGCAATCTATCGACCAGGGGAAATCGTGGTTGTTGCTTGGGAATATACCCGAAGATGCATTAGTGAACTTTCAATATACCACTATCAATAACAAGATAATTGGATTTACAAAAGGTCAAATATATCTTGTAGAATTGAATGGACCCAGTTACGCTATCACTGAATTGGAAAACGACGGACTAGGCTTAGCGGATATAACATCTATCAGTATGGCGGATGCGAATACTGTTTTTGTTACCTCTCATTCCAATTCCTTCACCAATGAATGCGGAGGATATTATAAGCCGCTGCAATACTTCTTCTATAAAAAATTTTAACGTTCTTCGTCGGGGTTATATAACCGGGAAGGCCGGGAAGAATTTTTTTTGTCGGGTTTGTTTGGGTCTTTTATAATAACTTCTTTTTGTTCTATTCGGTAGGCTCCCACAATTGAATCTTATTTCCTTCGAGGTCCACTATATGAACAAACTTTCCGTAGTCGTATGATTCAATAGCATCAAGGATGGTAACATTTTCCTTTTTTAGTTCCTCAACCAATGCTTCCAGATTTTCCACCCGGTAGTTTATCATGAAATCTTTTGAAGAAGGCTCGAAATATTTCGTCTCTTCCTTAAAAGTACTCCATTGGGTAAGTCCCTTTTTTGTACTGTCATCAACATCACGCCACTCAAAACTGGCGCCATATTGGGTCGCTTCAATGCCCAGATTTTTTTTGTACCACTCATTTACAGCATTCGGGTCTTTGCATTTAAAGAAAATCCCTCCAATTCCAGTTACTTTTTTCATTTGATGATTATTATTGTATGTTATAATATTGCTTTACCCTGTATTTAACTTACTACTTAAAACGTATAACTTTCTTACGCCATCGCCGGCTCCTGCCTCTTCGATCTTTTCAAAATAAACGAACTTATGAGGGTAACCAGAATTCCAATTGGTAATATTTCCACATAGGTAAGGAGTATTACGAAAATGGGGTTCTTATACATTTCCTTAAAACTATCCATACTGGCTGTTTCCTTTGCAATTGTTTCTGCGCTGGCTCCAGAACTTTTCAGCTTTTCTATAGTTTGGGCTGCATATTTTTCAGCAAAATCAGGATTGAAAGTATATAAATCAAAAAGCCATACCAGTACATATATTGAAGAAGCGATTAGGGAGATATATAAGCCTACCCTGAAAGCCTTCCAAAAACTGATAACCCCGCCATTGTGCTTGTCCCTGGTTATTTTAGTCCCAACAAAAATGAGGGAGAAAGCCAGGATCATCAGTGAGAACCCATAGATCATTCCATTCTCCATATTCTCATGACTGGCTTTTCCTAGCATCATTAGGCCAATAAACATGGAGGTGCTGATTAATCCAGCGATTAGTCCGCATACAAGTACTGTCTTTTTCATGATTTTTTGTTTTGGTTATTGTAGGCCATAAAACTGCAACCTAATCAGCATTTTACGTTCATACTTTCGGGTGATTTTAGTTTTTAAAGGGGGAATTCATGCAAAAGTGTGAGCCATCAGGGCAGTAAGCCCACTCTTTTACCTTTTTCTATAGCCTGGGTGCGACGTTTTACATCCAGTTTGAGGAAAAGATTAGAACTATGGGTCTTTACTGTATTTAGGGAAACGAATAATTTATCGGCTATTTCCTGGTTGCTGAGACCTTCCGACATCAATTCCAGCACTTCACATTCCCGCTTGCTGATACCGAATTTCTGTAAAATTTTCTCATCGGGAGAAAATTGGCCGGCTGGCTTTGCCACATATACTTCCTTTTCAATAATGATGGTTTCGGTTTTAGGTTTGGTGAGCTTTCTGGCCAGCCAAATACCCAGAACCGTAAAGATGAGGGCAATAGCCCCAATATATACCTCAAAGGAGTGATCTATAATCAGAAACCTCCATTCCAGCCATTTCAATAGAAGCATGATTACGGCCAGGGATGCACCATATAGCAGAACCAGCTTGTTTTTTGAAAAGAAAGAGGCCATTGTGAGTTGGGAGTTGAGAGCTGAAAGTTAGAAGAATAAGTCAAAAGTAAAAAGTCAAAAGTCGAAAATCAAATGTGCAGGAGTTGAAAGTAATGAGTTATAAGTTATTAGTTAAAAGGCAAATGGAGACCTGTTTTAAAAACGAAACTGCCATCCGGTAGGGATGGCAGTTTACTATTTATCGTCACCTTTCCTAAAACGCTCTTATAGCAATAGCATATTGATATGTATTTCCTTTTGACCCTCTTTGGGCTGTTCCATTGCCAAAATCAATTTCCCAAGCATAAGAAGGAGAATGTTCAGTGGACGTCCAATAAGTATGGTTTACAAATCCGCCCTTCCCTTGCTTATGTAAATTGTCGTATATAAGTTGAACTTCTTCCAATGATGGCATATACCAATCTGAATAACCAGCTACCGAAAGGTTGTCGATTTGTCTGGCCCATATATTCGGTTCACTACAATGGGAAAGTATATAAGTGGTATTGTTTTTCCCCTGGCCAAATGTTTCGCTGGTGGATGGCATATCTGTGAAATAACATCCCCAGCCCTGACTAATTATATCAGTTGGCATTTTATAAGCTACCAGACCATGCTGACCTGTATTATCAATATAGAATATGAAGCCTCCCTGATATTCATTTCCCAGGACTATAGGATTGGCGGCTTCTTTTTTACTGCAGGAATAAAGTCCGAGGACTATGAACGTGATGGAGGTAATTGCAAAGATTGATTTGATGAAATGGTTTTTCATTCTTCTTTTTTTTAATTGGATTTTGAATATTGGTTTTGTTTTCCTGAAAAAGGGAAAACGAGAATGAAAAAATAGTAAGAACCGGTTAATTAAAAACGGCTACTTAATAGCTGATTGAATCTGATATATAAGTGATCTGATAAGTAGCATAATTGTAACATCTGAGTTGCAAAAGAACTATCGTATCTTTATAGCTTAAACTGCTTAAAAATGCACTCTAACTCAACGCACCTCCAATTATTGGTTAATATGACCCTTACGAGCTGGGCAGCTCAGAATAAATACCTGAATAATTTATTGTCTACATTCAGTGATGAACAATTTTCAAGAGAAGTAGCGCCCGGAAAGAATACCGGAACTTATTTAATTGGGCATCTGATTGCTGTAAGTGACGCAATGCTGCCATTACTTGGTTTTGGTAATAAACATTTCCCTGAACTTGAAAACATATTTATAAAAAATCCGGATAAGTCAGGATTAGAAAAACCTGGCATTCCTGAATTGAAAGAACAATTGAATGCAGTAAATGCTGCGCTTGATAAACATTTCAATTCACTCAATGTGGAAGAGTGGTTTGAGCCACATACTGCCGTATCAACAGATGATTTCGCCAAAGAACCTCATCGTAATAAGTTAAATGTTGTTATCAGTCGCACCAATCATATGGCGAACCATATCGGCCAATTATTGTTATTGAAATAAAAGTGTGGGTTAATCATTCTATTTACTCCATACTTTAAGTAACAGTATTTTCAAATTACCTAATTTTCAAATTTTCAAATTTCATGAGCATCCTTACAGGTAAAGTCGCTTACATCACCGGCGGCAGTAAAGGAATCGGATATGGCATTGCCCAGGCATTATTGGCAAAAGGTATGAGAGTTGCCTTTACCAGCAGAAATGCTGAAGCAGCGAAGCAAGCAGCTGTTTCATTGGGGAATGATCCAACTAAAGTGCTTGCATTAGTTTCCAATGTAAGTTCAATGGCTGATGAGGTAAAAGCGGTGCAGGCCACTATTGCGCAATTCGGCCAGATTGATGTATTAGTCGCTAATGCCGGAGTGGGCATCTTTGGAAATATTGAAACACTTACGGAAAAAGATTGGCACGATACTATTGATACTAACCTTACAGGTGTATTCAATAGTGTTAAGGCAAGTCTTTCGGCATTAAAAGCCTCAAAGGGTTATATCATAACCATTGCAAGTTTAGCAGGCACCAATTTTTTTGAGACAGCTTCTGCCTATAACGCCAGTAAGTTCGGATTAGTAGGATTTACCCAGGCCATCATGCTTGACCTTCGGAAAGATGGCGTAAAAGTTACTACCATCATGCCAGGCTCCGTAGCTACACATTTTAATAACCATACGCCAAACGCTGCCGATGCCTGGAAAATTCAACCAGAAGACATAGGACAAATGGTTGTAGATATATTGAACATGAATCCCCGTACTTTACCGAGTAAGATCGAGGTTAGGCCTTCGATGCCGGGGAAAGGGTGAGGGGAGTAGGGAGTCATTAGTCAGGAGTCAGGAGTCAATACACTTACCGTTTTACCGGTTTCCCGGCAATAAAATTAAATGAAAGAGATTAATGGAATATAGACCCAACAATCTCTTTCATTTTAATTAGTATGCGCTGAATTGAATTTTCAAATTTTCAAATTGTCAAATTTTCAAATTCTTTTCTTAGTCTCTCCATTTCCACATTTCCTCATTTCCACATCTCCACATTATCCCCCCGGCATCTCATCCGCACTCGGCCCATACACCCCCGGAATTGGAATATCCAACAACCTAAGATAAACTCCAAGTTGTGCCCGGTGATGCACTATCTGGCAAAAGGAGTGACGTATAGTATCGAGTTTTGATAGCTGCATGTAGATCTCATCTCCATTTTTCATCGTCCAGATATCTTCTAAAATTGAATCCTTACTACTCGCTAATAGGGCTTTTGCCTCAGATGCATTTTTGTTGTAATAGGCAACCAGTTCTTCACCGCCATTGCAATTTGCAGGGTTGTAGGGAGTCTTGGAGAAATCAAGTTCACTGGTATTGATAATCATGGAAATCCAGCCCGGGATATCCGCTACATGGGTAGCAAGATCTTTCAGCTTCATGCTTTTGGGATGAGGTTTCCAGTCAGCTTTGTCGGCCGGCACCAATGCGAGCATTTTGCGGGTGCCGATACTTTCGTGATCCAGTTCGTTGAGGAAGGCTTCCATAAATGTAATCATACAATCAGTTTTAATATTTTATCAAAACTAGATTGGGGTTGTGACAACCCTATGTCAGCAGAAAAAAGGAGTTATTTATTTTTTTTCAGGATGAGGGTACTCAGCTCTTTGATGCGGGATTTTAATTGCTGAGGTTGTATAATTTCCGCTCTGTCGCCCAGCATCATATACCATCGGGCAAAGCCTTCAAGGGAGGAGGATAGGAAGGTCATTTCGATTTGGTTATCTACTGTTTTCTGAGAAACAAAGCCCATATAGAATTTTTGTTCTCCCATATGTTTGAGCACAGATTTTTCGACCTTCATGACCACGGTATGCAGTTCACGTTTCTCTTTCGTGATTTCTTCGAGATATGATTTAAGTGGCCTATGCTGTTTTTGAAATGCTTCTTCTGTAGAAATAATAGTTAGAATCCTGTCTATACGGAAATGCCGATAATCCTTCCTCAACCAGCAATAGGCAATCAGGTACCAATGTCCAGCCATCAGGAAAATACCCACCGGTTCAATTTTGCGGGAAGTGTTTTCCTGCGAGTGATTTGCGAAATAAGACATGGAGAGCACCTTTTTTTGTGCGATACATCTGAGAATGGTTTGGATGTAGTCGCTTACCTGTTGATCTTTTGGAATATAGGGATTTTGATATACTTCTATATGTTCCGCCATGCTCTCGATATGATCCTTTTCGTCATAGCGTAAAACGGCTTTAATCTTGAATAAGGCGGATTGATAGAGTTTATGAGTGGAGGGGTCGGTTAGTTTTTCGACAAGTTTGTCGGCAATAAGGAAGGATTGGGCTTCCGATTTTGTGAACATAACAGGGGGGAGGCGATAGCCTTCCATTATAGAATAACCTGTTCCTGCTTCGCTTAATATGGGAACGCCGGCTTCTTCCAGTGTTTTGATATCGCGGTAAACGGTTCGGAGGCTGATACCAAACCGGTCGGCTATATCCTGTCCTTTCACAACCTTTTTGGATTGTAGTTGGATAAGCATAGCGGAAATGCGGTCGATTCGGTTCATGAGGCTAAGGTATTTAAAAATAGTTTGGTTGTGTTTTACAAGGGGAGATGCCATCTTACCCCCAAGATGACATCTCGGGGGTAAGATGTCATCTCCAAATCCTGAATATCTCCGCCCTCACTCCATTCAAACTATAATATTCCCCCTTCCCATTCAAACCCGTATTCTGCCTGTTTATCAGTAGTATGATCGACATTTTTTCTGATGGTATCACCGCAATACTCGTCCCAGTGAACCCCGTATGCCCAAAACTCCCCTCCGGTGCCCCCTTCATAAATGAATTGGCCGGATCCATCATCCAGCCCAATCCATTCAAAAATTGATCCTTCGTTAAAAAAGTGGTTACCGTTTTTTCCGAAATGAATTGCTTATTCCCAACTCTTCCCTTATTCAGTAACATATCAACAAGACGTTGAATATCGCTTATCGTAGAAAACAATCCTGCTGCTCCTGAAACGCCTCCATTCGCATACCATGCATTACCATCATTCACTTCTCCTCTTAATGTATACTGTCTCCAACCATTCCAGGAATCATGCTTGATTTCAGGGAATTGATACCCCAGACTTGAATCATATACCATCCTCTTTTCATAGGGATTACCATGTGAAGTGGCTGCAAACCTCGTAAAGCCTTTTTTTATTGGATTGTAGGTGCTGCTTTTCATTCCTAATGGCTGGAAAATATTCTTGTCAACATATTCCTCCAAGGGCATGCCAGAAATAGTTTCAATGATTTGTCCAAGTATCGTAAAGCCAAGATCGCTATAGTGCCTTTCCTTACCCACTGGATATTTTAAAGGCAGACTTCCAATTAACTTATAAGTTGATTGCCTGTTATTCGACCGGTAATACATAGGATACCAATCATGCAATCCGGATGTGTGCGTTAATAAATGCCTGATGGTTATATCTTTCTTATCTGCAGAAGTAAATTCGCTGATATATTTTCCAACCGGGTCATCAATAGATAGACGACCCTTATCCATTAATAGCATTATGGCCGTTGTTGTTCCTACCACTTTTGTTAGAGAGGCAATATCAAACATATGAGCGGATGTCATTCTCTCTGGATTTTCAAGTGGTTGTCCGATAAATGAATACGCATTGGCATAACCGTAAGCATTAGTCATGACAATTTCGTTTCCGATCTTTATCTGTATTACGGCACCGGGAATCAGCTTCCGCTCAACCTGACTATTTATAATAGAATCAGTTTTGGCGATTAACTGGGTTCTGTTTCCAATTGCTTTTTGCTGGGAAATGACTGGAACACTAAAAAGCAAAAAGCATAATAAGAACAAATGATTTTTCATTACGATGTATTAAGAAGCTTTATATGAATTTAGGGCACCACTTGTTTTTCGATATAACAGTTCATTATATCCCTCTTTTACGAAATTCTCAAGAACGCCTACTTTCCTAAAGCCAAAGCTTTCATATAATTTTATTGCACCTGAATTGAATTCGGAAACACAAATGAAAATGTTGGGTGAGATGGCTGCGATTCTTTTCTCACAGTATTCCAATAAAGCAGTTCCCAATCCCATACCTTGAAAATCGGGATGGATGAAAAGGGTTTGAATATAGCCTTTGAATGTCCCAATGGTTTGAAGTATTACAAAGCCTGCAGCACTTCCTTCTTTTTCTATTATATGTATTTCCTTGCCAGGACCATCGAATGCCTTAAGGCATTTTTGCTGATCCATATCCAATGTTATCCATGGTTCAGAACCTGCCATCCAACTGGCGAAAGTCTGATAGCCTGTATCAATGGAGCTTATCCTGATTTCAAATGGGTTGGTTAGCGACATCAGATTTTGATTTTATAAGGAATAAAAAGAAAATTGTTAGTACCGCATTGACGAATATATTCATGAACCCGAAATCGAAATGGAAGGATGTAATGAAGTATTCATTCAATCCATAAGTGCAAAGGGCTGCCAAAACACAAGCTATTGGAACCAATGGCTCCTTCATTTTTATTTTGGTAAACAAACCAGTAAGATAAAGTCCCAGAATTGGCCCATAAGTATAACCAGCTATTTTGAAAATGGTATTGATAATGGCACCCTGGCTATTCCAGAATAATAACACTATCAGAAACATAACAATGTTAACTCCCAATAAAACCCATCGCTTGATTTTTAATTTCGCTTCGGGTGATTGATGTTCGAAATCCATGAAATCGTAACTAAAAGCTGTAGTTAATGCAGTAATGCAGGTGTCGATACTTGCAAAAGTGGATGCTATTACTCCAATGAAAAAGGCTATGGCACCTATCTGTCCAAAGTGGTGCATGGTAAGATATGGGTAGAGGTCATCTGTATGCTGAACAGGACCATTTGGATTAGCTAAAGGAATTCCTTTCTCTGTTCTGCGAATATATAAGCAGCACCCCTAATCCCAAGAACAAGGTTTGTGCAGCAGCTATAAAGAAACTGAAAGTAAGTACATTTTTTCTGGCGTCTTTTAAAGTTTTTACAGTCAGGGTCTTTTGCATCATGCTTTGGTCTAGCCCAACAAGGGCTATAGTTATAAGCATTCCCGAAATAAACTGTTTGAAGAAATTAGAGCCATCATTGAAATCCCAATTGAACCATTTACTATAGGGATGGTGAATTACCTTGTCAATCAATTCTGAAGTGCTGAAGCCCAAAGCTTGTTTTATACTGATTATGGAAATGATAATGACCATTATCAAGAAGAAGGATTGTAATGCATCTGTCCATACAATTGTTTTTATTCCTGATTGATGGGTATAGAGCCATATAAGAATTAGTACAACCGCAATAGTTGCATAGTAAGGTATATGCAAATCATTGAAAAAGGCCACCTGAAGTATCTTGATAGATAAGAGCAATCTTAATGCGGCTCCAAATGATTGCGATACAAGGAAGAAAAGTGATCCTGTTTTATAGGTGGTTTTTCCAAAACGAATGTTAAGGTAAGAGTAGATAGAAACGAGTTTCAGCTTATAGTATATTGGTGTCAGAATGAATACAATAAAAAGGTAACCTGCAATGGTTCCAAGAATAAATTGGAAATAATAGAGATTGTTTGTGCCTACATTACCAGGTATGGAAACCAGCGATACAGCGGAAATGCCAGAGCCTATCATGCCAAATGCAACCAGGAACCACGGTGATTCTCTGTTTCCATCAAAATATGTGTTATCGCTGCTATGCCGGGAGGTGATTCGTGCAATCACCATTAAAAGGGAAAAGTAAAGTACAATGATAAGAAGTAGATAGCCTGAATTCATTTGTCCATGGGTTGGACTTGTAATTTACGGTTTTGTGCTAAGAAGACTCTATTAGTCATTGTAAAGTACTTTTTATTTGAAAAATATGACCGCAGAGACGCAGAGACGCGGAGTACATCCCTGCGTCTCCGCGTCTCTGCGGTTAAAAAATAAACTCACTCTATTTCATCTCATAACTAATAAACGACTGATCTAAATTCCTTCCGGAAAAGAAAGGAAACCGGCCTTCAGAACTGGTGTATACAAAATTAAACTGTAATGGGAGACGATAGGAATTATAACTCACAGCTGCCATCGGATTATTCAGACTGTAATTCTTTTCTATGAACTGCCAGAGAGGATGTAGTGTTAAAGGATTCCTGTAATTGTCATATACCGGCATTGAAAAAGGCACTATCAGATTGCCATCTGAACCATAGTTAAAAGTATTGGTGCTGCTTGGGTATACAGGAACCACTGATTCGCTGGTAATCTTTATTACTCTTCCATAACTATCATATTCGAGCCTTTCAATTCTTTTATAATAAAAATTGGCTGGCTCTGGATCTTCATTTAGGTTTCCGAATACGTAAATGGTATCTACAATAATTTGTCCCTTATTATTTAAACCAAGTCGGTGCCACATCTCATAATTGCCATTCCTGTAACTTTCTTTTATCTCCCTTATTTCCTTTTTCTTATTATAGAAGAATAAGAAATTGGGCTGTCCGGTTCCAACATTTGTGAAAATGACACTGTCAGGATTATTCCACTTATTGTAGTAGAATGTAGCTGTTGAAGTACCGCCTGGATTTGTACCGTAAGTAATGGATTTAATCCTGTAGCCGGCTGGTGATTGAGTAGGGAAAAAATCCAATAGCTTTTGGCATGAACTAAAGAGGATCATGCTGAATACAGCAGCTAATTTCAGATAAAAATTGTTGCGAATCATAAAGGAGGGTTTAATGGTCAATGAGTATTGATCGGAGTAGGGATTAAAAATCTTGATATGCTAAGGGCAAATTTATAGTTGGGAAGAGAAGTTGAAATATGACGGCTGTCAGCCATTATATTGGTAATCCGTCAGGGTTATTGGAACAGATAAAAAAAAGGGATGCTCTATAATGCATCCCTTTTTTATGGTTACGTCTATATTTTAGAAAGCATAGTTTATTCCCAGCATAATCATATCCGTTGTCATCTTATAAGATACATTACTGTTTGGAATTGCACCATAAGGGTTTGAAGGGGTAATCATCATTGGGCTCAATAACTTTCCATTGGTGGCGTCACCACTACTTCCATGATGGTAAACAGCATTTAGGGTGAACTTATTATTGATCTCATATCCGAATCCGACCTGAAAGGAATTTTTTATAATAGCTGTGGCAGGTATGGAAAAGAAAGCAAGATCGCTATTGATAGGATTAGAGCTATATGTATATCCTACCCTGATAGGAACCTTATCAATCATTTTTAATTGGATACCTGCAGAAACAACAGATATATTCTCCCAACCAAAACCTTTAACGGAGGCTGTAGGTGTCCATCCTTTTTCCTCAAAGCCGATGGTGTTCTTGTAATTTACGAATCGATAATCTACTGCCAGATCAACCACTTTAGTTGAATAACCGAAACCTGCAGATAGTATGGATGGGTAATTCATTTTAAATGTAGCATCTGGAGCGGCACTGCCATTCAGGTAGGTGTTTTTGAATGTGAAATCTCCAAAATGCTGCTGCGTTTTATAGGATGCTCCCAGTTTTAGACCCTTACCTGAATTGTAGAAAATGCCAACTTGCCCGCCAATACCTAAAGCTGTAGCCTTATTGCTTACAGGGTATCCAAGGGTTTGACTGGGCGATGCCAACGGGTTTGGAGCCAGTTTCAATGCTGAATAATTGAATGTTGGCGCGAGACCTACTGATATCTTATCTGTTAATTGGTAGGCATAGGTGATCCCTACCTGCATCAGCTGATAATCGGATTGAATGAGACCAAAGCCTCCCATGTTTTGAGGCATGGATATAGGGTTCGTATTATTCTGTGGAAAGGTTACGCCAAAACCACTGATTCCGAAAGCAGATACTCCGAAAGTATGTTTGCTTTTGTTATTTCCCCAAACCATTGCCAGAGCAGGCATTACAGATACACCTCTGGCATCTTTTGTAACGCCAGTCATAGGTCCATCTGGGGTTGGTACTGTTGATGAAAGTTGTGGGGACGAATAGAAAATACCTGCATTTAGCGAGAATACTTTTGTTTTGAAAGCTGATATGCCAGCAGGATTCCATTGTAAGGCGCCATTTATATCGAGAGGCTGTGCTGTAGCCGCACCACCCATCGACATATTGTTGGCACCAATTCCCTGCATTATATGTCCTGCCTGTGCTATGCTTGCTAAAGGCAGCAAGCTTATACCTATTACTGAAAGTGCTTTTTTCATAATACATGTTTTTGTTTCCTGCAATAGTTGCAATGTGAATGCAAAATTATTTTGCGCTCTCACCAGCGTATGTGATACTAATCACTTTGGTTAATTTATCATATGGTCGTATGATTAAAAACAGGATTTCAAAATCCCAACTCCAATGTTTATACATGTAATTTGAGGGGTTGTATAATTCATTACATTCGTTACCTGAAGAAGTCTTATTTATGAGTTTCTTTAACTATTTGTTCATATGAGTGATTATATCGCGAGAAAGATACCTTTCTCTATAATGATTGATGGTAATAGTAAAAAGGAAGTATGGCAGAAAGCTAACTGGAGCCCCCGGTTTGTTGATATGGTAACAGGTGCCCCCGGCATGTATAATACGCAAACGGCTTTACTTTGGAACGATACGAATCTGTATATAGCTTTCAGGGTGGAAGAGCCATTTCTTGAAGCGAAATTGACAGAGAGGGATAGTATTGTTTTCCTGGAAAATGATCTGGAAGTGTTCATTGATGGCGGAGATTGCTACTACGAATTGGAAGTAAATGCTGCTAATACTATCTACGAGGTGTTCTTTATCTGGAAAGATGCCTATACCCGTGGAAGTAAATTCGATATACCTGAGTTTGATGTACACCAAAATAATGCCTACACATTCGGAGGCGATTATGACAGGGTAGGTGCCAGTTTCTGGAAAGGAACTCATCCTCGTGGTATACGATGGGCTTTTACCAATTATGATTTACCGGGCTTACAAACCGCTGTTCAATTGGATGGTACTTTGAATGATAATAGTGATATTGATAAAGGCTGGAGCCTTGAAATTTCAATTCCCTGGGATAGTCTTTCCTTACTTGCTAATAGAAGAGCCATTCCTCCCAAACCGGGTGATATCTGGAGCCTTTTTCTTGGCAGGTTCCAGAAATTAATGTCGGGCGGGAAAGAAGTTCAACCACACCCTGCCATGGCGTTGAATGCGCATGGGGTATATGATACCCATCTTCCGGAAAAATGGAGTAAAGGTGGAGTTTCAGTTGTAATATTCTGATAAGCAATTTTTTACTATTATTGGACAACTATTACCAATGTAGCTTCTATAGAAAAGCAGTATCTTGATTGCTCTAACATTATTTCGATGAAGCTACTTGCAACTTTATTATTTGTATTCTTACTTGTTGGACAACAGACTTATTCCCAACAAAAAAATCCGGAGTGACTTTAAATGGCAACCATCTACAGATTAGCTATGCAGGAGATGGAGTTTTAGATGCTCAGTTAACAGAACAGGCTACTCCTTATCGTGTCAATAATCAGCAACAAGTTATCAATGGAGCAGTCTTTGAGATAATTACGATTTCCGCTGGGAATTTCAAGTCGTTTGAATGCAATGCTGTCATATTTGGTGATGAAGAATCCATAGCCTGCGAAAGTGAACCAGAATGGATTGAGAGTAGTAAGACATAGTGTAGGACCAAGCCATAATTTGAAGAACAATGCAGTATATAATAGGAAAAAAGATCTTCTCGTTTCCTTTGATGCCCGTGATTCAAAAATTCAGGTAGGTTATTTAGTCAAGAATAGAATTCATGTCATTGCAAAAGGTTGGGAAATTGTAATACGTATTCGTCCTGAATATTACAGGAAGCATCGGGGGTCTTACCTATTTTCAGCCCTCTCAGTATAAGGTTTGGCAAAAACCAGTTGTAGGATGGAGTAGCTGGTTTGCCTATTTCGATAAGATAACGGAGAACAATGTTAAAGAAGTTACAGACGTACTCTCCATTAAATTAAAACCATTCGGATTAGATTATATCCAGATAGACGATGGGTATCAGCAAGTGCCCATCGGCATGCCAGATACCTGGCTGCAACCGAATAGTAAATTCCCATCAGGACTTACTGCAATGGCTTCTTATATTAAAGGAAAAGGATTGAAGCCTGCTATTTGGACAAATGTGTCATTTGCTGATTCCGCCAAAGCTTTTCAGAACGCTTCATTATTCATTAAAAATGATAAAGGGAAAACCAGCTTATGGTAATTGGGTGGGATATGTTGGATGGATCAAATCTTGCTGCCATAGAGCAATTGATTAGTCCGGTATATAGCGGATTAAAAAAATATGGTTGGGAATATTATAAACCTGATGCCTTACGTCATTTAAAATGAAGGATACAATTCTTTCAGGATATTTCAGAAGGAATAATACGGATAGAATGAGGCCTATAGAAATGTTGTGAAGGATGTGCGTAAACAGATCTGGCAATGAAAACTTCTTACTGTATGCTGGGGCCCAAGGCCTGAATTGGTTGGAATAGCGGATGGATGTCGTATAGGTGATGATGGGTATAGTTATGCGGGATTGGCCCAATATAATTCCTATAACAATATCATTTGGCGTAACGATCCCGACCATATTGTATTGAGTGATAAGGAGGCATATAGGAGTTGTGTAGCTACTTCACTTACAGGCTCGCTTTTTATGGTGACTGATAAGCCGGAGAAATATGCCAGTTCTCCACTGATTGATGCGGCACAGCGGAGTATCCCGGTTTTATATACCCAACCTGGGCAGGTATATGATATTGACCCATCGGTTTCTTCTAAAATTGCATTGGCTGATGTGGAATTGAGTGGGAGTGGACCTCGTCCATTTGATGCCAGTGCCTCTACAACCACAGGACTATTCTCGCTTGAGTTAAATAAACCGTATGAGAATTGGCTAGTGTTGGGACGGTTAGATGAAAGAGATCCTGTTTTACCTATGAAGGATATGGGATTAGATCCAACAAAAGATTATCTGGTTTTTGAGTTCTGGACAAAGAAGTTTATGGGTATTCATCAGAAGCAGTTAATTCCCGGTCCTATTGATCCGAAATAATTGTCAGGTTTTTTGTTTCCATGAGAAATTGGATCATCCTCAACTCCTTGCAACCAACCGCCATATCAGTTGTGGTGGATTTGAAATCAGCTTAGCAGGATGGAAGGATAAGGTATTTACTATAGAGGCTGAATTGGTTGATGGAGATGCTTATAAAGTTTACTTATATGAACCTGAAGTATGAAATGAATTCAATAAAATGTGAAGGTGGCAGTATATCCGCAAACGAAAAAGAGGGTGCCGTAAGAGTAGTTACCATTCAAGGAAAGGGACAGATAAAACTAAATGTGGTATACAAATAATGAATATTATTTCAAATCATCAGAAACTGGTTTAAACTGTTTCTGATGATTTGAAATTGTGATTTCTTACAGTTTTCATTAAAGTGGAATATTCCCGTGTTTCTTCCTGGGTCTTTTCACCACTTTATTCTCGAGCATGGCAAATGCTTTTATTAATTTTTCGTGTATCCTGGAGTTCCTATCACTTCATCAATAAATCTCTTTCGGCGCATTATAAGGATTTGCAAAGAGCTCGGCATATTCAGCTTCTTTCTCAATCAGTTTTTTTGCCGGATCTTCTGCTGCAGCAATTTCAGATTTGAAAATGATTTCACTCGCACCTTTTGCACCCATCACTGCTATTTCAACCTTAGTAAGCCTGGGTTGTTCATATCTGCTCCGATATGTTTTGAATTCATTACATCATAAGCACCTCCATAGGCTTTTCTTGTGATCACTGTAACTCTTGGAACAGTTGCTTCGCTAAGAGCATATAGAAGTTTGGCGCCGTTTGTAATGATACCATGCCATTCCTGATCAGTACCTGGTAAGAATCCGGGAACATCTACTAATACAAGTAATGGAATATTGAAACAATCACAGAATCTCGTGAATCTTGCACCTTTCTTTGAACTCTCTATGTCAAGAACTCCTGCAAGACTCATGGGCTGGTTTGCAACGATTCCACTGCGACCGGCTAGGCCGTGCAAATCCTACTACTATATTGTCTGCATAGTATTTATGGATTTCAAAGAAGGAATCTGAATCGCAAATACCATCAATCACATCACGAATATCATAAGGTTGGTTTGCACTTGCTGGTACGATGGTTTCCAAAACTTCCCTTGTTTCATCACCTAATTCAAAAGGCAGCTTTGGTAATACATCTTCAGTTCTGTGGCATATAGCTTAGAAGCTTCTTTACTTCATTGATACATTCCATATCATTGGCAGCAGTAAGATGAGTTACACCGCTTTTTGTGGAATGGGTAGAGGCACCACCTAATTCTTCAAAGCTTACTTCTTCGTTGGTAACCGTTTTCACTACATTAGGACCAGTAACGAACATGTAGCTGGTATTCTCCACCATGATGGTGAAGTCGGTCATTGCTGGAGAATACACCGCACCACCGGCACATGGCCCCATAATGGCTGAAATTTGAGGAATAACTCCGGAAGATTGTACATTCCTGAAGAAGATATCGGCATAACCACCAAGAGAACGAACACCTTCCTGAATTCTGGCACCACCAGAGTCGTTCAAACCTACCATTGGTGCTCCGGTTTTCATTGCCATATCCATAATCCGGCAAATCTTCTCTGCGTGGGTTTCAGATAATGCACCACCGAAAACAGTGAAGTCTTGTGCGAATACATATACCAAACGTCCATTAACGGTTCCATAACCTGTTATCACTCCATCGCCATAGAATTTCTGGTCTTCCATTCCGAATTCCTTGGTGCGATGAATCACCAGGGCGCCGATTTCTTCAAATGAACCTGGGTCCATAAGTAAGTGAACCCTTTCGCGGGCTGTCAATTTCCCTTTCTTATGTTGTGCATCGATTCTTTTTTCTCCTCCACCTAATTTCCCTTCAGCTATCTTCTGTTTTAATTTTTCTGATGGTGTTTTCATTGCTGATTTTTTCTGTATCTGAAAAATATTAGATTAATGGGCCAGTCTTCTTTTCCAACTGGTAGATTTATTTTCAACAGGTTTCAATTGTTGTTGTTTATCTAACCAGAACCGGATAGCTGCTATAGCTGCCAGTCGGGCATTGGAGCGATCTTTATCTTCTATTTTATCTGGAGTATAATAGTTCTTTACGAAATGTGTATCAAATTTACCGGTAACGAAAGCATCATGCTCCAGAACAAATGTGCCAAAGGGCAGGGTGGTTGAAAAGCCTTCTATATGATAATCTTTTATTGCAGCCAATGTTTTCTGAATCGCTTCAGTCCTGTCTTTTCCATGTACAGCCAGTTTAGCAATCATCGGGTCATAGAATATCGGAATTACCATTCCTTGTTCATAGCCATCATCTACGCGAATGCCATCGCCTGAAGGAGCTGTGTATTTTTCCAGTGTCCCAATAGAGGGCAGGAAGTTGTTTAATGGATCTTCGGCATATACCCTGAGTTCTATTGCATGGCCATTGATGTGTAAGTCTTCCTGACTAATACCCAGCTTTTCCCCTCTGGCAATCTTTATCTGTTCTTCAACAAGATCAATTCCTGTTATCATTTCTGTAACTGGATGTTCTACCTGCAAACGGGTATTCATTTCGAGGAAATAGAAATTCAGTTTATCATCCATCAGGAATTCCACTGTACCGGTGCTTGAATAATTGCATGATTTAGCTACCATTACTGCAGCTTCACCCATTTTTTTACGTAAGTCAGGGGTTAATATGGAAGAGGGGGATTCTTCAATTACTTTTTGATGCCGACGTTGAATACTGCATTCCCTTTCGAAGAGATGAATAGTATTGCCAAAATTATCTGCCAGCACTTGAATTTCAACATGCCTTGGAGAGGTGACATATTTCTCAATAAAAACGGAGCCGTCGCCGAATGCTGCTTTTGCTTCACTTATAGCCCGTTCCATTTGGGAAGCCAGATCTGCTTCCTTCTCTACTATACGCATCCCTTTACCACCACCTCCGGCGGAGGCCTTTATCAGTATAGGATAACCGATTTCTGTTGCTATTGCTTTTGCTTTTGAAATATCCTCAATGGCCTCATCAATTCCTGGAACCATCGGGATATTATATTTCTTTACGCATTCTTTTGCCGCCAGTTTAGAACCCATTACTCTCATAGCATCAGGACCTGGTCCGATGAAAGTAATTCCGGCATCAGTAACTTTTTGGGCAAAATCCGCATTTTCACTAAGGAAACCGTAACCAGGGTGAATGCCGTCAACGCCTAACTCTTTACAGAAGGCAATAATTTTATCACCGTTCAGATAAGAATCGGCAGAAGGAGCTTCTCCAAGACAAACAGCTTCATCTGCAAACAAAACATGAGGCGATAGCCGATCAGCCACTGAATAAACAGCTACTGATTTTATGCCCATTTTCCGGATGGTTCGCATAATTCGTAAAGCGATTTCACCACGATTTGCAACTAATATCTTTTTCATATTGAAAGTTCAGGTTTCGAAGAAATTGGTTTAGTGAGATGGGATTCTTATTCCAGTTCAATCATTATTTGTCCCTTGTCTACTGCTTGTCCTGCTTTTATATGGATCTTTTTTATTTTTCCTGCAGATTGAATCTGGATGACGTTTTCCATTTTCATAGCTGATAATATCAGTAAGCGATCACCTTCGTTCACTTCTTGTCCTTCAGTAACAGATATCTCCAACACCATTCCAGGCATTGGTGCTTTCACTTCTTTTATATGTTTGGTGGAAACGGAGTTGAATCCCATTTGCTCAAGCCTGATATCCAATTCATCTTTGATTTCTATTTGATAGGAAGAACCCTCCAGTTCAATATTGCATTTTTTTCCGGATAGGTCAGAATCCATCAATAATGCTTTTGCTGATTGGTGATTATGAATGATGGATGCTTCTGTTCCGGTTTTCCTGATGAAGTCGACCGCAGCTATTTCAGCTTCATCAAATTCGAATTCATATCCATTAACTTTTACTTTGTAGGAAGTTTTTGTTTGTGGCATATCGCAAACGTTTTAATACAGTCTAAAAGATACGACAGTTTGTGGGTATTTGGGAAGTACCCTAAAGTGATGCAAAATTAGTTGGTCAATACTCTTTGTTTTTCTTATGCAAGTCAGTTGGCGGGGTGATTGCCGTCACAAGACAATTATGTTTTTCCCTTAAAATATATAGTCTATATATTGGCGAGGGAAGGGTGGACCCAGGGTTGACGATAGGGACGTTGTAATAGCCTGGTGGCTTCTTCGTCTCCGATTATTATTTTTTTAACTGGATCATATTTTAAAGCTCTTCCTAGTTGCATCGAGAGGTTAGCAATAATACAACTGGCTGTTGAAATATGACCTTCTTCAATATCGGCAACAGGTTTTGTCCCTTTTTCTATGGCTTCCAGAAAATTCAACATATGTAATCTGGTAGCGGGAGCTGCATGAATTTCAATTCCGGCTTCTTTTGTGTCTTCAGGATATTTTTCTCTTTCATAGAGAGCTTCCTTGTGAATTCTATTTCCCTTTCCCATTGGGATGAAATCGTATTTATATGGGTCGCCACACAGTGTTCCATTCTCTCCATAAATCTTAAAAGCCCATGGATATTCTGGGTCGGCAGCAGTACCCCATGTGCGATGTTGCCATACACAATTCAATCCTTCATATTCAAAAATGGCCGATTGTGTGTCTGCGATATTGCTTTTCCCTTTTGTATCTGAGTAAATGCCTCCAGTGGAGCTTATTTTTTTGGGCCAACCCAATCCCAGCATCCATCTAACGGCATCAAACATATGAATACACATATCACCCATTATACCATTTCCATATTCCATGAAGGCACGCCACCAACCCTGATGGGGGAGACCATCATAGGGGCGCAGGGGAGCAGGACCTGTCCACATTTCATAATCAAGATATTCAGGAATAGATTGTAGTGGAGGGTTGCTATTATTTCTCATATGATAGTAGCAACATATTTCCACATGATGAACTTTACCTAAAAGGCCGGCGTCTACGATATTTCTTTTCGCTTCCATGAGGTGGGGGGTACTTCTTCTTTGGGTACCCACCTGAACTACTTTATTATACTTTCTGGCTGTGGCCAATATCGCTTCACCTTCGAGTACATCTACACTTATCGGTTTTTGTACATATACATGGGCACCAGCTTTTAAAGAATCGATTGCTTGAAGCGCATGCCAATGGTCGGGAGTGCCAATCAAAACTATATCTGGTTTTTGTTCTGAGAGCATTTTTCTGTAATCGCCATAGAGCCCTATTTTTTTATCTGATTTTATTCTTTCTTGTATTAGAGTATTAGCTTTTGAGAGTTGGTTCTTGTCCACATCACAAAGACCTACAATATCAATAGGTGCTACTTGTATGAGTCGGAATAGATCGCTTTTACCGTACCAGCCTGTGCCGATGAGGGCAACACGTTTAGAAGGCGCAAGGCTGAAATGATCGAGTCCACTCCCTTTAATAGATGCAAGGGCCAGGAGACCAGAGCTGCTTCGGAGGAATTGGCGGCGATTGATCGAGTTATTGAGCATATGTGGAAGTTACAAATTTTTGCGGATGTCATTATATTACCGTGTTGAATAAGTTCAAGATGTTCCCGACGCGTCGGGGGGGTCCATAGGTTTCCAGGTCAAACATCACAACTAAATTTTACCAGTTTGTTTTGGTGTTTGACCTGGAAACCTGTGGAACTTATTGAACACTATAGCCCCCTGAAATGACAACATTTTAATAATATACTCTCCACCGAGTATTCCCCAGTTTTAGAAATTTCAAAATCTTTACCCTTTAAATCAAAATAATTTCAATTCCCAGTATATGCTCCAATTTAAATCTGTCAACAAGTCCGTATTGCTTTTTGTAATTATCTCACTTCTTCTTGCCAATTCAAGTTATGCCCAGTCTTTAACCCGCTTGAGAAGAAGGGGAAACAAGGATTTAAGAACGACGCTGGTAAAGTTGTTATTGAACCAATATATCAGGATGCTTACCCATTCAGGGAGGGGCTTGCTGCTGTTAAACTTAACGATCGATGGGGTTATATTGATAGCACAGGTAAAGAAGTGATCCCATTTAATTATAATGCCGCTTATTATTTAAAAGAGGGACTTGCTGTTGTGAAAATCGGGTATAAAGCCGGATTGATAGATCATGATGGTAAAGTGGTATTGCCAATAGAGTATGATGATGTGCTTGGTTTTTCAGAAGGACTTTGTGGTCTTAAAAAAGATGGAAAATACGGCTATATCAATAAGGCAAAAGAAGTGGTTATTCCATTCCAGTATTTAACGGCTTACAGTTTCACGGCTGGTTATGCAAGAGCAACAAAAATGACTGCAGATAGAATGGATTGGAGAGCAGGGTTTATAAATAAATCAGGAAAAGAGATGACCCCATTTGAGTATAAGTCAACTAGTGATTTTACAGAAGGAATGGCCCTTGTTGAAAAAGATAGTAAGGTTGGGTATTATGATTTGGATTTTAAAATGCCGATTCCTATTCAATATGATAATGGGCGTAGTTTCTCACAGGGACTGGCAGCTGTAAACAAAGGGGCAACAGGAACTGAAAGTTGGAGTAAAAAGGGAGGTAAGTGGGGCTTTATTGATAAGACTGGTGCCGTTATCATCCCATTTATTTACGATGAAGCATTTTCTTTCCAGGAAAATGGAAAGGCAAGTGTTAAGAAAGATGGGAAATCGCTCAACATAAACACAAGGGGTGAAATAGTTCAATAAGATTAAAATGTTCAATAAGTTCAAGAGGTTCCATAGGTTTCCAGGTCAAACATCACAACTAAAATTAACTAGTATATTTTGATGTATCACTTAGAAACCTATGGAACCTCTTGAACTTTTTAAACTTATTGAACTTTCTTATGCCTGCTTGCGTACATATTTCGTCAATATCACAATCACCTGCCCTTCAATCCTTCCTTCAATCTGTTCGGTATTGTTTTCAACAAGCCTGATATTTTTTACTACTGTTCCTAGTTTGGCGTTAAGGGTAGAGCCTTTTACATCGAGGGATTTTATCAATACAACAGAATCGCCGCTTACTAACTGTGCACCATTGCAATCCCTGTGCAAATCAACAGAGGAGTCATTCTCATGATCGCCTGTTGCTTTTGCCCATGCCATCTTATCATCATCGAGATAGAGCATTTCCAGATTATCTGCTGCCCAACTTTCGTTACGTAAACGATTCAGCATACGCCAGGCAACAACCTGGATGCCGGGAACTTCACTCCACATGCTTTCTGATAAACATTGCCAATGCTTAGAATCTAATTCTTGTTTCTTGTCAATCTGGGCCAGGCATTTTTCACAGATCATAATGCATCCATCTGCATCACGGTGAGGTGCTTTTGGAACTTCGTACAAATTTACATTGTTGTCTGATTTGCATAATTCGCAATGGCTTTCACTTCTTTGTAGCAATAGATCCTCTAGCTTCATAACTATATTTTAAAGGCCGCGAAGATACAATTTTTTGACGGTATTTGGCCAGTTGAAAGGCTCTGATTGCCTTTACTGACAGATACAGCCCAGTTAATTCTGTATTCTATCTCTTTCTATTAATCTTATGATATAATAATCAGTTATTTAATACATGCTAAAATAAATCCGGAATTGTTGATATTTGATATGTATTTACTCTTATTACAACAAAATCTATAACTGCTATTTTATGACAGAACATCTCAAACAAGTTATTACAGTACAGGTTTCAATTGAAGCGCCAATAGAAAAAGTATGGCAATGCTTTACCGATCCTGCTCATATAGTAAACTGGAACAGTGCATCTGAAGATTGGCACACTCCCCGTGCTGAAAGCGATTTTAAGGCAGGTGGTTCTTTCCTTTCCAGGATGGAAGCGAAAGACGGCTCAATGGGCTTTGATTTACGCGGAACTT
Organism: Chitinophagaceae bacterium; assembly: GCA_044220885.1. Classification (GTDB taxonomy): domain Bacteria; phylum Bacteroidota; class Bacteroidia; order Chitinophagales; family Chitinophagaceae; genus Endoryza. The sequence goes on from JBGAQE010000001.1 coordinate 42,347, forward strand.
TTGATAAAATAGAATTGCATAAACACATCAGCTACACATTGGAAGATGGAAGAAAAGTAGCCGTTGATTTTATTCCAACTTCATCAGGTACTAACCTTATCGAAAAATTTGAAGCTGAAAACCAGAATAGTATTGAATTGCAGCAGTATGGGTGGCAGAGTATATTGGAGAGTTTTAAGCGGTATGTGGAATAATAATTTGAAAATTTGGGAATTTGAAAATTTGAAAATCTAAAGGCTATCTTCAAACAAGATATTAAATCATATTTTAAATATAAAAATAATTAGAGTGCCAATAACCAGATTTTCAAATTTTCAAATTCCCAAATTTTCAAATTGTATAATTCTCAAATTGTATAATTCCCGCATTATTTCTTCCTCACCCTATACAACTTCCCATTATCCGTCACCGCATATAGCATCCCGTTATCATAAGCTACATCACGGAATCGTTCTTTTTTATCTTCCAGCAATCTTTCTTCACCTGTAACTTTGTTGTTTTCAATTACAAGACGAACGATATGTGTGCTGCTTAAGCCGCCGATGAACAGGTTGTTCTTCCATTCAGGGATAGCGTCGCCTGCATAGAAAACCATGCCACTTGGAGAAACTACTGGATCCCAATAGTAAACAGGTTGTTCCATGCCCTCTTTCTGCTGGATGGAATCGCCTAATTTCCTGCCATCATATTCTATTCCATAGGTAATGACAGGCCAGCCATAGTTTTTGCCGGCTTTGATAAGATTTAACTCATCGCCACCTCTTGGACCAAATTCAGCTTCCCATAAATCTCCGGTTACAGGATGGATTGCGAGACCTTGTGGATTGCGATGCCCATATGAGTAGATTTCTGGTTTTGCATCAGCCTGGCTGATAAAAGGATTGCCAGGTGCAGGCTTGCCATCTTTTGTAATCTTGAATACTTTTCCTAATCCTGCATTTAACCATTGCGCTTGCTTTCTTCCATCTGGAATTGATCTTTCGCCTGTACTCACAAATAAGTTGCCGTCTTTATCAAATGCTAATCGAGATCCGTAATGATACTCGCTCTTTAATTCGGGTGTTGCCCTGAATATCACAATCGCATTCTGGATACTTGATTCGTCAGTACTCAGTTGACCTTTCCCAACAGAAGTTAGATTTCCAATACCGTATTTTTCAGCAAATGTCCAGTAGATAGTTCTGTTAGTACTGAATGCAGGATCAAGTGCAATATCAAGTAAACCACCCTGGCCCCCTTCATCAACTTTTGGCAATCCTGTGATTTTTTTTAATAACTCTCCTGTGGCTGAGTAAAGAAGTAAATAACCTGATTTCTCAGTAACGAGTAAGCGGCCATCTGGCATAGGTATTACTGCCCATGGATGTCCAAGGCTATCGGCTAATAGATCTACCTGATATGCTGTGCTTGTTTTTACACCCCTGATACGGGTTTGTCCCTCAAAAGCAGGTTTGTAATCGCTATTGGGTTTATTTTTTTCCACTGGTGCATTGGTTGTGTCTGTACCAGTTGAAGTGCCAACAGCATCCCCCGATTTCTTAGGGTTGCAGCTGCTGATGATAAGTAATGATGAGATTATAGCCAGTTGTCGTTTTGCAAGTAACCACATAGTGTTAAATATTTATCTGTAAAAATAGGGAACTTGTCAAAAGGAAATGCCACCAATTGTACACAGTTTATCATTGGTATTTCGCTAGTATCTTTACTTCTAAACCTGATAAAATGAATTCATTGCCCGAATACTGGCTTAGAGGTCCTGTTGATTCTGTTCCTCCCTTGCTTCAACCTGCAGCCCATGCTTTATTGCAAGCCAGAGAGGAAGTTCTTTTGTATATGAAGGATTTTCCTGTAAACAGCCTTTGGACTACTCCGGCCGGAATGGCATCAGTTGCCTTTCATCTGCAGCACTTGTCGGGAGTGCTGGATAGGTTATTTACATATGCTAAGGGATTGCCTCTTTCTGATGCTCAGTTATCTTATTTATCAGTTGAAGGGAAGGAAACTGATGAAACAGATCTTGATACTATGCTTCGGAATTTTGTTCAAACAATCGATAATTCTGTTTCAGGTTTATCTGGATTTGATGAAAAGCAGCTGACGGATATCAGGTATGTTGGTCGGAAAAAGCTTCCTTCAACCGTAATTGGGTTATTGTTTCATGCTGCAGAACATACGATGCGTCATACCGGACAATTATTGGTAACTGTAAATTGGATTAAGTCAATATAACCATTTAAAGCCTTTAGAATTCCAGACTTTTTTAAAGTTCGGTGTTGGATTAATTCTTAATTGTAATATCAGGATTTTCCTGCAAACATAAATGACATATCATAGCAAATAACCCCCAATTAAAGTGGCTTTATCTACATCATTCCTTATAAAATCCTTCATGTCTTCCAAAATACATTTAATCCGAAGGCAGCAGAATTACGCCTTTTCAGGTGCTTTGTCCTAACTATTGCATGAAAAGCATTGCTGCCATAAGAATTGATATCCAATAAATGTTGATTGGAAAAGTGATTCCTGATAAAATAAAGCTGTCGAATGAAAGTTTTTTCATAAAGAAAGGTTTTTAGTTAATGAATAAGGTTTAATAAAGTTAATGTAATCGTGATAATTGCATTCGATGGCATTTGGTGCGTAACCATTGCTTTATCCATACATGAAAAGCATTAGGGGATAATGTTGTGAAGTCTTTATAATCCCTGACTAAATGTTGGTAATCGTGATAATTGCATTCAATGGCAATGCGTAACCAATCCATTGCAGGATTTTGAGTTTTTCATCCCTAAAGGCCTTATCGAAGCGAATGATACGTGAATATAATTTTGGGTTCACTCCGGTTCTGTCCTTGAATTTCCTTTCTAACTGTCGAAGGCTTAAGCAGGAATCTTTAGCCAGCTGATCGATACTTATCTGGATATTTGAAAGCAGGAAAGAAGAAATGGCATCATCCATCACCAACCTTGGAGAGGGTTTTTTGCTAATCATTTTCCTGACGAAGGAATCGCCGATTTTTACCATTGAAGAGTAATCACCTGCTTCATGCAATTGCTCGTTTACATTCCTGATGTCTGAACTAAATACTGTTTCAGCATCCATGTACTCATTGGTTATTTCAGTAGATGGAATACCTAAAAGTCTGTAGAGTGCACCCGGGTAAAAAATGATCTGGAAAACCAAGAATTGTCTGCCTATCATACGCTTTGTAACTTCTGAAAACTGTCCATACAATACAACTGGAAGATGTTCTACAATTCTACCTGATTGTTGATATTCTACTTTTTCAGTATCGAATGGATAAAATGCCAAACAATGTTCTGGTCGGGGAGGATAGGCTTTAAATGGAATAGCATCCTCTTTACCAAATTGCAGGTGCACAATTCGGTAAAGCTGTACATACTCACGTACATCGATAGCGGGTATGAAGTCTTTTAATAACATGCGGGATGCTGAATGCTAAATGCTGGATGCTTGAGGCTTAATGCTGAAAGCCTGGGGCCTAAAGCTTATTCCATACACCATACGAAGATAATATCTCCGTATCAAAGACAAGATTAAGCATTAGGCCTTAAGCCTTAAGCATTAAGCTGTATTAAAGCGTCAACGGCGGCCCTACCACTTTCATATTATGTTCTTTATGTATCCGATCCATTTCTTCCTGGCTGGGTCTTTCTTTAAATTTATTCATGATGCTGAAAAATTCTTCCATCTTTCCCGCTGGTTGAAGGAAATAGATCATTCTCCCTTTATCGGTAAGTTGTATCCAGGTATGTGGGATATTTCTTGGGAGAAAGATGGTTTCTCCTGGGTTTAGGATATGTGTTGCATCTCCTACAACGAATCGGTAGCTACCTTCTATTACTGTGAATATTTCGTCCTGTTCAAAGTGAATATGAAGGGAAGGACCCACCTTGCCAAGTCCAACATAATCGAATACAGATAATTGTCCACCGGTATCTTTTGAAGATATCTTCAGATCATTTGGGTGAACACCAAGAAATAGTACTTTCTCTCCGAATCTTGATTTGCCAGCGCCAACAATAAATGGGTCTTTTGCTGAGGCCTTCGCTTTTTGTGGAGATTTTGTTTCAGAAAAGGCTAATGCCGGAATAGCCAATAAGGAACTTGTTAGAAATTCTTTACGTTTCATGTTGAGTGGTATTAGAACGTAAAGATGGGGTGGGGGAAGGGGTGGTTGGTGGTAAGAAAACGACATTTTTCAGGAAGTCAACCTCCCGGAAGTCATCTCCCGAGAAGTCAACCTCCAGGATGTCAACCTGGGAGATGTCAACCTCAGGGAAAAAAAACCAAATCCTACCGTTTTTTCCCAATTTTTTCCGCTAAAACACCCTCACGAGTGATAATCACCGGCTTTATAAACCCCTTTTCATCAAAATACATGGTCTCAATACAGGTCTCCCTTGAATTGCCATCTGTTTCAGTTAGCGGTCGACGATGATATATGATATACCAATTATCAGCTGGCGTATGAATTACAGAATGATGCCCGGCACCCGTGGCAATAGCCGGATCTTGCTGCAGTATTTTACCAATCCGCTGAAATGGCCCAAACGGAGAGTCGGCAATGGCATAAGCCACACTATAGTCGGGACCCGTCCATCCACCTTCAGACCACATGAAATAATACTTCCCGTTTCTGATGAACATGAAAGGACCTTCAACATATCCGGGAGGAGTAATTTCCTTGAAGGTTGTGCCATCGGGATATTTTACAAACCCACTGAAATCATCATTCAATTGGGCAATATTACAATGACGCCATCCACCATATATCAGATAGTATTTTCCATCTGCATCCCTGAAAACAAACTGATCTATAGGTTGGGCCCCATTATGGAATGCATCTACCAATGGCTTCCCTAAATGGTCTTTGAAAGGGCCTGCCGGATTATTGGCAACGGCTACACCAATCCCCCCAAATTCCTTATCACTTTGGATATCATTTGCCCCAAAAAAAAGATAATATTTCCCCTTCTTTTCAATTACCGAAGGTGCCCACATGGCTCTTCTGGCCCATTTTATGGAACTTGTATCAATGATGCGGTTATGCTTCTTCCAATGAATTAGGTCATCAGATGAAAAAGCATCCATAAATACCTGCTTGTCGTATGGAGCTGAAAATGTCGGATAAATCCAATATTTGTTTTTGAATATAGAACCTTCCGGATCCGCATACCATCCAGGAAACAGGGGATTGCCAGAACGTGGCGCTTTTACTTTCTCCTGTGCCATTGCCGAGCTGCTAATTGCCCATAATAAAAAGGCTAAAAGTTTGTATCTCAAGACTATATTTTTTTACTAAACTACAGATTTTATCAATCCCCTAATTAATAAAATCATCTTTCTAAATCAGCGAGATGATATTAGAATTAATGAGCATAATCAGGTGACAGGATGACCTCCTTCTTCGTTTGTCCGCTGCTTTAAGTTCTACTTTCGCCAACGATCTTCACAATGCTTCACACTCCTTAATGAATTAAATCTCTGTTTATGAAACAGCTCTTTCTACTCTCACTCATTTGCATCTTCAATATTATTGGTTATTCTCAAACTACCACCGAAAAAGCAAAAGCTTTATCACTTTTGAAGAAAATGACCCTTGAGGAAAAAGTGGGTCAAATGACACAAGTTACCCTGGCGGTTATTGCTAAGGGTGGTGGCGCCAATCAGGACGGAGCATTGGACCCTGCTGCATTGAAAGATGCTATCCAGAAGTATCATGTTGGATCAATCCTTAATACTACTGCACATGCTTTATCGGTTGAGACATGGAATAGAATATTGACGGAAATGCAAGATGAAGCTGGAAAAAGCAGATTGAAGATTCCCATCCTTTATGGACTTGATGGTATGCATGGACAAACATACACACTTAATTCAACCCTGTTTCCACAGAATATTGGTATGGGGGCTACCCGAAACCCACAATTGGTAAGGGAAATGGCAAAAGTCACTGCTTTGGAATTAAGAGCATCAGGAGTACGTTGGAATTTTGCTCCTGTACTTGATATCGGCAGACAACCCTTATGGTCTCGTTTTCCCGAGACATATGGCGAAGATGTATATATTGGAAAGACAATGGGAGTAGCAGCTATCAAAGCATACGAAGAAGATGGATTGAAGAATATCACTGCAGTTGCCAGTTGCATGAAACATTATCTCGGCTATTCAAATTCTCGTAATGGTAAGGACAGAACACCCATTTATATGCCGGAAATAGAGATGAGGGAGTATTATCTGCCTCAATTCCGTGAAGCTGTTAAAGCCGGTTCATCCAGCATCATGATCAACTCAAGTGAAATAAACGGAGAACCTGTTCATGCCAGCAAATACCTGCTCACTGATGTATTAAGAAAGGAATTGGGTTTTGAAGGATTGATAGTTACAGACTGGGAAGATATAATCAGAATCCATACGAGACATAATGTTGCAGCTACACCCAGGGAAGCAGTTGCAAAAGCTATCAATGCAGGAATCGATATGAGTATGGTGCCAATGGATTATTCTTTTTATGGATTATTGCTGGAAGCTGTAAAAAAAGGTGAAGTACCGATGAGCCGTATTGATGATGCAGTAACCAGGATATTATTATTGAAATATAAAGTGGGATTGTTTGATAACGCTTACCCCGAGCCAGCTGCAGTTCCAAATTTCGGTAAGGCATCTTATCAAACACTTGCATTGGATGCTGCTCATGAAAGTATGACGCTTCTTAAAAACAAGGATAACATACTTCCTCTCTCCAAGAACACAAAAATTCTTGTAGCAGGCCCATCTGCCCAAAGTATCAGTGCTCTCAATGGTTGCTGGAGTTATACATGGCAGGGTAAAGAGGAGCAGTGGTATCCTGCAGATAGCAAAACAATTTATCAGGCTTTATCAGAAAAATTAGGAGCAGATAAAGTAGTAACAACAACAGGGAAAGGATTCGATAACCCTTTGAATTATGATATTGATAAAATGATTTCTGCAGCTTCAGGTGTTGATGCTATTGTAGTATGCATTGGTGAAGATGCTTATGCTGAAAGCCCTGGTAATACACGGGATCTTGCTTTGCCCAAAGAACAGACAGCCATGGTAGAAGCTGCTATAGCTACTGGTAAGCCAGTTATTCTTGTATTGACAGAAGGTCGCCCAAGATTCATTACAACCCTTGAGCCCAAAGTGAAAAGTATATTGATGGCTTATTGGGGCGGGAAAAAAGCAGCAGAAGCAGTGGCAGATGTTTTGTTAGGCGATTATAATCCCGATGGCTTATTGCCATTCAGTTATCCCAGGAGTATGGGAGAAATAGTATTATACGACAGGAAGCCTACAGAAGAAATCCGTGAAGTGTTTAATGATAATATTAACTCAGGTTATGATCCTTTATATCCATTTGGTTTTGGAATGAGTTATACGAGCTTTGCATACGATGCTTTGACTCTTAATAGTTCAACACTAACGGCCAAAACAAGTATCAAGGTTTCTATTACAGTTACAAATACAGGTAGTCGTGCAGGAAAACACACAGTTGAACTCTATACCCGTGACCTTTATGCAAGTATTACACCATGCATGAAAAGACTCAGGGCTTTCCAGAAAATCAATCTTCAACCCGGTGAGAGCAAAAAACTTGAATTTGTTATCACAAAAGACGACCTCGCTTTTGTGAATGCAAAACTTAAAATTGTTACCGAACCCGGAGCATTTGAAGTGATGATAGGAGATAAGAAAGCTTCTTTCTCTTATAAATGATTTTTTACTCGAGTAATGGTAGAATAGCATCGAAATCTATCAGCGATTCATCCAATGGCATTACGGATCGATGCTCCAGTACTGTACCTATTCTTCTCAATTCAAATTTTTCACTGAATTGGGTGAAGGAGTTACGGATCATTTTCTGCAGTTCCCTTTTGTCGATTACTTCATCAAAGTCTATCACATAAGAATTCTCGCCGGCATAATCCAGTATCATTTTTTTCTGATACATAAAGCGGCTGCTGATCCTGAAGGCGATTCCTTTCTTGGTGGATGACCTTTTACGCATAACATCCAATGAACTGCGGCAAAGGATATCGTATTCGTTGGTAATGGGCTCGTCTGGCTCGTGATAATGCCATTCTGAAACAATGAATGCTGTTTGCTCTATCATAAAAAGGGATGCCGTTTATTTCTTAAGTACTGTTTCGAATAGTTTGAAGATTCGCTTGTACTCATCCGTCCAGCTGCTGGGCTCTACAAATCCATGGTCTTCCATTGGATAAGGAGCAAGTTCCCAATTATCTTTTCCTAACTCAATCAATCGTTGAGATAATTTTACAGCGTCCTGGAAATGTACGTTTACATCAACCATACCGTGACAAATCAATAAATGTCCTTTTAATCCTTCTGCAAAATAGAAAGGTGAACTTCTTCTATATGCTAAACTGTCTGTAAATGGTTCGTTTAGTATGTTAGCTGTATATCCATGATTATAATTTGCCCAGTCTGTTACAGGTCTTAATGCAGCTCCAGCGGCAAATACTTCCGGCTTGTTGAACATTGCCATTAAGGTTATGAACCCTCCATAAGATCCTCCATACAGCCCTACATGAGCAGGGTTGACACCATAATTCTTTACCAGATAATTTACAGCATCAACATGATCACTAAGGTCTTTTCCTCCCATATGACGATAAATACCTGTTCTCCAGTCACGGCCATAACCAGCGCTGCCACGATAATCGATGTCCATCACATAATATCCATTGTCGGCAAGCATGTTATTGAACATGTATTCCCTGAAATAACTACTCCACCATTTATGGGCATTTTGAAGATAGCCAGCACCATGAACAAATAACACTGCTGGTTTATTGGGATGTGGATTTGCTGGTTTATAAATGCGTGCATATACTTGCGCGCCATCTGCAGCTGTAAATGTGATCACTTCCGGATCTTTCCAGGCGTAAGATTTAAATTCTTCACTCTGCGCTTTATTGGTTATCTGTTCTGCCTTGCTGCCCGGTTTATTTTCCTGCAGATACAATTCCCATGGTTTGGTTGAATAGGAGTAAAGGATTCCGAGATATTTTTCGTCTGGAGAAATGGTTACTTGGTTAGCACCTGTCATGGTGGTGATGCGTTCTTTCTTCAAGTCAGCAATTGTTAATCGGTAGAATTGCTGTTCTCCAGGGTGTACTTCGTTTGTAATGATATAGAAGTATTTCTTGTCGATACTTAACTGTGCCTGCTGAACTTCAAAATTACCAGAGGTCAATGCTTTTCTGTCGAGTGTATTAACATTGATAGTATAAAGATGAGAGTATCCTGTTTTTTCGGATTGGAACCAAAGGGTGGCGTCATCGATCCAGCCGATAGTGCGACCGAAGCCAATACCAGGACCAGCAATCCATGCCTCATCCCGTTGCCTGTCGAGCAATCCCAGTTTTGTAGTGGCCGTATCCCATTTCAATAACCATCTGTCCTTATTATCCTGTGAACGAACTTCAATCACAAAATTTCCTCCTTTAGGTGACCATGTAGTATTACCAAAGGAAACAGCTCTGTTTGCTGGATTCTTTGTTTTTTGTTCTAATTGTTTTGGGTAATCCTTTACATAATCAGGCAGATCTTTTATGCCTGGTATTGAGTCTGTCTTGATGGCAATAAGAGTATCCTTCTCCCTGTCATATATATAAAGTTCAGAGCTGCCCTGGATGGATCCTACTTTAGTTCTTGAAGGAATATCTGTTGTGAATCCGGATTCGGTTACATAACTGGGTACTATAGTTGATTTTGAGCTTGAAGTCTGTCTGAAAAGGCGGTAGCTCACAAATCTTCCATCCGGACTTATATTCAAACCTTGTAAAGACTTATCTTCTATGTTTATACTGCGTAATTCTTTTTGCTTCGGTAATGTCTTGTTATAAGCTTCTGTCTGATCTCTTTTTTGTTTGCGGGTACGAAGTATTTCGAAATATTGGAGCTGGTCATTTTTGAGCCAGTCTTCCTGTTGGTTTGAAGAACCACCTGAAGTTCTACCCCCTGCATTTCCTTGTCTGCCTCCTTGTGGGCCGGCAGGAGCTGCTTCCCCGTTTCTTAAATTGGTGAGTTGTAATGTTTCACCAGAAGCGATATCCCACGCATAGAGGTTCTGGCTTCTTGAATAAACGATCTTTGTCCCTTTGAAACTGAAAACAGGATTGGATTCGAATTCAACCGTCTGGGTGATCCTTTTTGTTTTATTGGATTTTATATCTGTAAAGAAGATATCGCCATCCTTGTTGTATAAGTAGGCGGTTCTGGTATCGTTGTATATATAACTACCAGTTGAGTTATTGTTTGTGATTTGGGCGATACTGGCTTTGGAAGCTGTTTTATTTGTTGGGCTGATAAAATAGGTTGAATCAGCAGGTGCTTTGTCCGGGTTCCAACTGAAGAAAAGGGATTGGGCATCGTTGCTCCATTGCAGGTTGGAAGGGGAACTGCCGATCCAGATAGGGTCGCGCATGATCTTATTAACCGTGAGCGGTGAAAGGGATGGCTGAGATAAAACAGTGAGAGGCAGGGCAAAAAGAAAGACAGACAGCAGTTTTTTGGACATTTTCGCAATTTTAGGCTATAAATATAAGGCAGGCGGATGACATCCACCCCACCGGATGGCATCCTACCCCCAGGATGCCATCCGGTGGGGTGGATGTCATCTCCAGAAAAATACAACCACTTTCAAATATTTTTTTTATTTTAAAGTGTTGTTCTCATCCGGTACGCCGGTATTCATTGCCATAAAACGATTGCTATGTCTTATGCCACTTCTCTCGATGCCAATGCCATCCGTGAATGGATGATGGCAAAATTGGAACCACAAGCTATTGAAGAGCAGTTAAAGGCCAAAGGACTTGACCCCGAGTCCATCCTTGCTCATGTAAAGGAATATAAAAAGCAGTGCTGTGCAGCGCGACAGTTCAAGGGATTTATCTGGCTTGGCATCGGTGCCTTTCTTGGTTTCATCAGTTGTTTACTGTCTGTAACCAATCCTATCCCTGAATATTATTATCATATCCTTTACGGACTTACTTCTATTGCCCTTGTTATGATTTTTGTAGGGCTGTATTATATTTTTGAATAATTACTAAGCTTTTTCTTTTTTCTTATAATGTAGCTTTTACCAATTTAGATTTGTAGACTATCTGTCCAAGATTATTCTTTACAGATAAGATATACATATTCCCAGCTAAATTTTCTGGCAACTGCAGATTATTCTGGTTGTAACCGGTATGCATTGATACCTTTTGGCGGGCAATATGCTGTCCGTTTAATGAATAAACTTCAAACAGTAATTCAGTATTTTCTGTAGAATTGATGCTAAGGTTTATACGGTTGCTGAATATAGTATTGTGATTGATACTGAAACCATTCTCTGAAGCAACTCCTGTTCTTACGATTGCTGAATAGATATTGCTACCCTTGATATCCAACTGACGTAAACGGTAGTATGTAACTCCTGAGTTAGATTCGTAATCTGTAAATGAATAGCTATTGTTACCAGCAGATTTTTTAGCTGCAACCATTCCTATTTCCTTCCAATTCTTTCCATCTATACTCTTTTGGATATAATAATCCCTGGTATCCTGTTCATTTGTGGCAATCCAGCTAATGGCAGTTCCTTTAGCCAATTCCTTTGCATTGAAAGATAAAAGCTTTGCAGGTAATGTGATCCAGTTCTGGAAGAAGAAAGGTGCGAAATAGATACAGGTTTGTCTTACTTGGCCACCACCTGTTGTAATAGCACCATTCCTATATAATAATGAATTGATGTTTGTGAAGTTCATTTGAAACATCGCCTGGCGGGCATTTGTATCAATCAATGGAATCGTAGTGATTTTTCCTTCTGCTTTGCTTCTAACGCCATCAAATGTAACTACGAGGTTAGTAAAAGGATCTACAGCGAAACTTCCTGGAGTAGCTGCTTCTACAAACTCTTTTAATTGCGAATTGTCTCCATCAACGTCAATAGCTGTAACTGCTAAACATCCTAAGGTAGTATCGGTTTGAGTTCCTTGTTGTTTGAAAGTTATTTTCCAATCGATAAATGAGGTATCATTTGCACCTGCCCAAACATAAGGTTGGAAGGCATCAAAATAACCTGCACCGGTTGTATTGTCTATCTCAACAAGACTTGCACCACCTTGCATATCCATGATAGTTATTTGGGCATCAACTCCAGGTAATACTTTTGGGAAGAGATATACGGCTCCTGTAACGCCATCTGATCCACTTAGTAATTGCGGGTTGGTGAACTTTAAAGTAGGCGCAATACACTGAGCTTTTGAGCCCGTATAAAGCATAGATAATAATAAGAGGGAAATGAGCAACACTTTTGATAAAAAGCGGCTATTTACTGTTTGTTGTTGCAAAGTGATAACGATTTCACTTTGTTGGGCACGATACGATTTCATTCAGGGTAAAATTTAACGATCAAATGTAACGTGGCCTTTCAACGGATAGATTCTTGCAGGCTTTTCAGTGGAGATTGGATGGGGTAGAAATGCAATAGGTAGTTCCTATTACTTTCGACTGCAAGCTTGCAATTATTTGTTGGGCTTGCAAGTATTTTCCGAAGTATCCGTCGTAGAATTCCGGCCATTCATCGAAATATAATAGAAAAGCCGCATCTCATGAATGCGGCTTTTGCTGGAGTATTTATTTGGGAATCAATGACTTAAATGAATGTATAACCGAAACATCGTAAATCTACTTTGATGGAACGTATTGTTCCCCTAATGCTACATTCCAGCCAGAAACTGCCAGTTTTGGTTCTTTCCCTTTAATCAATGCAGCTGGACATCTGACTGTAATAACCATCGATTCCCCTTTTGTAAGTGTAATATAGTTATGTGACCAAAACGATGGCATTACTTCTTCCCCCGAAACGGTAATCTGAGGATTAATAAAGAAAGCGAATTGATCGGAACTGTTGCTTAATTGAATTGTATAACTGATATCTGATTTTACTCTTTCCGTTTTTAGTACAGTGGCTCTTACTGTGGCTTTCTTCATTGAGGTCAGGGAAGTATAATCATGTTTTGCCTGTAACCAGAATGTATTACTCGAAATAGTCTTGCCATTCTTGTCTTTTAAATGCAGGACTGTAAATGTAACTCCCTGTTGTGATGCAAGAATGCCTGCAAGAGAAATGGTTTCTTTTACATCACTGCCTTGTAAAGATGATTTCTGTGTTTGTTTGAAAAGTGATATCCCGTTAATGTCAAATACTTCTGCTTCAACAGTAAGATCGGCCTGGGGAATATAGCTCCTGTTGATGATGGCAACCATGGAATCATCAAGGTTTAACTGAATATGAACCGGTTCGCAAGCTCTTTGCATGAAATAATATCCGGCATTCGGTTGCAGATACCAATCATATACCTGCCAAACAACACTTGGGAAGGCTGCATTCAATTTCCAAAGCATAACCCCGCCATTATCATTTAGCTTATGTCCCGCAGCTTCAAATATCCCTCTGTAACCATCAGCATTCACCAACTGCATCTTGTCGCTGAAGTCTTTCATGCTGGTTGGATTACCATATCTCGTCTTCATAGCTTCATAATATAATTCATAATGGCCATTTCCGGTTGCAGCATCATGATATCCCCAGGTATGATTGAGAGGATAAGGCAATTTAGGATCAGGAACCAGATTAGGAATTATTTTTGGAAGTGATGAATAAGGAGGCTGGGAGGGGAGTCCTGTTTCATCTTTGAATACCCAATCCCTGCCTGCATTGGCTAGTTTATAATAGGCTGCAGCATCCTGCCATGAATAAGGACCTCCACTATAAACTCCTGCAGGTTTATTGTCGGGCCAGGAACCATTCCATCCTGCCGGTTGTTTGGCATATCCGGATGAACTTGGTATGAAAGGTCTTGTTCCATCTAATGTAGCCACATTATCTCTCATGGCATCATACAATTCCTTTCTTGCATGTCCCTCATTACCACCAGTCCATACTAACAGGCTTGGGTGGTTGCGGATTCGTAAAATGGTGCTTATAATATTCTTCACAAATATGCTACCGTCTGCCGGATAATCGGGTGATCCCTTGAATTCGCCATGAGTATCGCCGGTAACCCAGAAATCCTGCCAAACCATCATTCCATAGCGATCAGCACTTTCATAGAATTCATCTGTTTCACCTAAACCACCACCCCAAATACGAACGAGATTTACATTTGCATTACGACAGAGGTGTAACTCATAATCCAATCGCAGCGAATCGCGGTTCAACAACATATCTGGTACCCATGCACCCCCTACGAGATGCACTCTCCGTCCATTTACAAAAAATTCTCTTCGTACCCATCCGTCAACGGTGGAAGCCGATGAAGACACTGTTCTTACTCCAAAAGCAAAACTTGTTTCATCAGAAACCTGATTGCCGGTCAGATATTGAATCTTCATCCTGTATAAGTCTGGATTGCCATAATTATTCGGCCACCATAAACGAGGATTATTCAATATAAACTGTTTTATGCTGGTTGAATTCAATGTCACTTCTTTTGAACTATTTGCTTCTACCTTATAAGCTTGCTCTACAGTAAATGAAGGACCAGAAAATGTTTCAGGACTTACTGTTATGCGAAGCATTCCTGAACTCACTTTGTCGGAATGATTCGATAATGAAAGTTGTACTGAGAGTTTTGCCAGGTTTGTATCAGGAAGGTTTGGCAATTCCGTTATTACATGTGGATGTTCGATAATTACTTTGCCTGTGGTTCTTAGATATACAGGTTGCCAGATTCCAATATTCCGGTCATGTACTTCTGGAATCCAATCCCAACCAACAGAAGAAAGCATAGTAACATTCTTTCCAATATCACCTGTTGGACCACCATTCAGATAGAAATCTCCCATTGCTTCCAGTTGTGGAGGTGCAGGTAATCCAGGGTCATCCAATTGATGAATCCTGACTGCTAATACGTTTTTTTGACCTGCTTTGATTTTGTCTGTAACATCAAAAAAGTATTCCGCAAACATTCCCGCCATCTTTGATGAATCTGATATCTGTACACCATTTAACCAAACATCTGCTCTGTAATTGATTCCTTTAAAGATCAATTGAAACAGTTTGCCTTTATCTGAAGAAGGAACTTCAAAAACAGTACGATACCAGTAAGGCTTTTTCCAGGGATTGGGTTCTCCGGGAAGAAAACTATATTTCTCAAGATCATATGCTTTATTAAATGAGTCTGATGCATCAGGAATCAACATATTATTCATTCCATTATATGGATCGGCATACACTTTATTAGCTACCAGTCCAGTCAATACGGTTGAAGGAACTTTTACTGGGAACCAATAATTATTTGAAACATAATTGCTACTTGATAAAACTGCACCGCCCTCTTTTATGACTGCGGAAGATTGCAGGTCGAAATTGGTTAGGGCAACTTGCTTAACCGGAGCCTGTGCACTTACTATCAGACTAGTAAGAATGCTGATTACTGTGAAGATTGTTTTTCTCATGATGGGGACTTGTTTGGAGGCACAAAATTACAGAATAGTGATGGCTGCCCTCTTTTATATTTGAACAACTTATTGCTGAATTGTATCCTTTAACTAACTCAATCGTTTGACAGGGTCAAAAAAAGACAAATCATGAGCATAATCATATTAACATTATGAAGGAACTGATTTTTTGTATTTAACCTGTAAATTGTGAGAAATAGCAGAGCTATGAATACTTCATCCCGTCGCGATTTTTTGCAGCAATCTGCCGTATTGGTAGCAGCAGCAATGGCTGGACAATCATTTTCTGTAGATAAGAAAAAAGCACTGTTGGCATTTTCTACTTTAGGATGTCCGGGTTGGACCTTTCCCCAAACCATTGAATTTGCTGCCAAACATGGTTATAAAGGAATTGAGTTAAGAGGTATTTTAAAGCAATTGGATTTGCCTCAATGTCCAGAATTCAATTCTGCAGAAAACAGGGCCGCAACCTTAAGAATGATGAAGGATAAGGGCTTGAAATTTGTTAATCTTGGTTCGTCCGCTACGTTGCATTTCGCTGAAGGAACAGAACGGCAAAAGAATCTGGATGATGGGAAGCGTTTCATCGATCTGGCTCATGATATAGAATGTGCTAATATCAGAGTATTCCCCAATAACTTCATAAAGGGACAGGAAAAGCAGGTTACTATCGACCTGATAATAAAGGGGCTTTTATATCTCGCCGACTATGCAAAAGGATCCGGAGTGAACATCCTTATTGAAACACATGGAGATCTGGTACATATTGATGATATTGATTTCGTGATGAAAACAGCAAATCATCCACAAGTGGGATTGATTTGGGATATATCCAATATGTGGACGATCACCAAAGAATCCCCTACAGCAGCTTATAACAGGTTGAAGAATTATATCAGACATACCCATATAAAAGATGCGAAATTGATTGGTGATAAGTTGGAGTATACCTTCCTGGGTAAAGGAGATGTGCCAATATTTGAAGCTATTGATCTGTTAGTAAAAAATGGGTTTGAAGGATATTACAGTTTTGAGTGGGAAAAATTATGGCATCCTGAATTAGCAGAACCAGAGCTGGCTTTTGCTGATTATCCAAAAGCCATTAAGAAGCATTTGTAACTTCTCCTTCCTGACTACCTAACTTCCATTCTTCCCTACTAACAAAACATATCATGCCCGGCGACCAACCCAACATAAACAATAAAGCTATCCAACAACAGACTTTTGATGCCATTATTGTTGGTTCTGGAATCAGTGGGGGATGGGCTGCAAAAGAGCTTTGTGAAAAGGGATTGAAAGTATTGCTACTGGAGAGAGGTGCTCCCGTTGTTCATCCCAATTACCAAACGGCAACTTTGGATCCATGGAATTTTCCTCATAGATTGACTTTGTCAAAAGAAGACAAACAAAAACACTATGTACAAGCAAGGCATTGGTCGTTCAAAGAAGATAACAAGCATTATTATATAAATGATCAGGAAAATCCGTATCAGGAAACAAAACGATTTGATTGGGTAAGGGCGAATGTAGTTGGAGGAAGGTCATTGCTTTGGTCTAGGGCCTGTTATAGATGGAGTGACCTTGACTTTGAAGCTAATCTTAAAGATGGACATGGAGTTGACTGGCCCATTAGATATAAGGATATAGCGCCATGGTACGATTATGTAGAAAAATTTATTGGAGTTAGTGGAGAACTAAATAATATTCCTCATTTGCCCGACGGAATTTTTCAACCACCATTTGAAATGAATAAGGTGGAACAAGATTTCACAAAGAGAATTGCTGAAAAGTTTGATGACAGACAGGTAATAATTGGTCGTACTGCCAATCTTACTGCACCTGTAAAGGGTAGAGGGCTATGTCAGGCCAGGGATCTTTGTCACCGGGGCTGTCCATTCGGAGCCTATTTCAGCACCAATGCCAGTACCATGCCAGCGGCCTACGCCACAGGAAACCTCACTGTAAGACCTTTTTCATTAGTGAACAGGGTGCTTTATGATGAACAGAAGCAGCGTGCAAAAGGTGTTGAGATAGTTGATACGGAAACAAAGGAAGTGATTGAATTCTATTCAAGGATCATCTTCCTGAATGCAGCCACTGTAGCTACAGGGTTCATACTATTGAATTCTGTTTCCAATCGTTTTCCAAATGGTTTGGGTAATGGAAGTGATCAGGTAGGAAGAAACCTGATGGATCACCATAAAGGATTGTCTGTTTCTGCTGATGTAGAAGGTTATGAGGATTCTTATTACCGGGGTCGAAGACCAACCAATATCTATGTGCCTCGATTTAGAAATGTAAAGAAAAGAGATGCTGACTTCTTAAGAGGGTATCATTTTGGTGGAAGTGCAACCAGATGGCAGCATGCAAGCAGCGAAGGCATTGGAGCTGAATTAAAAGAGTCTATGACTGAACCTGGTAAATGGGTAATGGGTCTGTATGGATTTGGCGAGTGTTTGCCTTATGCTGAAAACAGGATGACTTTGAATACCGATAAGAAAGATCAATGGGGCAGACCCATGATAAATATCGATTGTGAATTCAAAGAGAATGAACGGAAGATGAATGAAGATATGGCGGTAACTGCGCAAGAGATGCTTACCGCGGTAGGTTTTAAAAATCTACGGGTTAGCAATAAAATTTCTTTCCCCGGCAATGCCAATCATGAAATGGGAGTGGCACGAATGGGGCGTGATGCAAAAACATCCGTGTTGAATGGGTTCAATCAGATGCATGAAGTGCCAAATGTATTTATTACAGATGGATCTTGTATGGCTTCGGGCTCTTGTGTAAATCCATCGCTTACTTATATGGCTTTAACGGCCAGGGCTTGCGATTATGCGGTGAAGGAGTTGAAGAGGATGAATCTTTAAGGGGTTTGGTGTTTCACCGAAGATATGAGGGTGATAACCGGGAAGCTGATAAGATTTTTGCTTTTAAAATATTTAGAGTTTTTATAATTAATAAAACTCTCACCGTCACCTCTGCGAAAGCAGGGGTCGCAGAGATGATTTCATTTTAAAAAGCAAAACAATCGTTTAGTAGAATATTTAAAAAACCTGAACTGTACTATAGGTTTAGCCTGGCATTTTTGCGACCCCTGCTTTCGCAGGGGTGACGGTGAGAGTATGAGTATTTGCAAGCTGTTTGAAATCTAAGAAGAAAAAACCTCCCAGCCTTCCCCGTAATTCCCTCAAATCAGCAATTATTTTTATTCGTAGCGAAGCGACCCATTGCGCCTTAAATTAAAATTAGAATTCCGCAAAAAAGAATAGTATTCCTTTGCGTCTTTGCGTGAAATATAACTATTGATTTCCCTTACTACCCAACACCCAAACTGAAATCGCCACCTCCCCATTTTCCTTTTCCACCACCACCACTTCTTTATAAAGACATTTATCCTCCAACCTATTCAAAAAATATTTCGCCATTAATCGCTGAGGAGTCGCTAATAAAACAACGGTTCCCTGATCTATAAATTTCTCAATCACTTCCTGAATTACATCGAACGATAGTGGGTCGTAATTGATATCGCTTATCAATAAAACATCAGTATCGGGGACAGTAGTTATAGTATTCCAATCCAATATGGCACTCCTGAAATTGGTTAGTTTATTATAATATGCCGATGCTTCCAGACATTCCACTATTACTGGTAAATAATCTGTTGCAATAACTTCCTTTGCTATAGTTGCGGCATAGAATGAGGGTAAACCTACACCAGACCCCATCTCTAGTACTTTTTTATCCTTTATATAGTTTGGATGTTTATCAAGGAAAATAGAAAGGCCTGTGGCTGCCGGCCAAAGTTGCGACCAATATGGAAAATCGGTTTCTGGATCCGATTTCTTTTTGGATAGATATTCCTCCCTCACCAATATGGGGTCGGGGATATACAGACTGATTGTCTTATCCCCGATTTTTTGATGTTCCAATGAAAATCGTATTGCCATACCTATCTTGATGCTGGCAAAGATGAGGAATCTCTATTGATTCTTTCTGTGAATTAAAGCAGAAATTTTGATTGCGTAAAATTTGTATCTTGAATCTATGATAACTACTATAAAACAGCCCTACGTTTTGTTAATGGCAATCTTGTTTGTAACTGTTTTACAGAGTTGTAATGCTGATAAGAAAGTTTCAGATGAATTCCCTTCTTCATTGGTGCATTTTGTTCCGTCACCAAACAATCCGGTATTCAGTGGTACTGGAACCAATACTTGGGATAGTCTCATTCGTGAAAGAGGATATATATTGAAAGAAGATAGCCTGTATAATTTATGGTACACTGGATATAGAAATGAAGACAGCGTCAAGTTCCTTGGCTATGCAACATCCACAGATGGCATAAAATGGACAAGGTTCCCAGGTAATCCTATATATGATTCAGCCTGGGTGGAAGATATGTCTGTATTAAAAGTGGATGGTTTGTATTATATGTTTGCAGAGGGAAGGAATGATATAGCCCATCTAATGACATCTTCTGATAAAATTCATTGGCAGGAAAGGGGTAACCTCGACATTCGGCTTGTTTCAGGGGAACCTATTCCATCTGGCTCTTATGGCACCCCTACGGTTTGGAAGGAAAAAGATAAATGGTATTTGTTTTATGAAAGAAATGATTCTGCAGTATGGTTAGCAACTTCAATCGACACTAAAGTTTGGACTAATATACAGGATGAGCCTGTCTTGAAAAGAGGACCAGAGGCCTATGATGCCTTTGCGGTTGCCATGAACCAGATAGTAAAATTTGAGGGCCGTTATTATGGATATTACCATGCCACAGCCTTTAAGGACTGGCATGAATGGTCAACCAATGTAGCGGTTTCAGATGACCTTATCCATTGGAAAAAGTACCCCAATAATCCGATAGTAGGGAATAACCGTTCAAGTGGCATATTGGTAAACGATGGTTCTGTTTTCAGGTTATATACAATGCATCCCGAAGTGATGCTGTATTTACCAGAGAAAGTGACTGTCAGTGGAAACTAGTACAGAACATGTGTTGTAAATATTTTTTTAATTTTCCCCAACCATTGCCAATAAAATGTCGTTAAATAGCTACATACCGACAATAACACCTAAAAAGACAAGTATGAAAAAGCTGTTTATTCTGGCTCTTTTCTCAGGTCTGATCCTGTCCTGTCAAAAAGAAACCTCGCTGGATTCAAACGGAAGCAATTCCCCTGAAGGCAATAAGAGTCTTTACAAAGTTGTGACTACCTACTTGCCAGATAACTTCGATTATTATGTTCGTGAATTTGAGTATGATTCCAATGACAAAATCCAAAAAATAAAATCAACTTTTAAGATAAAAAGAAACAATGGAACTATTGATATATTACAAGGAACGGCTCAGTTCTTCAGGGATAATCTCCAAAGGATAATCAGAATCGGTTCTTTCCCTGACACTTCATCAGTAAATACAATCATCCATTATACCGATGCCAGCTCCACAAAAATAAGTTCAGCGGTAATATTAAAAAATACAGGTAGCTCCACAGTGTTATTAGATAGTACAGTTTATGAATATGGATCAAATGGGATGATTTCCAAAAGCAGCCATTATATTCCATCGTCCAATGGCGTTCCCGGTTTGGCCACCTATCAAGTATATGGGTATGATCTGAATGGTAATGTAATCAGCAAGGCTTTGTATCAGGATGATGATGCCAATGGTAGTTTTGAAGTGGTTTTGACCTATCAATGGGAATATGATGATAAGTTGAATCCAATGTTCCAGGATGAGTTGGCCTATTTTCAATGGGGAGAACTTTGGCCGGAATACAGTTCTAAGAATAATGTAACAAAACAAGTGAATGTTTATGCTGCAATTCCTTCCGACCAGTTACAATATTCCTACCAATACGATCAGTTGTCAAGACCTTCTTTCCAAATTCAAATTGGGGACCCTGCAAATAAGACAACTTATTATTACCAATAAAAATAACCTGGTCTATATTCCTTATAAATTATGCTACCAAGTCTATTGATTTGGTAGGATAACTGATTTTTGTCATAAGTCCTGTTGTTTATCCTCATATTCCTGCCAGTCTCCTCAAAATAGCTTTACAGCTTTTAAAAGTTATTGGACCAATGGTAAGAACGATTTTCATAACTCTTGTCTTATCGTATTTTGGTTATTCCTTCCTGGTTTATAATTATACAGCCCCCATTGCGGAACCTCCTGAACTGGCAAAAGCCGGGATGGATATCTGGCAATCAAAAAACTGTCAGGCTTGCCACCAGTTATATGGATTAGGTGGTTATATGGGCCCCGATCTTACTAATATAGTTTCTGATAGAACAAAAGGAGCGGCTTATGCGGCAGCCTTTATTAAAGTTGGAACCGCCCGCATGCCCGATTTAAAATTGACCGATGATGAAGTAAATAAATTGGTGGCATTTCTTTCCTGGGTAGACAAAAGTGGTAGATCCCGAGTAGCCAAAGATCAGGTGAATTGGTATGGTAGTTATCAGATTGATAAGAAATAATATGAGATCCCCATATAAAATACTGGTTGCTGCATCTTTAGTTCTATTACTTTTTTCACTTGTATTTGGCATTCTATCCATCCTTTCATTTTTAAATATTCCTTTTGTTGCCAAATGGCTTCCTTTCCAGCAAGCGAGACCTGTTCATGTTTCATCAGCATTGTTCTGGATAATAACTGCAGCAGTGGCTGGGATAATGTATTATAATGAAGGAAGCCATCCATTATCTAAAAAAATTGCTGATTGGAAGATCGCTTTTGTCATTATCTGGTTAATGGGAATTCTTGCCATTTTCATCAGTTATTTCATGGGCTATTTTGGAGGAAGAGAATATTGGGAATTCCCACCGCAATTGAATTTGCTGTTATTGGTTGCATGGCTTCTTTTATTGGCTGGTTTTTATATGGATGTCATCAGAAAGCTGAAGGATAAGCCAGTATATATTTGGATGTGGTTTACCGGCATACTTTTTTTCTTCTTCACTTTTTCAGAACAACAACTCTGGCAGATTCCCTGGTTCCGCAATTCATTCCTGAAGGAAATGACAGTGCAATGGAAATCGAATGGTTCTATGGTGGGAGCCTGGAACCAGATGGTGTATGGTACTGCTATTTATCTGATGGTAAAGATCAGCGGTGATGAATCCATAGCGCATTCAAAAAAGGCTTACTTCTCATATTTCCTGGGGTTGACAAATCTGATATTCAATTGGGGGCATCATATTTATAATATTCCAACAGCCAGTTGGATTCGTGATGTTGCTTACGGAATAACAATGACCGAATGGATTCTTGTTTTAAGCATTATTCAGGGATTCAGGAAAAAGCTAAAAGAGAGGGAAAGATTAAGACACCTGCTTACTTACAAACTATTGATAGCTGCAGAATTCTGGGTCTTCCTGAATCTGTTGTTAGCTTTATTGATGTCAATCCCCGCTATAAATATTTATACTCATGGAACACATATAACCGTGGCTCATGCCATGGGAACTACAATTGGAATCAATTCAATGATATTGCTGGCAAGTCTTACCTATATGCTTCAGGTTGATGTCAATAAATCAAATAAGGTAGATAGTTATTTCCGGATTGGATATTGGGTAACACAAACAAGCCTGATGGTTTTCTGGGTTTCGCTTATTATAGCAGGAATAGTAAAAGGTATTAAAGCTGTGTCTTCTCAAAAAATTGCATTTTCGGATCTTATGGCACCTGTGTATCCAGTTTTGCAAATTTTTATGTACTCAGGAATCTTTGTACTGATTGGAATGGCAATTCTTGCTATGCTTTTATTGATCTCCATTCGGCGAATGGGGAAATCTAGTACAAATTAACTCTAATTAATTTTAGGTTTATTATTTATTGAACTGAAAACTCCCAGGTGTCCTTATCCAGATAGGTCATGGATGAACCTGTTGTTAAGTATCCTTTGTTGCCAATTGCAAAACCAATACCACCGGTTCTATGGTAAGGGTGAGATGTTCTTTGTATCCAGGTATTTGTTGCCGGATCGAATTCGTAACATTCATTACCTGTTCCTGCTGCAACATAAGCTTTCCCATTTATTACGAATGAAGATGCATAGTAATTTGATTTCCCAGGAAAGTCTGAAAGCCTTGTCCAAATGTCTGTTGTTGATTCATATTCCCAAAAACCATTTGAAGGGTTAGAGTATGGTGTTGCTCCAAAATAGCTTTTTGTTCCGATGATGAATGCTTGTGCATTTGAGACTATCCCAAAAGGAAGATCATTTTTTGCAGTCCATGTATTAGTGACTGGATTGTATTCCCACCAATCTTTTAAACCATTATTGCCTCCAACGTAAGTGCCTTGACCACTGCCGTAATACACTTTATTGTTTATTGAAAATCCTGCAGCAAAAACCCTGGCTGCTCCTGGTAAATCAGCTTTCCTTGTCCAACTATTACCAACTGGATCATATTCCCATACTTCTTTAGTGAAACTTATTGGGGATTGCGCTCCACCAATAATATATGCCTTTCCTCCAGCTACTATTGCCGTTGCTCTTGTACGGCTGGTAACCGGCATATCAGCTTTTCTTGTCCAGCTATTACTCATGGCATCATATTCATATAAATCATTGTATTCTGGACCATTGGAATCACCTAATCCTACATAGGCTTTATTTCCGATTGTGAATGAAACCAAGTTGGTTCTTCCATCTCCAGGAAAATCAGTTTTACGTGTCCATATTCCTGCCAGTATTTCAAAATTATCTTTGCTAATTGCTGATTGTGATCCTGCATTCACCTTGATTTTGCCGCTTAAGGTATTTACAGGCACTCTTACTTTTAAAACAGTATCTGAGAAAAATTCTAAGGCTGCTGTCTTGCCATTAAATTGGACTGTGCAAGACAATGAATCGGTTCCGAATCCTGAACCGGTAATAGTTATTGGCGCACCAGGCCCATCTTTTAATGGAGAAATTGAAGTGATTATTACAGGCGCTTCTGGAGTGACAGATGATTTTTTACAAGAAAGTAAAAACATCCCTGATATGGTAAGAAATAGCAGTCGTCTCATAGAAATATAGGTTGAAGGCATAATAAATGTACTTAAAAAGTAGCGCTTCTAAAATTCGTATTGATTAATCCTATTGCTGAACTAACTTACTGAAAGAAATTACGTAAGCAGGATGTATATGCTTTCCCGATTAAAATTTCCTATAGCATTGAATTTTAATATTTTATTTCAATTAAAAACTGGCTTTATGAATAGAAGTCTTCAAGGGCTGTTTTTCATTTTTGTCGTTTTTTTTGCTTGTGAGACAAAATTGTATGCACAATTGCCAAAAGAGTATAAGGGTAAGCCTTTCCGTGATTCTGTCTATAACAGAGGCCCTCAAATGATACCTGGTAGAGTGGAACTGGCTTATTACGACTTTGGTGGGGAAGGGGTGGCTTATCATGATACCAGTCCAGAAAACGAAGGTTCAAAGTTGAACAGAACTGAAGGGCACTGGCGTCCTGGCGTAACCGCATATACTGCCTTCTTTCGTGAAAACGAAGGAGTGGATATTTCATATACAAAAGATTGGGCCGATTTCAATCACCCCAATAAAGTGGATCCTGCGGTTAATCAATTGTACATCGGCTGGCAATCGGATGGTGAATGGACAAACTATACGGTATGGATTAACAAGCCAGGCAAGTATCGGATTATAACTATCTATGGCTATCAGGATAATAAATCAGAATTATGGTTGAATGGGAAGAAAGCCTGCCAGCTTTATCTTCCTGAAAATACCGGCAATTGGCATAATTGGACACAAGCAACAGTAGGGGAGATTGTATTTCCAACTGCAGGCTTGAATTTACTCACTCTCAAATATAATAAAGGCTCCAATCTGGCATTTCTTGATTTTCTTTTGGTGGAACCGAGGTGAATACAACCGTTTTTTTCTTATTTTTTCTGGGATTTTTCACACGGGGAGTCCATCTCGAGATGTCATCTCCCAAGATGACATCTCGGTAGATGACATCCGCCAGGTTGACTTCTCGGGAGAAGTCAACCCGGGAGAAGTCAACCTGGGAGAAGTCAACCCGGGAGAAGTCAACCCGTTTCCCTGCGTCTCCGCGGTTATTGTATTGGCTGTTCATTTTCAAATCTTCAAATTCCCAAATTTTCAAATTAGAAACTCCCACACCGTCCTATAAACCCCCATCTTCTCCACATACCCTAAAAACGAATTATAAAACGGATCCGCTCCAATAGTAGCACTATCTCCAATTACAAATAGTTGCTCTTTGGCCCTGGTTATCGCCACATTCATCCTTCGGTAATCTTTCAGGAACCCGATGATGCCATCTTCATTGCTTCTTACCAGAGAAAGTATGATGGTCTCTTTTTCCTGCCCCTGGAAACTATCGATGGTGCTTATCCGCATTTCTCTTGGTAATACTTCACGTGCTGCAGCTACTTGTCCCGAATAAGGAGAAATGAAGGCAGTAGTTCTTGGATTCAGGTTTTCAGTTTCCATCAGTTTTATTACTATATCCAATTCCCCTTTATTCTGTAAACTCATCCCATCGTTTCCTTGTACTTCCTGGTAGCCTGATCCTGCTGTATCAATGAATGTGATATGTTGTCCGGTATTTGATAGATGTGATGCAGATAAAAGCAATCCTTCATAAAAATAATCACTCGAGAATCCTGCAATCGATTCACGCATTCGGTATTGAGTATTTAACAAGTAAACATTTTTCAATGATTGAATGGCTACTTCAAGAATAGAGCGGTTGAATCCCTTTCTTAAGGCTTCCTCACTCAATACTGTTGGTGGTAATTGTAAGTGATCGCCAGCAAGCACAATTTTCTGGGCCAATGGGAACAGACACCAGGCAAGAGGTTCAATACATTGTCCTGCTTCATCTATAACCAGACTGTCAAATTTCAACTGACTTGTCTTTGCATCATATAACCCAATAGGAGTACCCGCAATTACATCAGCTTCCGTATATAGTTTCTCTTCATTATAAGCCTGAAGCTTTTTTATCTCGGCTCTTATGCTTTTTACTTCCTTGAATAGTAGATTTCGTTGCTCCCTTTCTGCTTTGCCGAAACTTCGCTTATACTTTAATGCCATTTTACGAAATTCCTCCGCACGCATCTTCAATTGCTTGATTTCTTTCTGCTGTTTGCTATTCGATAGTTTACCCTCGGGCGTATACGGAAAAACTTCCTCATCTGCCTTGCTTGAATTGCCTACTCTTAAAACCTTTACTCCTGTTGCGATCAATCCTCTTACAATAGTATCCACAGCAGTGTTGCTGGGGGCGGAGACCAGGATTTTCTCTCCTTGCTTTATCAGTTGGGTAATAGCCTCAATAAGAGTGGTGGTTTTTCCGGTGCCTGGTGGACCATGAACTATAACAATAGATTCGTTTTGAACCACGGCCTTTACTGCCTGCTGCTGGCTTTCATTCAATCTGTTGTTACGAAAGGACAGGTCGGTATTTTGAAGTGATTTTGCGGACGATTCCTTTCCCTCATGAAGTTGTTCGAAGAGCAGGAGTTGGTTTTTATTTGCTTCCAGTTCATTCAGCACTGTCTTCATGATTTGGGTAGTACGTTGGTCAGGTGCCAACTTGATTCCTACTCCATTCTCTTCTATCCAATCCGGGAAATCAGGGGCAAACAGCCGAAATTCCCCAGATTTGCCATCCAGACTCAATAATATTCCCTTTATAGGTTCTTCTCCTGATATAAAACACTCAATTGCGGCACCATCTTTGAATAAATTGGTTTCTGGTGGAAAAGCAAGCCGGAAGCTGATTTCAGGGTAATCGGCATAGCCGAAGTTCTTTCTGGTTACGATTAATGGATGCAAGGCTAAACCTTCAGCCTTTAAGTTCTTAAGGGTATGCTGTTGGTCTAGACTAAATCGTTTTACCTGCTCTTTCTCTTCCAGATCTATACAGGCCAATAATTCCAGGAGATGCTTATGCGTTGCTGGCATTTTGTGAAAATAGGGTGGTTGGGAGGAATAAAAAAATTAGTGTGTAGTCGGTGAGTCCGGAAGTCCGGAAGTCTGGAAGACTGGAAGAACGGAAGAAATACAGTTAATACTTGTCGTTTAGAATATGGTGCAGTATCTTTCAAAAAGCTAATCTCAATAATTGTGAAAAAGACCATTACTTCCTTCATTGTTTCTCTTGCTTTATTCTTTGGCTGTGTGTCCAAGGCTGTTGCTCAAGACCAGGCACCTGATACTGTCAAAGTGGGTATTTATATAGTAAGTATCCATAATGTGGATTTTAAGCAAAAGGAGTTTACTGCCAATTTCTGGATATGGTTGAAGTATAAAAGACGTGATTTCAATTTCTACGATAATCTGGAAGTGCCTCAGGCAAAAACTGTCGACAAATCATTTTTTACCATCGATAGCTCAGGTGATGTAATCTCTATGCAAATGAAATTGCAATGTGTGATGAAGGATTCATGGAAGATAGATAAATTCCCTTTCGACCGGCAAACCCTTCGACTCTCTATAGAGAACTCTCAGTTTGATTCACGCAGTCTGATATTTGTTCCTGATACCGTTGGCCAACATTATGATCCAAGATTTACATTGAGAGGTTGGACGATCGATAGCTGTATCATTAGTACAGGTGTAAAAGCTTATGAAACTTCATTTGGTGATGAGAGCCTTTCAAAACCACATGTTGAATACAGTGCCTTTAGGGTCAGACTGAGTATTCTAAGGGATGCCGAGGGACTTTTTTGGAAGATGTTCCTGGGTATGTATATTTCCTTTCTTATTGCATTTATCTGTTTCTTTATTCATGCAGACAGCATGGACTCACGGTTCGGACTAAGCGTTGGAGCTTTGTTCGCCGTTGTTGGTAATAAGTACATCATTGACTCTTCCCTTCCAGAATCAACAACATTTACATTGGTTGATACGCTTCATGGACTAACCTTGTTTTGTATTTTCATAGTAATTACAAGTACTGTGTATTCCCTTAGTCTCATTAAAAAAGGAAAATATAAAGAGTCGATACGCTTCGATATGATAATGGCTGTCGCTATGTTTATCGTCTATACATTCCTCAATTACTTATTCATAACCATGTCTGAAACGGCCTGATTTCTATTTAATAAGAAGCTTATTTCAGTTGATAAAGGAAAGATTTTGGCTTAAAACATATCCATTACTGATTGTCGTCATTGTATCAGGGATTTCGGGAGGCATACCTTGCTTAAAATAATACGGTATGAAACCGAATTTTGCAGCTTTCTTTCAAGCTCATTGGAAGTTGGCAGGATGGCTCTGTATTCTTTTCTTCCAATCCTGTTCTCTCGAAAATTTCCCTCAACCATTACCTATAGATGTAAAAGATGAAGCCCGGTTTCCTGAAATGCTACAAGGGAATTGGCTTTCTTTAGAAGATAGCAACTATGTGTTTGTTGGGAAGAAGTATTTAATTTTTACAGATAATATCAGATCAGCAAAAGTCGTAAAAGGAGTGTGGCCAAAAATTATCGGAGTTGGAAAAGTAAAAGAATTAAGCTATGGGTATGAATCAGAAAGATACCAGCATTATGATTCCTCATACCAGCCCTATGACACTTCAAGAAACTATATTATTACCAAAGAAGCGATCTATGAAGTAAGGGGAGGAGGTATGCTTTCAATGGGATATCCTTACAGAGAAAATTTAGATACACTTGAATTTCTGAAAAAAGATTCTGTATGGTTCGATTTGGGAAGGAATATGTCTATAAAGCATTTAGGAAAAGGGTTATATGCACTTAATATCAATAATAAGCTTCTGGCTCAGGAAAGCAATTGGTGGCAACTGACTTTGATAGAAATAGTTGATAAGGATACTGTAAAGTGTTGGGGTGTGTCAGAAAAATTGAAAGAATCTCCTTCATTTATCTATTATTTTGAAGAGAAGTATTTCTCTTCTGCATATTATGAATGTTTCTGGACTGCAAAAGATATCAGAAAGCTGATGGCTGATAGCAGCTTTGATGTAAAAGCTATACTTGTAAAGGAAGGCATTTCTTCAAATTGACATTTATAGATCGAATGTTTTCAAGCTTATTTTAAAGTACCAAGAATTAAGGGGCCAAGCCGCTCGGCCCATTTTTTATACTCAATGCCCGAAGGGTGTAAGCCATCAGCAGCTAAAAGACTCCGGTTTGTTTTTGCTTCTCTTGTTGATGCAGTAATATCCAGATAATTGCATTTATATTGATTGGTTACATCCCGGTTTATACTATTAAACAAGTCAATTTCCTTTCTGATTTGTGCAGTATCATTATAGGCTGCAAAAGGTGTAACACTATAATCAGGAATGGATAAGACATAAACATGTTCTTTTACTCCCTTCGCTATTGTTATGGCCTTTTCTAAGATAAAACTGAATTTCTGGCGATACCCAACTGTATCGTGGGTTTGATATTGGTCATTTACACCGATTAGAAGACTAACTATATCATATTTTGAAGGATTACGGCTTGTAACATTATTGGTTAGTACACCAGTCGTCCATCCGGTTGTTGCTATATAATCTGGTATCGTGACAGCTTTTCCATTTTGGGCTAACCACAGAGCCGTCTGATAAGGGAAACGTTCAATTTCAGTAACTCCCTGTCCAATGGTATATGAGTCACCTAAGGCCAGCCAGGTTTTCCCAGTTGGTATTGGGTCAATGGGAATTACAGGCGTATTAGTGCTGGTCTGCTTCTGGCAGGCAAGTATAAAAAAGAAAAGGAAAAGCATCTTTGCAGACATAAGTGTTATTACATACGAAAAATAAAAATGTTTGGTTTAAACCTTTGAAATTAGAAAAAGTCTAAAATTGACTCAAAGCCCCTTTTTTCTTTCCTAAACGATTTATAATGCCCCTTTCCCGAACTACTAAAACACTTTTACTTGGTGCAAATATCTGGTATTTTGGAGAGGGGATGCTGGGACCCTTGCTGGCTATTTTTACTGAAAAGATAGGTGGAGACATACTGGATATTACTGGTGCATGGGCTTCCTTCTTAATAGTAACGGGATTGGTTTATATCCTGGTTGGAAAACTGGTAAATGGTAAACCGTATAAAGCCAAAGTTATGGTGGCTGGTTATGCGCTAAATGCATTATTTACTTTCTGCTATATTTTCGTTTCAAATACCTGGCAGCTTTTTTTTGTGCAGGCCGGATTAGGCATTGCTGAAGCAATGGGTACCCCCACATGGGATGCTCTTTATGCGAAGAACGTGGATTCAACCAATGATACTTATGCCTGGGGATTGGCAAGTGGACAAAGCCAGATAGTTACTGGAATAGCCATTGTGGGGGGAGGGTTGATTGCCAATTATCTTTCATTTAATATCCTCTTTTTCATAATGGGCTGTATTCAACTGCTCGCGACTGTTATTCAGGCTCAGATCCTTCTACATAAACAAGAAGTGGTTTTCGATTAAATAAAAAAATGGCCAACAGTTGTTGGCCATTGTAAGAATCAGAGATAAGGCTATTTATGGTTAAATTGATACAATACTCCAAATTGAAAACCGCGATTCATGGATTTGGTTGGACTATTTTCATTGATATTACTCAATCCAATATTATATCTGGCATCAATGCCAAAACCTGTACTCTGGACGATATAACCCAGACCCAACGCTAATCCAATGTCAGTGCTCTTTAAATTACTCTTGAAATCGGTATCGTTATTGTTTGATTCAGCTTTTGCTTTTAACAAGAACCCGATTTGCGGACCAACTTCCAGGCGGAACCCATTGTCGAACATATACTGAACCAGTAAAGGGACATTTATATATCCAAGCTTAACTCTTACTGTTTCACCTAATGCATTATATTTAGCTCCCTGAGCAGAATAAAGAATTTCTGGTTGAAATGCTAAATGCCTGGTTAAATGAATATGGCCTAATAAGCCAATATGGAAACCTGTAAGATTATCATATTTGGCTCCATTATCGTTATGGATATTATAGATATTAAGACCTCCTTTAATACCGATGTTTATATTTTGCGAGCTTAAAGTAGGAAGGATACATAACGACAGGATTGTTAATAATACTAGTGATTTCATAATAATTAATTTACTTTCTTTTGTAGTTTGAATTTGTATGTAAGAATTTATATAGAGGATTAACTGGTAACCTGTCCATCAGAAAATTGGTCACCTAAAGCGTTGATGATACTTGAAAACGGCCCTCCCATTTTATGGGTATTGTCATCCATAGTTGCATCATCGAGTAATTCACCCATCTGTAATGATGAAGGCAGAAAGGGGAGGATATTATTTCGCTGACGTGCCAGAAATAGCTTTATATGCTGTATATCTTTTCCCTCTTCAGCCATATCTTTTATCATCGATATTGCCGTGTTGAGTATCGGATTCATCTTTTCTTCAACATTTGAAGGCGTATCTTCAGAATAGCTGGCAATTTTCCCAACTACCGATTGTTTCTTGTTACCAAGAATGATTGTTAACCACTGGCTTGAAGAATTATTCTCTATTATCGACTTAATGCCACTGTCCGCTTTACAGTATTGCGTTAAAGCGATTAATATAGAGGGGATTGCCGATTGACTGAAATGATCTTCCTTTATAGTTTCGCTTGTTTCAGTGTCACGACTGTTAGCATCCATTTTTTGTAAAGGTGGATACTTCAGTTTCTCTTGAATTGCTATAAGTATGTTTAGTGACAATATTTTTTATTTATAAAAGTCCAGGTTCTGATACCCGGAAAATAGACAGCAATGGATAAGGTTATTGCTGAATTATTCGCCAGGTTGAAGGGTGCGGTTCAAAAACGAGAATGGACTACTATCAGAGAATAAGTATCAGTAAAAGGATGATGATGATTAAAGCGCCAATGGATATGTATACGCCATTACTCATCGTCTTGATTTCTTTCTTGATATCCTTTGTTTCTTTTCTTAATTCCTTTTTTTCTGATCTGCTAAGGGTTGACTTATCAGTCGATTTTATTTCTTCCAATCGAAGTGCGAGCACTTTAGCCCTTGCACCTTCAGTAGAAGGAATACTATCCGTTACAGGTTTGAGCAATGCGGCCTGAACAGGAGATACAAAACCAATCATCAGGAAGAGAAGTGATATTAAGAAGTTAGTTAAGTTTTTGCTTTTCATGTCTTGATTTTTTAGTTGAAATTGAAGGGACAATACCAACAAATGATTGTAGAGTTGATTGAATTGTAAAGGTGAACTATATTGGTTTAGATATCGTTACAGCATTGTATTCACCTTTTATACATTTCACACCTTATTAGAAAAACCATTCCTTTTACTTTCCTTTTCTATTTGTTCATATTTTTTGATGACTTCAGTATTTAAAGTGTTGTAAATATTGTGGGCGAGGACATGTGTATAGCACCTATTTTTATTTATATCAATGGTTAAAGGGTTGATTTACAGCAAAAAAGCCTTAATTCATGGATGAAATTCAAAATAGTTCTTTATCTTCCCCCTGCTTTCCTGAATTGACTTAATTTATAGCTGGCTTGTTGTAATTTGTTCATCTTCAACCAGGGAAGACATTTCGGGCTATTTACATAGTATGCACCCCAAATTCTAAAGTATTGTTATGCAATTTGACCAGGCGTATTCCTACATCATTAAGAAATTAGAAAACGGGCTTCCGGCTTATATCACCTACCATAATCTGGATCATACAATAAATGTTCTTGCTGCCGCTGAACATTTAGCGATATCTGAAAAAATAGTAGGGGAGGATTTGATTTTATTGAAAACAGCCGCTCTTTTCCATGATGTTGGATTTATTCAGAATCATCACGACCATGAAGAGATATCCTGTAGGATTGCCAGAAAACATCTTCCCGATTATAACTATAGTGAAGAACAGATAGATCATATCTGTCGTATCATAATGGCTACAAAATTGCCACAAACGCCTCATGATCACCTTAGCCAGATACTTTGTGATGCTGATCTCTTTTATCTGGGTACAGACGATTATAAAAAGACCGCTGAAAGCCTTTATCATGAATACAAGAAACATGATTTGGTTAAGAACAGGGCTGAATGGGAGTTGAAGCAAATTGAATTTCTCAATTCTCACAGCTATTTTACGCAGACCGCTATTCGTGAAAGAGAAAGCCATAAGCAAAAAAACTTGCAGGAATTAAAGACTCAGTTAGCAGCCTCCATTACAAAACACCCCAAAGAAGATCCATTAGAAATTGTTCAGGATTTTGCCTGGATTATACTGGGGGTAATAATAGCAGGCTTTTCACTGAAAGGGTTTCTTGTTCCAAACCATTTCTTTGATGGCGGTATTACCGGTGTATCCCTGCTTGTGCATGAATTATATGATCTGAATCTTGCAATGGTAATTATCGTATTGAATATTCCATTGATTCTTATAAGTTACTATACAGTTGGTAAACGCTTTGCTTTCCGGACCTTTCTAAGTGTATTGCTCCTTGGTGCCTGTTTGCAGCTACTTCCTAATTTCATGATTACCCAGGATAAATTGCTGATCTCCATTTTCGGTGGCGTGTTCCTTGGAATAGGAATCGGTCTTATCATGCGTGCAGGAGCAGCCCTTGATGGTATTGAAGTATTGGCATTATATACACTGAAGAAAACTTCATTTACTATCACAGAAATCATTCTTGGAATCAATATCCTCATATTCAGTATTGCTGCTTTGAAGTTCGGACCTGAAACAGCTCTATATTCAATCCTTACCTATTTTGCCGCTACTAGAAGTATCGATTATGTGGTGGAAGGATTGCAAGCTTATACAGGTGTTACCATCATTTCTGGAAAGAGTGAAGTGATAAAGTACCAATTAGTAAATAATTTGGGAAGAGGTATAACTGTGTATAAAGGTGAAAGAGGATTTCTTCCTGGTAAATTCGAAATCAGTTCCGAGTGCGATATCATCTTTACCGTAATCACCAGACTCGAATTGAGGAAGCTGAAAAACCTGGTGTATGATGTGGACGCAAATGCATTTGTTATAGCCAATACTATCAAGGAAGCTTCTGGTGGAATCATCAAACGCAGACAACATCATTAACAGACTTTTATTTTTAATGATATGATAAGAGTTCTTACCTCTTTTGTTTTTATTATTTCGTGGATTTCTGTATTGGCAGGGTCAAGGGATTCTGTTATTACAGTGTCCTTACCAGATTCACTGAAGGCTGTTGGTGTATTTTCAAAAGTTTCAGTACAAGATATTCAGGGAAAGAAGAAACTTCAGGCTGGCTTGCAGCTTGGAGATATCACAGTATATCTCGAAGCGCATAAAACGAAAAGAGAAGTGGTGATGGAATTTCCGAAGACAGCAAAAGTTATTGCATCTGGACTTGGAGTGGAAGTGGAAAAAGGAGAGTTTACATGGGATTTTGACTGGAAGTTGAAGGAGACTTATAATTTATATATAGCTACAGCATCTGATTCAGCAGAAAATTTTACTGTGTATAGCGGCTATATTCATTTCCCTGAATCCAATAAATGGAAGTTGATAGGTAGTTGTGAAGTAGCAGGGAAATGGGGTTTTCAGCAATCTGCCGGAACCTTTTTTACTAATTCCAAAAAGAATAAGATCGTTTATATTACAGAACAACTTTGGGTGCAAAAGATAAATGGTTGGAAATCGCTGCAGCCTTCTGAAGCAAAGCCTCCTGTATTAATGCCATTCTCTAATATTGATAGTCTCGATCAAAGTGCCAGAGATGAACAACAAATAAGACAAGCCATGCAATCCGGTAAACTGGAAAGCATGAAACAGATAGAATCTGTTTATTACGCAATACTAGCCGAAGGAACAGGGGCACAGGTAAAAGTGACAGATACTTTGACGGTAAATTATAAGGGTTATCTTTTGACAAATGGAAGAGTATTCGATCAAACAAAAACAGCACCTGCCACTTTCCCATTAACCAGACTTATCAAAGGATGGCAATTAGCCCTTCCTGCCTGTAAGGTAGGAGGTAAGATTAAAATTGTAATTCCCTCTGGTCAATCCTATAGCATTCGCACCCGCGGACCTAAGATTCCTCCTAATAGTGTTTTGGTTTTTGAGATTGAAGTGGTGAGCGCGAGAGGCTAGATGCTTTTTGCCTAGGGCTTAAGGCCAAAGGCTTAAAGCTTAAATCAGTAATAGTACGGGAGCGTAGTGAACTACAAGGATTTTTTTTTCGAAGCCTAATCATTGTACGGATAACTAAACTAAGCCTTAGGCCTTAGGCTTTAAGCTTTAGGCCTTAAGCCCTAGGCAAAAAGCATCAAGCATTTAGCACCAAGCCCACTCAAACTTTCTCCCCAATCTTATACTTCCTGTCATAAAACCTTCTTGTAAGAATAGTGAAGATGAATACTGTTACAAGAAAGATCCTTCCAATAGCGCCTCCGAATATTATACTAACAGGCAGGGATAAGAGAAAGAAAATAACAACTACCCAGGCACTGGCATATTTGAATTTTATGATGCCCTGAGGAATAGGTTCGCTTTGGAACTCCTTATGTTTTACAACATAGCGCCATAATAAAACTTGAATGAGGCCTGTAATTATAACATTGATTACATAATACATATAGGGCTGGAACTGCATGAAGCGACTTACTAATCCTGTTGTAAATGGCATACATACTATACTCAATAAGAACCACGTATTAAGAGATATCAGTTTACGGTCATAATCTTTCAGGATAACCAAATATTGTATGGTGTGCTTTCCAATATTGCCCGATTACTATAAAACTGATGAAGAATCCCAGGAATTCAGGCACCATATGTAATATGGCATGATTGAATGCTTCAGAGAAATTTTCCGTTCCTGAAGGTATTACTGGCACTTTAATCTCTATTACCAGAAGGGTAATTGAGATGGCGAAAACAGCATCTGAAAAAAGGGCGATTCTTTCCAGCTGGAATTTGTTTTTCTCCTCCTGATGATGGGTACTCATAGCTAAGGTTTGGTATTTGGTGCCCTAATATAGTCGCAATTATGTTTTCAACAAAATATGGGCAAGGGTACATTTATCAGCTATTTCAACTCGCATATTAAATCAAAGGACTCAGTTGCTTATCAGGCAAAAATATCCCCATCCCACTATTTACTTTAGTTGCCGGATAGTGAATATTATCCTAGTGAATATCCTTTTTTAAAACCAAAAACCAATTTGTATGAAAAGCAAATCGCTGACCCTTTCTGTGTCCTTATTGTTGTTATTTATGACTTCTTGTAAAAATCTACTACTGAGCCAGATCCTGTTCCACCCGTTCCAACCGCAGAAGAGCAAATGACTCCAGCTTCAGGAAAAGTAGTTCATTATCTTTTAATGGCAATACCCGCGATACCAGTGGGAATAATAACCATGGCGGAGAAGCAGGTTATCTCTCTTATGGTTCCGATCGTTTCGACAGGTCAAACAGGGCACTTGTTCTGAATGGCTCTAATGCAAGAACAGAAGTTGCAGGGTTAAACCAGACTTTCCCTTTTTCTTATTCGCTGTGGCTGAATACGCCTACACCGGAAGCCACTATGTCCCTCTTCCAATCAGATCGCACAGCTAATGCCTATTTCGGATCCTGGCTTCAGATGTCTATTTCCTCTCCTAATAAATTAGCTTTTAATATTGGAAATGGAGGTGCTATGAATGGGAACAGCAGGAATTCATTGTTGAGCTCAGTAGCTCTTTCAGCAAACCAATGGTATCATTTGGTAATAAATGTCAGAGGGGCCAATGATATGGATCTCTATATTAATGGGGTAAAAGATAATAGCGCAGTTTATGATGGTGATGCAATACAAATTTCGTACTCTGGCTCTAGTCCGATTGGCTTAATAGGATCGGCATTCGCAGGGCAGTATTTCAATGGCAAAATTGATGATTTCAGGGCTTATAACCGTACACTTACCCCTACCGAGGTAGCGGCTTTGTATTCTTTTCACCCTTAATCATACCATTAACCATTACACCTTTCTCCCCCGAACTTATTCGGGGGATTTTTTTATTGATACCATCTGACCAATATTTGACAACTTTTGACCAATAACTGCAGCTTTCAGCACATTAAATGAAGTAATTAACTTTCAGGGGATAAGTTTTTCATAATTCACTCTCACATATGAATTATTTTAGACTGGATAAACCTTTGCAACTGAATGCTTCTCACTACTAAACCTTCCTTATTACCCCTTTTTTTTCTGGGATTATTTTTTGCACCAATTATAGCCTGGTCGCAAAAGAATTGCGATTGTCCTGAATCTATACCACTTCAACAAAAAGCCAGACAATTAGCCATCACCCAAAGAACAGAGGAAGAGCTGATTTTAAAATCTTCAAAGAACCCTGGGTGCTTACCGAAATACTATGAATGGGTCGCGGAATCTTTCGGTTATAAAAGGGAATTGGATTCTTCTGAATTTTATTTGCAGAAGGCCGCAAAATACTATGAAGCCAATGCATGCCCTGATATTTCATATCAAAACTATTACAGGATTGCGGCAGCCGTATTTCATAACAAAGGCGATTATCCATCAGCCCTTTCTTTTAGTTTAAAGAATTTGGCAATTCTTGAACAACACAAAGACAGTTATGAGGAAGCCGATTGTCTGCTGATGATTTCCCAGACATTTAACCGGATGAAAGAATCTTCAAAAGGAATTTCTTATGCACGAAAAGCACTGCCGATTATCCGGGAACTATCAGTTCCGTCTGAAAAGGCTAATCTTTTATATAAGTTGGGAGGAAAATACTTGTGGTATTATCAGGATACAAAAGATTTCAATTTTCTCGACACTGCAGAAGTATTAACCAGAGAACAGTTGACAATAGGGAAAAGCATCAATGATGTCTCAATAATCAGAAAGGGATATAATCTCATGAATGGCTATGCTCATGAAAGAGGTAACTATATTTTGGCCCTTAACTATCTTGATAGCTCCTTAGCCACTTTCACTCCTGAAAGCATAGATGAATTGAAAGCCACTAATTTCGGCGACAAAGCAGATGTGTTAATGGAATTGGGAAGATATAAAGAAGCCGAGGTGTTTGCCGATTCCAGTCTTAGGATAAAAAAAATGGGCAAAAACCCTGAGTCCATTGCTAATGGATATGCACTTATCTACCAGATTGCAAAGCGAAGAGATAATTATAAGGGGGCATTGGAATCGTTAGAAGCCTATGTTGAAATACAGGATAGCTTGACAAATGTGGAAAGAACGAAAGTCATAAATGAACTGGAGAAAAAATATAACCAGGCCAAGAATGAAAAAACAATTCAGGAATTAGCACAGCAAAAGCGTATATATATATTATTGGCCATCGCTGGTTTTTTAGCATTGATAGGCCTTGTTTTTTTTATCCGTCAGCAATCCCTTAATAACAAGAAGAAAATGCTGGAAGCGGAACAACGGTTGAATCGCGCCAGGATTAACCCCCATTTCTTTTTTAATGCACTGGCATCACTTCAATCTATGGCAATGGAAGGGGGTAATAACCAAACTGTCGTCAGCAATCTTTCGAAATTCTCCCATATAATGAGGGAAACGCTTGAAAGTACCTATAAAGATTATGTTACCATAGAACAGGAAACTGATTTTCTTGGTGAATACCTGGAATTACAGTTGGCCAGGTTCCCCGGTAAATTCACTTATAGCATAAAAGCCGATGATGATCTGGAACCAGCAGAAATGCTGTTGCCCGCCATGATTTTGCAACCTTTCGTGGAGAATAGTATTGAACATGGGTTCAAGGGTATTGGGTACAAGGGCCATTTGTCAATTCTCTTTAAACAGGAAGCCTCTCATTTGTGTATATTTATTTCAGACAATGGCAGAGGATTGGCAGATTCACCAACCGAAAAAAATGGGCATATCTCAAGAGCTATGCAGATGATAAGGGACAGGATCTATCTCCTTAACATAAAATTGAAAACAAAAGCTTCTTTTACTATAGAAAATAATTCTGATGGGGAAGGGGTTCAGGTTAAAATACTATTACCAGCTTTATATAGAAGCGACGGACTTGTTTCTGAGTAAAATTTAAAGTATAACTCAAACCAGCTTTTATGAAAATACTTATTGTTGATAATGAAGCTCCCATTCGAAAAGGACTTGTGAGTCTTGTAAAAGTATATTGTGAGAGTATTACACATATTGAAGAAGCGGATAGCGTGGCTTCTTCAATGCGGAAATTGGTAGAGTTTTCGCCTGATATTGTTTTGTTAGATGTTGAAATGGAAGACGGTACCGGGTTTGATTTATTAAGAAAATTGTCATCCCCTTCGTTTCAGTTAATATTTGTTACCGCACATGATAAATATGCACTGGAAGCCTTTCAATTCAGCGCCATCGACTATCTTTTGAAGCCAGTTGATCCGGAGGCTTTCCGTAGAAGTATGGAAAGGGCAATCCTTAATGTAAATAATTTGTTCCTTAAACGTCAGGTAGAAGTTTTATTGCAACAATTGTCGGGTATCCAATCCAAAGAAAGGAAGATAGTGCTGAAAGATATCGAGAACACCTATTTTGTAAAA
The DNA here is from genome assembly GCA_044220885.1 of Chitinophagaceae bacterium. GTDB lineage: Bacteria > Bacteroidota > Bacteroidia > Chitinophagales > Chitinophagaceae > Endoryza. The sequence goes on from JBGAQE010000001.1 coordinate 82,390, forward strand.
ATTGCAAGTATTCTTTACTGTGAGGCCGAAGGCACCTATACGAGGTTCTTTCTTGAGGATGGCGAACCTATTCTGGTATCCAGAAATTTAAAGGAATATGCCTCTATGCTGGAACCTTTAGGATTTATTCGCACTCATCATTCTTTTCTGGTGAACCCTGATAAGATACGGTTATATGATAAGACTGATGGCGGAATGCTTGTTTTGGAAAGTGGCAGCCAGGTTCCTGTTTCACAGCGGAAAAAAGAATCCGTTATGCAAATATTGGAGTGCCGCTGATTTCTGATTATTTCATTTTACGCCTTGTAATAAATACAGTAATTTTCTGAAAAACTGGCATGCTGAAATACTGTAAACTATCATTTTTACTTCTTATCTCATCTGTAGTAAGCAATGCCCAGTCAAAATTTGATCTTGTTATTTCCAACCCAACCATTATCCAAATAAGCGATGGTAGTTTATTAATTAATAAGGATGTTCTCGTAAAGGGGGGAAAGATTGAAGCTATAGTACCACATAAAAACGTCTATCCGAAAAGTATTCAGATTATTGATGCAAAAGGCAAATTCCTGATGCCAGGATTGTGGGATATGCATATGCATTTTGGAGGAGGTGATTCTCTGATTGAAGAGAATAAAAACCTGCTACCATTATTTATTGCGCATGGTATAACTGCGGTACGTGATGCTGCCGCAGATTTAAGTATTGAAGTTATTAAATGGCGGAATCAGATTGCTGCTGGACAATTATTCGGGCCCACTATCTTTACTTCGGGACCCAAGTTAGAAGGCATCAATTCTATTTGGGTTGGAGATCTTGAGATTGGCGATACCCCTCAACTTATGAACGCACTCGATTCGTTGAAAAAATTGAAAGTAGACTTTATCAAGATTACTGATAATACCATTAAACCTGCGCTTTATCTGGAAGGGTTGAAAGCTGCCAGGCAAATGGGTTGGCCTGTTTCGGGACATATTCCTTATGCCCTTACCATGAATCAGGTAGTGGAAGCCGGATTGTCTTCTGTTGAACATATGGCCTATGTACTAAAGGCAGGCGCAAAAGGTGAAGCCGCTATTGCTCAAAATATTCAGGAAGGCAAACTGACTTCAAAAGAAGTGATGCCATTAGTGTTGAAGCAGTTTGATGAAAGCTATGCAATGGAAGTGTATAAAGAGATGGCAGCAAAGGGCACAGCGGTCGTTCCTACATTGACAATTAGCAGGGTTACAACCTACTTGGACCAGGAGAACCATTGGAATGATGAGTATCTGAAATATCTCGGTCAGGGGCTTAAGAACACCTATTATTGGAGGATTAAAAGGGCGGCAGGAGATTCGAAAGAAGCTATAGCTCTCCGCCATCAGGTATTTGAAAAGGCAGCCTCGCTTTTGCCATTATTACAAAAAGCAGGAGTTACTATAATTGCAGGTACGGATGCTGGATACCTTAATTCATTTGATTATCCAGGTATTGGTCTTCATGATGAGCTGGGTCTTTTGGTTAAATATGGATTGACTCCATTACAAGCTTTACAAGCCAGTATTATTAATGGCCCTGCTTATTTCAAGATGAATAATCAGTATGGAAGGATTGATAAAGGTTTCTATGCAGACCTTCTAATTTTAGATGCTAACCCACTAATTGATATAAGCAATACGAAAAAGATTCGGAGTGTAATGGTTAAAGGAAAATACCTTTCAAGAAATGACCTTGATGCTTTGCTGCTCCAAATTGAAGAAAAAGCCTCCGTTAGTCCGTTTAAAAAAGCTGAATAAAGAAAAGAACATAAGCCTAAGGTGACTGGGTATAAATCCTACTTGATAAGTAGGATTTGAAAGTGACCCCGCAGGGACTCGAACCCTGGACCCGCTGATTAAGAGTCAGCTGCTCTACCAACTGAGCTACGGAGTCAAATATTGGACTGCAAATATAATGACTGCAAAATTCCCCTCGAGAAATAATCCCTATTAATTTTCTTCTGATTAAGGGGTTTTTTGTCAAATAAATAAAGTGATAATCAATTTATTGATCTTAGTTTCTACGGTTATTATCATAGCATTGATGATTCAGTTTTTTGAGTTTTTATTTATAGTATTTCTATTTTACATCTTCTCTGTTGTAGCCGAAAATTTACGTTACAGGATTATAAGTGTATAAAACTTATCCCCAAGTGCATATCTAAATATTGATAATATGAGGTTGGCATCATAATTGGCCTCACCGATTAAACTAAGTAACCAGTCATTTTTATTAAAACCAACCTGAAATGAAAAGAAGTATCATACTACTTCTTGTGGCCATGCTTTTTGTAATCTCAAACTTTATTGGCTGCAAGCACGACATGTCACTAACATGTGAAGAAATCCATTTTACCATTACCGCTACAGGAACTGATGCCTTGCTGAATAGTGAGAATGGCACCATTACTGTCACTGCCTCTGGAGGGAAACAATTCCAGTATAGCCTTAATGGTGGTGCCTTTAAAGACACCGGCTATTTTTCCGGATTGGCTCCTTTTAAAGAGTATCGGGTAATAGGTCAGAATTCTGCTGGATGTACAGATACAGTAATGGTATCTATTGGTTCATTGGATCCTTGTAAAGGAGTAGTAATAGCCGTTAGTGCCACAAAAGTGGATGCTTCTCCTAATCAGACAAACGGTTCAATTTCCGCAACCGCCACTGGAGCATCCGGACTTACCTACAGCCTTAACGGAGGAGCATTTCAAAATTCAGGAACTTTTAGCAATCTGGCTCCAGGCGATTATACCATAACAGCCAAATCAACTGGGGGATGTCTTGGATTTACTCAAGCCACTATCGCTACTTTGAATCCATGTGCAGGTGTTACAGTTACAGTAACCAGCACGCAAGTGAACCCAGCAACAGGACAGTCTAATGGTTCAATAACTGCATCTGCAACTGGCGGTTCAGGATTTACCTATAGTATAAATAATGGTGCTTTTCAGAATAGCGGAACATTCACAGGTCTTGCTACTGGTAACTATACCATCACTGCAAAGAATTCTAATGGCTGTACAGGAGTTGCTACTGTAGCACTTGGAGCCACTAATCCTTGTGCTGGTGTAACTATAACGGTTACTTCTTCACAGGTTAATCCAACAACAGGACAGTCAAATGGATCGATAACCGCAGCTGCAACTGGTGGCACAGGGTTTACCTATAGCTTAAATGGAGGAGCCTATCAATCAAGTGGTACTTTCAATAACCTGGCTGCAGGCACATATACAATTACTGCCAAAAATTCAAATGGATGTTTGGGTACAAAAGCCGTCACCCTGGCTGCAACCAGTACTTGTACAAACATCAATATTACAATTACCCCCGCTATTACAAACGTAGTGCCTTGTTCAACACCTGCCGCAAATGGTAGTATTACAATAACAGCAACAGGCTCTTCAGGCTATACCTACAATAAAAATGGTGGGGCTTATCAAACCAGTAATGTATTCCCTTCACTAACTGCTGGAAGTTATCTGATGGGAGTTAAAGATGCTAATGGATGTACTAAAACCCAAACAGTTACTGTTAGTGCCGCTGCTTCAGGACCTCTTTTTGCAGCTGTGAGAAATTTAATAACAACAAGATGTAGCAGCGGAAGTGGCTGTCACATGAATGGGGGAAGTTCTGCAGGCTATAATTTCGACAGTGATTGTAATATAGTTACCTACTGGAGCCAGATCAATAATTCCTGTGTTACTTATACTTTAAAGAAAATGCCAATTAGTCCACAAGCATTATTAACAACAACTGAAAAAGCGGTTATTACTAATTGGGTAAATGCAGGGCATAAATTCACTAACTAATAAATGGAGGTTCTTTAACCGCGAACCCATATTTTGATTCAAATCTTATCGAAAATTAAGGGCCGTCAGTGACGGCCCTTTTTCATAATCAGAAGGTATGATGGTCTATGGTTTTTTATGTTTCTGACTTACTTATTAAAAGTACCTTTAAAGAGTATGCCAAAGAATACCCAATAGAGGGTATTCTTTTTCTATTAATTACTTTTTTGCGGAATTCGTACTTAAAAATTAATAACCGCAGGGACGTGGAGGCGCAGGGAATTTTCCTCTGCGTCTCCGCGTCCCTGCGGTTATTGTATTGGCAATTACATTTACACTCCATTCACTGCTTCTGGGGTAAGCATTTTCAAATTTTCAAATCTCCAAATTTTCAAATTAATTTCTAGAGTGCCCCTTTGAGCTTAATCACGAATATTCCAGTAGCTGAAACCATTGGAGGTTTCACTCCACTAAGATCAATAAACATATTTTTAGATTCCTGTTTCAGTTTTGTTGTTTTGTTCATACCAAGAACACTTATTTCCGTTCCAACAGGTAATGTTATTCCTTTTAACAGAAGCTTTGATTGATAGGAAGGAAGTATACAATACAAATCCTTTCCTTTTTTGGTGAAGAAGCATTCAATATAAGCGGTATCCTTTTTGGGTGCCACCATTTTTGCAATGCTATAATCAGCCATATAACTTGCATCTTTCTTTGCAGGTTTATACCCTTCGCTCCATTGATAAGGTTGTTTCCATGGAGTGGTTCCATAAATAGCTTCTCCATTTATTTTCAACCAATCCCCGATATCGATCAATCTTTGTTGCATAATAACTGGAATTCGTCCATCAGCTGTTGGGCCAATATCCAGCAAAAGATTTCCGCCCCTTGAAACTATGTCGTTTAACATCAGTATCAGGTCACGGCTGCTCTTATAATCTGATAATTGTTCATTTCGGTTATATCCATAGGAATGACCGATACCCTGGTTTTCTTCCCATACCACTGAAGCATCCATGCCGCTGCCATATTCTGATGTAGCATATGTAGCACCATTATTTTTTTCACGGGTATTACTTCCCCAACGGTCATTTACAACTACCTCTTTTGAAACCGGAGATTCATTAAATAACCAGGCTAATAATTCAGGACTCTTCCAGGCGGTATCACTCAAATCCCACTCTCCATCAGAGAATATGATTGATGGTTTGTATTTATTCACCAGATCCTTGAACTGAGGAATCATATGTTCTTCTACAAAACGCTTCTTATCTTTCTGCCAAAGCGGATTGAACCACTCATATAAAGAATAATAGTAGCCCATTTTCAAGCCTTCTGACCGAACTGCATTTGTCAGGTCACCCAGTAAATCTCTCTTAGGTGTACCAGTAACAGCATTCCAGGGACGGTTCCAATCCCTGTCGGCTTCTGCACTGTTCCATAGGCAATAGCCTTCATGGTGCTTTGAAGTAAGCACTACATATTTTGCACCTGATCTCTTAAACACATCAGCCCATTGCGCCGGATTAAATAGTTCCGCTTTGAATTGTTTTTCAAATTGTGGGTATTCAAACTGTGCCCCATAATTCTTTTCATGAAAATTGATGAAATCCCTCTGTTTCTCTGGCAACCGGTACCAGTACCATTCGGCATAACTATATCCACTATTAGGTATAACAGGAGCATAAGAGGGAACAGCATAGACTCCCCAATGTATGAATATGCCGAATTTTTCCTGTTGAAACCAGGCGGGAATGCCCCTTTTGTTCAAAGAGTTCCAATTCGCTTCAAACTTTTGCGAGAAGCTATTTGAAAGTATAAAGAAGCACAATATGAACAGTACCGCTTTTCTCATTGTTTCAAGTTTAAACTAAAGTTAACCCGAATTCGAATCGGTATATCCCCTGTAAGTATTTTGTGAATTATTTGTTCCCTTATCAAGCAGGCTTTGTTTTTTATAAATAGAATTGGGTATTTTGGAGAAGAAAATGTTTTTAAATGAAATGCTTCTTCTGCATTATATTGTTTGTTTCCTTTATAAGTTTCAATACTAACGCTCAATCATTCCCTGATAAATGTGCAGGAAAATGGAGTGGTATGATGTATATCTACAAGCATGGCGTTATTCGTGATAGTGTAAAAGTTGTTCTGACTGTTTCAAAGATCAAGGATGTACCTGCATGGAATTGGAAAACAGAATATCTTTCTTCAAGATTACCAATGACGAAAGATTATATCCTGCGTTTAAAAGATGCTTCGAAACAGTGGTATGTTACCGATGAAGGGGGAGGAGTGGAATTGACAGATTATCTTTTTGGGAATAAGCTGTACACTGTTTTTGAAACTGAAGGGGTGATGCTCACTTCTTCTTATGAGTTGATAAATGACAAATTGATTTTCGAAGTTACTTCTGGCAAAAAAATCCTTGCTACAAATAATGGCATCACTAATTATTCAGTGGAGAATTTGCAGAGAGTAGAGTTTAGCAGGGAGTAGTTAGGAAGTCCGGAAGACCGGAAGACCGAAGGTCCGTGGTGAGAGTTTGTTTTTCGAAAATCAAGTGAGTCCGGGAAGAAAATACAAGTCAGGAGTCTGAAGTCGGGAGTCAGGAGTCTGTAAGGAATGTATACGGAAATTTACCCCCAACCCCGAAGGGGTTGAACAATAATGACCCCGGGTGCAACCCGGGGAAGAAGCGACCGGAAGAAATTGCAAGTCTGGAGTCGTTAGTCGGAAGTCGTGAGTTGAATTTTGATGAATGACGATAGTTTACTGCCAACCCTGAAGGGGTTGAATCAACTTATCCCCGGGTGAAACCCGGGGGATTGGAATGCGGAAAATCCGAAAGAAGTTTTGAATAATTAAGTTATTAATTTATTAGTTTAAACAAATAATGACTTTATATCCAATCGGAGTTTATTTTTGACTTTTAACTTTTAACTTTTTACTAATCTTGCGCCAACTCTTCTTCATACCAAACCCCATCCTCCAGAGTTTCATCAAGCAATATCATGCTGGTGAAGCAGGTTGCCGAAAGAGGCTTCCATACCTAATTGTCCTTTCCCTCCAATACCCAATAACTGCCTTTACTTTTATATCAATGACCCTGTTCGTATTAAGAAGGAAGGAATAATGGTTTTGAGAAAAAAGCTGCATCATTATTGGTAGGACCACAAACAACAAGAGAGTAAATATTGAGATGGGGCGTCAGCACCTGATGGTTTGTGTGGTATTTCATCCTGGAGGAATGCACAGGCTACTTCATTTGCCAATGCATAAGATTTTGGATATGGACCTTGATGCAGAAGACTTGTTCGGCCCTATAATAAAAGCGCTCAATGAACAATTAAAAGATTAGGTAATATGGCAATTATTAATGCCATAGAAACATTCCTCATAAAAAGCTGCTGGTATTAAGGAATTATTACCTGTGGATCATGCTTTGAAGGAATTAGTAAAGATGGATGGTAATATTTCTGTAGAAAGCCTTCTGGCAATTTGAACGCCAGTAAAGAAAGAATTGGCCTATCGCCAAAGATGTATTCACGATTAGTAAGATTTTCTAAGGCGTATAGATTAAAAGAGAAAAATATTTTCATGGGGGCGAATTGCTGCATCCTGTGGCTATTTCTTGATCAAATGCACCTCATTCGCGATTTTAAAGAATTCGCAGGCGTAAACCCATCTCAAATAGAGGAACAATGGGTTCAAACACCTTACAGGCTACAAGCTGGAATTAAGGTCTGATTTACCCAATAATGTCGCATTTGTACTAATCCTGCATCTTGTTTCGATGGATATTTGTTGCATAAATCATTCCTTATGCCAGCAAATATCAACAGGAGATCAGTTATAAAGCAACTAAGTTTATTAGGTGCATCATCGTTTTACTTCCCTCACTGGTTTCTGCGAAAAACGATTATCAAACCTCAAGTCCCATTTATATCCCAGCAGGTAAGAAAGCTCACATTGGAGAAATGGAAGTAGTTCTAAGTTTGACAAGTCTCAAACCTCAGGACATATGGGTGCTTCCGAAAACCAAAGAGCCAGGTCTGCACCACCACACTTGCACCAAAATATTGATGAGATATGCAGGGTGTTGGAAGGATCCATATTTTTTGAAATTGTTACTGAAGTATGCACGTCCCAAAGGTGGTGTTGAATAGCGGATGTTCCTCATGATATTTATGTTCCTGGCTGACATGAAGAGTATCTAAAAGATCATCTTATTTGAGAATGGGAGCCGGCCCAAACCAGACGATTTTAAGAGGTTAGAAAAGCAGCATGATATAAAATACAGATTCGATCTGTTACCTGGGATTATGGAAAAATCCACAAACAAAAAAGCGATAAAGCTTTTTTTATTTTAATTCTTTTCCTGATCCATGCCTCAGGCTTAAATTGATCTGTCGTTACAATCATCAGATAATGGAACTATAGGTTTCATCTTTAATAGTAAAGCGGTATAAACCGGTAACACCTTCTGAACAAGGACTAAAATTTAGTTTTGTAATCTTCAGGGTATCGTTACTTGTCGAATATTTCAGTTTCACCTACTGAACCATCTGCAACAATTATCATTACCAGCGTGTCCTTCTTGAACTGAAGGATACATTCAGTTGGATCCGGAACATTCATATAGTTCTTCCATTTCGAATCCGTTAGTTGAGAAAAAACATTTGTTGCAAATCCACAAAATAGTAGCACAAAAGCAAAAGATTTCATAGTAAATAGTTTATTGTCAAATGTACAAAATCAGTTGGAAAATCTGACGACAAAAGTTCCTGCTCAAAATACATATCTTCGAATGCCCAATCCATTAGAGAATTTAATAATGAGTTACGAAAAGCAAAGTAAAATATTACTAGAGGTGGAAGGAGTTTCCAAATCGATACTTCATCAAACTGCAGTAAAGCCTCTTTCCTTTCGCCAATATGAAGGGGAGAAGCTAGCTATTGCCGGAGAAACAGGTTCAGGCAAAACCACATTATTAAAAATGATTGCGGGATTGGTACAACCCGATTCAGGAAAAGTATTGCTAAGAGGTGAACGTGTATTGGGGCCGTTAGAAAAATTAATACCCGGACATGCACAAATAGCCTATCTCTCGCAGTTTTTTGAATTAAGAAATAACTATTGGGTACGGGAGATTCTGGAATATGCGAATGAGTTGACTCAAAAAGATGCAACAGCATTGTATGAAGTTTGCCAGATCAGCCACCTCGTGAATAGAAGAACGGACCAGCTTTCAGGAGGCGAAAGACAACGAATAGCTTTAGCAAGATTATTAAGTACCTCTCCTTCATTGTTAGTATTGGATGAACCCTTTTCTCATCTCGATGCATTACACAAATCGACTATCAAAGAAGTAATTCGGGATATAGGGGAGCAATTATCGATTTCGTGTATATTGGTTTCACACGATTCTACCGACTTACTATCCTGGGCCGATACTATTTTAGTGATGAAAGAAGGCAGTCTTATTCAGGTAGGGAATCCCGAAACAATATACAGGACTCCGGTAAATGAGTATACAGCTGGACTATTTGGTGAATACATGGTGTTGAATGAGCAGAATACAAGTGAATTATTTGCTTCAATGGATACACAAAAGCAAAAATTGAAAATTGTTTTGCGTCCGGATGAACTTCAGATTTGTGATGCATCACAATCAAATGTAAATGCTGTGGTTTCAGATATCCAGTTCAGGGGTAGTTACTATGCTATAACAGTTAATGTGAACCAGCAGCCATTGATAATTCATTCTTTCAGAAATACATTGGCTATTGGAGAAATGGTTCATATTAAGTTGACAGAACAGTAATGATTGCAAATTTATATCCGATACAATAGGCTTGTACTCAGCTAATAAGCTGTTAAAACCCAAATAAATTAGGAAATAGGCCTCTATAAAGCTACCTTTGCTTTTCTTAATGTTAGTGCTTTCTTCATTTGTGTAGTGATCTTTTCTCCTCAAATTTACTGATCGCTTAACGTAAGGCGGATAATGTATCGGGTGTTCTGATAGCCTTATCACAATTTTTTCATTAAAACATATTTCGTGTTATTTACAGATTTACAGCTCATTGAGCCGCTGTTGCAAGCATTGCAGGCAGAAGGCTACACAACTCCTACACCTATCCAGCAAAAAGCGATTCCACCGGTGTTAGAAGGTAAGGATTTATTAGGTGGAGCTCAAACAGGAACCGGAAAAACAGCAGCATTCACATTACCTATTTTACAAAGGATGTTTGCTGAATATAAGCAAGGGGTGAAGAGAACTAATCCCCGGGCACTTATTCTTACTCCAACAAGAGAATTAGCTATACAAATAGGTGAAAGTATAGCAGCATACGGTAAATTCTTACCGTTGAAGCATACTGTCATTTTTGGTGGTGTATCACAACACCAGCAGGTAATGGCCCTTCGCTCTGGCGTTGATATTGTTGTAGCTACTCCAGGTCGTTTATTAGACTTGATGCAACAACAGTTATTATCACTTCGCGATATTAATTATTTCGTATTGGATGAAGCCGATCGTATGCTCGATATGGGTTTTGTTCACGACGTTAAAAGAGTAGTGGCAAAATTACCTGCAAAAAGACAGACCTTGTTCTTCTCGGCAACAATGCCAACAGAGATCAAGCAATTAGCTGCAGGTTTACTGATTAATCCTGTTTATGTGGAAGTGACTCCGGTTTCTTCTACTGCAGAGCGTATACAACAAACGGTGTATTTCACTCCGCGCCAGGATAAACTATCATTGCTTGTACATCTTTTGCAAGACAGTTCCATTGAATCAGTGCTTGTATTCATGCAAATGAAACATGCTGCAAATAAGCTTTGTACTAGTCTTATAAGGGCTGGTATTCCTGCTGAAGCTATTCATGGTAATAAATCACAGAATGCCCGTCAACTGGCTTTATCAAATTTCAAGAACCGTCGCACACGTGTATTAGTGGCAACAGATATTGCTGCCCGTGGTATCGATATCGACGATCTTACCCATGTGGTGAATTTTGAATTACCGAATGTTCCTGAAACTTATGTTCACCGAATCGGCAGAACAGGGAGGGCAGGAGCTGAAGGTATCGCCATCTCTTTCTGCGAACCTGCTGAAAGACCTTATTTGCAGGATATCCAGAAACTGATCAGACAAACCATACCGGTTAGTCCAACCCCTGAATTCGAAAGAAAAGTGCAACCTATCGCCGACGACAAACCGCCAAGAAGAGAAGGAAACTATTCTCCAAGAAATGGTAATAGTGGTGGTGGATATGGTGGTAACAGGAGCAGTGGCGGCCGACCTTCTGGTAATCGTACTGGAAACAGATCTTCAAACAATCAAAGTCGTGGTAATTCTAGATTTGCTGTTAGTCGTTAATGCCTGAATAAGAAAATTTGTAAATCCTGGATTCGTCAAGAGTTCAGGATTTTTTTAGTCCTGTTAGAGACGCAGAGACGCTGGGATAACCCTCCGCGTCTCCGCGTCTCTGCGGTAATATTCTCTAAAGTATAAGCCTTTTACCAACTAATCGGCCCTATGGAACCAATTGAACTTTTGGAACCTATTGAACTTAAAAAAAGACCCCTGAAAAGATCACTCTCCTCAGGGGACAATTTATTTAACCAGAACGTTATTACTCTCCGGCTGCTGCAGCTTCTTCAGCGGCGGCTACTTCTTCTTCAGAAAGAACTACTGGTGTAGCGTCTTTGATAGTCAATAGGAAACTATTGTCTAATGAAAACTCAACATGTAATTCACGAATCATGTAGCGGGTGATATCGCTTTCCTGCAAAAGGGCACCGAGTTCTTTAGCTACCGGTGAAAGGGTAGAGCCAGAAACAATTTTGCCATTCTTAATTTGCATTGAAGAAAATGAAAACTTGATTTTACGTCCGCCAGCGGCACGTCTGAAATCAGTTTCATTCATTTGAAGGGTCTGCGTTTCGCGCGACACTTTTTTCAGTAAAATGTGAATTACCGGTAGGTATTTCTTCCAGGTAAAAGTAAACATCGGAATGTGGGTTATCGGGTGACTTAATTTTCGCTTAATCGTGTGAATTCTGCTCCATTGAAAATCCGGGCCAGAGTGTTATCCTGTGTGCGCTCCCATTCTTCCAGTTTGGAATCGGAAACAATACGCCAGAAATTTTTGGCTTTTAAATCATTGTAATCATTGGTACGAAGGAAAACTCCTTTTACAGTGTTCCTTTGCTTAAAATGAATGTTAACCGGGACTTTTTTCCTGGCCGGGTTATTGAGAAATTTTTCGATCATCTCAGGAGTCATGCGCTAAGAATTTTTAATGGATAAAACGGGAAATCAAGTGTTGGGGGAAGATGGAATTACCATCTGCCACCACCGCCACCATTTCCTCTACCAGTCTCTTTTGGTCTGGCTTCTGTAACATTGATAGCACGGCCATCACTGGAAGTACCATCTAATGATGTGATAGCTACTTTAGCTGCTGCATCATCAGGCATTTCTACAAATCCGAAACCACGACTTCTGCCAGTGGCACGATCCATAATAATCTTAGCTGAAGAAACGGCACCAAAGCCTTCAAACATTTTACGTAAATCTTCGTCCTGCAAACCGAAACCCAGGTTGGAAACAAAAAGGTTCATACAAATTTTTTAAAAAGTAAAAAAAACTTGAGTGGGAGCAGGTGTTAATGAAAAGGCTGAAATCAACCAGTTGCTTGATCACTTACAAGAGCGACAAACTCAAATTGTCGGCACAAAGGTAACTAATTATTTGCGGAATACCCGTATTATTTTGCATTCATAACCAATTAATTATAACATTTGCACCAGCATTTTTCCTTCATATTATAGGCCTCAGTTACAATTCCTTCACCGTTTCAGGCCTCATTGTTTAACTTTTAATAATCTTGAATTCAACTCTTCGGTTCAATTGCCTGTTTTCATCTGTATCGTTTGGAACTACAGGCTGGGTCTCTCCATAACCCTTTGATTGTATCCTTTCTGTTGCAATTCCTTTCGAAATCAGATAATCACTCACCGAACGGGCCCTGTTATCACTTAACTTGAAATTGTATTCGTCCGATCCCTTACTATCAGTATGGGCACTCATCTCAATTTCAATCGCAGGATTCTCCTTTAACATCTGTACCAGTCTGTCTAATTCGAGATACGATTCAGGTCTTAAATCCCATTTATCAAAATCAAAGAATACATTGTTCAATCTTACTACCTGACCTATCTCAATCGGCATCAGATAAAGATCCTTATGGATTTCCTTATAACCTGCTTTAATAAGAGAGTCCAGATTAAGATTCTCAGACTGAGCAAAGAATTTATCGGCAGTTGCCCTGATACTGTAATTCTTATCATAAGGCAACACTATCTTGAATGCCCCGTCTCCACCATTAGAAACTCCATTCCCTGCTACAGTTCCTTCTGGTAATGTTTCGTATACTAAAGAAGCGCTTATAGGTTCTTTTGTTTTGGCATTATATACATTGCCGCTAACCAATACTACCGGATTTGGCTTTTCCTTTTCCAACAACTTTACTCTTACAATATCACTCTCGCCATAAGTATTTAGGTTGGTCGTTAGATATGCATATTCACCACCGGCATCCAGGGTAAAAAACGCATCCCAGTCCGACGTATTTATAGGGGCACCAAGGTTTTCAGGAGTACTCCATTTCTGCCATGTCTTATCTAATCGCTTGGTCATCCAGATATCATTATTCCCTAATCCACCAGCACGGTTACTACTGAAGTAAAGGGTAACTCCATCTGAAGCCAGATAAGGCGTCATCTCATCTGTTTCTGGCGCATTGATTGTTTTACCGAGATTCTTTGGTTCTGTCCAGCTACCATCTTTTTCTAAAAAACAAACGAATATGTCATTGTTCTCTCCACCTTTTTCTGGGGTCATATATAAGAAGAGGGTCTGTCCATCATGTCCCATCGTGGCACCCGATTGTCTTCCCCTGTCATAACGCTCGTAGTTTTTTATCCGCAGCATATTCGGTTCACTCCAGCGACCATTGTTTTGAAGATAACTCAGGCTAACTCCTTTTCCATTAAAGGCACCGTTCAAAAAAGCTCCTCTTAAAAGTATCCGGTTATTATCGGGAGAAATCCAATAAACAGCATTGTATTGAACTGTGTTCAATGGATAAGCCAGATGTCTCGCTTCCATCCATTTACCGTTCTCATCTCTTCTCGAATACCAGATATCCTGTGAATTGGGAACAGAATTGTATTTCGTGTTTACAGGATGATTTTCACAAATGAAGAAAAGTATATTACCATCTGCTGAAATGGTGGGTCTTAATTCAGGCAGATCTGAATTGATATTAATCCCCAGATTTTCGATTTTCAGGATGGTATTAGCCGTAATGATATTGTCTTTCTGTGGTTTTAACACCACCGAAGAATCGGCATTAGGTTGGGCTATCATTGATGCGCTGACCAATAACAGCAATAGTAGGGCAGTGAGGCTTTTCACGACAAAGGATTTGAGGTAAAATAAGGCGATTTTTCCATTATTCATAGTCCCATAAAAAACAGGTTTTTAATGGGTTATGTATAAGTTTACGTCTTAAAACGTTTTTTGCCTGTTTTAATTGTAATCTGCCGCCTTTCATAGTTCCTAACGGGTAGGTCAGGATTGATTAAATTTGAAATAAAACCATGCAAACTATTCTTGGCGCAAATGGCATCATTGCCTTTAATCTGGCCAAAGACCTTACCCAATACACCCATAAGATTCGCCTGGTAAGCAGGAATCCCCGAAAAGTAAATGATACCGATGAATTGTTTTCAGCCGATTTACTCGATGCTGCCAAAGTTGATGAAGCAGTAAAAGGATCTGAAATTGTATACCTGACAGCGGGATTAAAATATGATATAAAAGTATGGAGGGTACAATGGCCAATGGTAATGACAAATGTTATCAATGCTTGTAAGAAACACAAAGCGAAATTGGTATTCTTTGACAATGTGTATGCTTACGGAAAAGTGGATGGATGGATGACAGAAGCAACTCCTTATAACCCTTGCAGTAAGAAAGGAGAAGTAAGAAAAGCGATTGCAGAGCAATTGATGAATGAGGTGAAATCAGGAGCTCTTACCGCTATGATTATACGCTCTGCTGATTTCTATGGTCCTAATACAGCTACCAGTTTTTTAAATGTGCTGGTTTTTGATAAGTTGAAAAACAAGAAAGCGGCTCAATTACTCGGAAGTGCCGATACATTGCATAGTGTAACCTATACTCCCGATGCTGCTAAAGCTACTGCCTTACTCGGCAATACTCCTGAAGCTTATAATCAGGTATGGCATGCCCCTACTGATAAACATACTATTACCGCCAAACAATTTATTGAAAAGGCTGCTGCTCTGCTGAATGTGCCGGCTAAATATACCGTTCTGCCAAAATTCCTTATGAGTATTCTTGGAATATTCATTGGAGTTCTCCGCGAATCAAAAGAGATGCTTTATCAAAATGAAAATGATTATCTGTTCAGTAGTGATAAGTTTGAAACGGCGTTTCCGTTGTTTAGAGTTACTACTTATGATGAAGGGATAAGGGAGATAGTCGGGAAATAAGTCCGAAAGTCCGAAAGTCGGGAGGTCCGGAAGTAAATACAAGTAGGGAAGTTGAGTGGTATAATTTTTTTTCTGCAGAGACGCGGAGACGCGGGGAATTTCTCTGCGTCTCCGCGTCTCTGCGGTAAAAAATTTAAATGAATGTAATGTCTCATAAAAAGCAAATTAATACTGATCAAATTCTTCCCTACTTCCTAACTACCTAACTTCCCTACTTGTATTTGTATTTTCTTCCGGACTTTCGACTTCCGTCTTCGGACTTCCCCCAACCAAAGAACCGTATTCAACACGAATTTACTCTGCATCTCATTCTCAAATTGAAACGAAAGCTCCTTATTGGTTCCATGATCATAATCGATATCATTATGCCCCATATTCATATACAACATCCTGTATTTGGTATTTGTCCAGGCAACAGGATAATATCCTTCATGCCAAATTTCATGTTGCTTGGGACCATTGCCTAATGGAAAACTGGATGGATCTATGCTGAGTAGGATTTTTATGTCTTTATTTTCCCTGATATCCTTCTCCCAACTATACCATTCGTTCGGTGCAGATTGAAAAACTTTTGGAAGTCCTTTCATGCTCGGGTGTTTTCGGTCTTCCACTTTCAGATATGCAGGAGTGGGATGCCAGGTATTTCCTTTGTAGGAACCAACTCCAAGGAATGTATTATGATACCAATCCCAATCCTGGTTGAAATCGGATGGCGTTAAGGCGAATCCGGCAAAATGAAATCCTATCCATCCGCCACCTGATTCAATGAATTGCTGGAAAGCTTTTCGTTGCTCAGGTTTATCGGGTCTTGTATCAAAAAACACCACCACATCGTAATTGGTTAAGAAGGGACTATTCATATTATCCCAATTATCAGTAGAGTCATAAGTGAAGCCATGAAGGGTTGCCATTTTCGAGAACCACCGGTTGGCTTCATGTACAAAACTTATATGGGCAAGATCACTTTTAGCTGTATAAAACGAGATGACTCTGAATGTATGGGTGCTTTTCTGTGTCATTGCATTTTTGAATGACAGGGTTAATAAAAGTCCAATCAGTGTTTTTAATAAAAATGATTTCATCTTTTGAAAGTACAATTGAATTAGAAAAATGCAGATTGTTTTTTGGCTTAAAAGTAAAGTTCCCAAATGACACTTAGTAAAGAATAATTGTTAGCTCTACGTAGTATGTAATATTAAAAAGGATAAATGCGAAGGTTTTTAAGTTTGCTTATTAAGGTTCTCTTTTGTCCTGTCAGATAACTATTGTTAACATGGTAACGGAAACTACGTAGTATGTAATATTAAAATTATGGATATATGCGAAGGTTTTTTGTGTTTGTATTAATGTTCTCTTTGTCCTGTCAGCTTTCTCTCAAAAGCGCTCTTTTGATAATTGAAATCATTTTCAGATTTTCATCTCCTTTTACTTCTTTTCCTGATTCATTGCGTAAAACGGGACATACATACCAAAATCAAAGTTTTTCCTTTTGCTGGCCATTACGATGATAGTACAGTGTTAATTATTGTACCACCTCATTTTAAACCAACTGAAAAAGTAGACATGATTTTTTGGTTTCATGGTTGGTATAACACGATTGATAGCAGTGTTGGGGTCTTTAATCTTATTGATCAATTCATAGCCTCAAAAAGAAATGCAGTATTAATAATCCCGGAAACGTCAAAGAAGGCTCCTGATTCTTATGGAGGTAAATTAGAGAATCAAGATATGTTCAGGAAACTTGTAGAAGATATTATGTATAAAAGAAGGTCCCTTTTAGGGATCAAAAATAAAGTTCAAGCTGGAAATATCATACTAGCCGGACATAGTGGAGCCTACCGGTTGATTGCACATATAATTCATCAGGGAGGTATTCCTGTGCAGGAGGTTCTTTTGTTTGATGGACTCTATGGACAGTTGGAAAAATTCAAGCCCTGGATACATTCAAACAAGAACCATTCTTTTGTTCATTGGTTTACAAACAAAGGAGGGGGCACCGATGAAGTGTCTGATACGCTCATGAACCAACTAAAAAGGGAGAATATAGAATTCAAATTAGTTGAGGAAACAATCCCTGAAACCCAACTTCCAAAAAAGCAACAGATCCTTTTTGTTCATAGTACTCGGGAGCATAATGACGTAATCACTAATCCCGATAATTTCAAATTATTATTACAGCGATCAAGATATCTCAGAAAAATCAAAAAATGATTTCTTGATTACACAGAAAAATAAAAAAGTCATCCTGTAGGATGACTTGCTCACATGATAAGGTCTATATTTTATCGTGATTTTTTTTCCGTTCTTCCGATCTCCCTATCTCCCCGGGTTGCACCCGGGATCATTATTATTCAACCCCTTCGGGGTTGGAAGTACTTTCGTTTATAATCTTCTTTAACTCCTGACTCCGACTAACTCCGACTTGTACTCCCGACTATAAAATTGACTTTGATTTCAAACGCCTCGGACTTCCGGACTTCCCGACTCTTAGTTTTTCTTCTTCCACCTGCCATCGCTGCAATGCGAATCTGGGTTGTGATGTACTTACCTTTCATAAAAGTGTTTTATTGTTAATGATCTTGTTTGCTTCTTTCATTCCTCGTTTTCTTCCTCACCTGCTTACATACATATGACGCAGCACTTTCAATTAGGTTACAGTATGTTTTTAGAAATAGTCATTTTGATGAAAAGTGGTTGAAATGAAGGTCGAATGGTAATTCAAGAGGTTTTTTGTTTTTCACCGCAGAGACGCGCGGAGACGTCTCCGCGTCTCTGCGGTGAAAATCCCCGCGTCGTAAATCGCGGTGACAAACTAACCCTTTCCGTTTTCCCGCTTTCCCGGCAATTGTATTCGTCGCGCAGCGACCCTTTGCCTCTTAAATGAAAATCAGAATCTAACAATACTTAATTATGTCTTTGCGGCTTTGCGTGAAACCTTCACCAATAAAAAAACCTCCCCGAATTAACAGGAAGGCCTTCTTATAAAAAGTTATCTATTCTAATTAGAGAGAAATAACATTAATTCGTTCCTCAAAAAATTTGGAGCCTGGCTATCCGCATCCGGATCATTATGCCAGAGTGTTTCATTTACCCTGTACTTGAATTCGTGCTGAGAATCTTTAGGAAGGTTCACATCTGCTGAGAAACTGCCATCCTTCTTACGGCTCATTATAACTGAATTCTGCCAGTCACTGTTCAATCCGAGGATTTCAACGGTCTCAGCATTCTCAACTGCGAATGAAAATTTTACTTTGCAATAGTCTTTGGTCTTGTAGTAGGTCTTTTGTACCATTTGGCTGTTTTTTGATAGTGGTTAAGAAGGCAAGTGCGCGTTAGTTTTTTCCATTTCAGACTGGCAATCTTCCCTTAATACCCTAAATGGGAAAAAGTAACCCAAAGGCTAAGTTGACATTAGATAAATATTTGAAAATCAAGTGTTTGATATTTAATGTTTCCCTATTCCATATCCCAAATCATGATATAGGTTGAAATGGGGAATACCATAATTATGTATCTTCCTCCAAATATCTGCTACTTCTATGGCAAAGAAAATATTCAGAATTGCTGGTTTTGTAGTCCTGTTTGGAGTTATCGGTTTTTTTGTATTTGTACCCGGGTTTATTGACAGGAAAATGAATAAGACCATCCATCCCGGACCGGCAGCAAAAATTGCCTGGTACGATTCCATTCCTTTTATTGCGGATATGCATTGCGACGCTCTTTTATGGGACCGCGATTTGTTGAAAAAATCAGAGACAGGGCATGTTGATATAGTAAGGATGCAGGAAGCCAATGAAGCTTTTCAAGTGTTTACGATAGTTAGTAAGACCCCTAGAGGAATAAATATCGACAAGAACACAGATGAAACGGATAATGTTGCTCTTCTAAGTTTTGCTCAACTAAGATCACCTTCGATTGGTTTAGTATCAAATCAAGAGCTCTTCACCAATGTGAAGTTCTGCAAACAACCGCCAACGTTCTGAAGGAGTTTTCGTATAATAAGGTCAAAAAGGATTTTAAGAAATTTATAGCTGACAGGGCAGAAGACCATAGCTTGACTGCGGGTATGTTCGGTCTGGAAGGAGCACATTGTCTTGAAAAAGATGTTACCAATCTGGAGGCATTCTATTCTGCTGGAGTTAGATATATTGGACTGACCCATTTTTTTGATAACGAATGGGGTGGTTCAGCACATGGTGTCAACAAAGGCGGATTAACTGAGAAAGGGAAGGAGTTATTGAAAAAGATGATAGAAAAGAAAGTTATCATCGATCTTGCGCATGCTTCTCCTGCTTTAATTGATGATATCCTCGCTAATAGTACTGTACCCTTAATAGTTTCGCATACTGGTGTGAAGGGGGTATGTGATAATGTCAGAAATCTTACTGATAAGCATTTGTTTGAAATAGGAAAGAGAAATGGATTGGTTAGTATAGGACTATGGGAAACCGCAGTTTGCGGAACAGATGCTACGGCAACAGCAAAAAGTATCCGCTATGTTGTTGATAAGATCGGTATCGATAAAGTTGCTCTTGGTTCCGATTTCGATGGAGCTATTGAAGCCAGTTATGATGTTACAGGATTTCCTGCCATTGTTGATGCACTTATAAAGGAAGGATTCGACAGACCTTCCATTGAAAAGATAATGGGAGGGAATATCAGGGATTTTCTTTTGAGGAATCTTCCTGAGTAAAATCAAAATTCAAAAGTTAAAAGTCAAAAATTAAAAATGCAACAGCATATTGCACATTTAGCACTGGTGGTTAGGGATTATGATGAAGCGATAGAATTCTATACAAAGAAACTTTCCTTTGAATTAGTGGAAGACACAGTACTTAGTGATGTTAAACGATGGGTGCTCGTTCGTCCAAAAGGAGATGGCGACTGTTGTTTATTACTAGCTAAAGCAGCAAACGAAGAACAATCTTCAAGAATAGGTAATCAAACCGGTGGACGGGTTTTCCTGTTCCTGTTTACAGATGATTTTTACAGAGATTATGAAAACATGAAATCAGTAGGGATTGAATTTGTAAGACCTCCATCTGTGGAAGAATACGGAACTGTGGCGGTGTTTAAAGATTTGTATGGGAATTTGTGGGACTTGATTGAGAGAAGTGAGTCGGGAGTCGGGAGTCGGGAGTCGGGAGTCGGGAGTCGGGAGTCGGGAGTCGGGAGTCGGGATAAATTTTGGATATGTAAGTTATTTAAATTTCAGTGGTATAGATTTTTGATTTTTTACTTTTTACTTTTGACTTTTTTAATTTTCATTATGAAAACAACTCCAAATAAAGCTCAACAACTTTCCCTCATCATCCTTTTCATCAGCTCCTGGGTTTGCGGTATTGTTCCAATACTATCTGAGTTTGGGAGCAAGGGTTGATTCTGTGGGAATGGCTACATTTCGTTTTATAAGTTATTTCACTATTCTTACAAATACATTGGTGGGAGTTTGCACATCGTATTTATTATTGAATCCTGGTTCTAAGCTAGGACAGTTTTTTGCAAAACCCAGAACTTACTGCGGTTACAGTTTTATATAGTAATTGTAGGACTGATCTATAACCTGATTTTAAGATGGCTATGGGATCCCAAGGTGCTCAGTATGTTGTTGATCTTTTTGCATACTATCATTCCCGCTGGCTTCCCTAATTTATTGGTTTGCCTTTGTTCCCAAAAAGGAATTGCAATGGAAACATGTTTTCCCCTGGCTTATATATCCCCTGGTATATATGGTTTATATTTTAATAGAGGCGCCATCATTAATGAGTATCCTTATCCATTTGTGGATGTAACAGTATTAGGGTATAGGACGCCTTGATAAATGGGGTAAGAGTGCTATTCACTTTTTCTGGCAGTATCATTACTTCTGGTTGCTATAGCAAAATGGACCAGCAGGAAGTCCGCTGATCCATTGTAATTATTTTGAAATCAGTTTATCAATAAACATAAATCACATAACCCCATGGTTCTATATTCCAGGTTTGTCCGTAAGTTTTTCTTTTGACCCCATAAACACATTCATTGGTTCTCGAGCAAACTGGAATCTTTACAGTTATTGTTTGTTCTTTGCCAGACAGGTTAAGGATAACCAATACCTTTTTTACCTTCAGCTTCACGTACATAAGCATAAACAGCTTTTTCAGTTTATATAGTAATTGTTGGGCTGATCTATAATTTGATTTTAAGATGGCAATGGTATCCCCAAGGTGCACAGTATGTTGTTGATCTGTTTTTGCACACCATCATTCCTGCTGGTTTCCTTATTTATTGGTTTGCCTTTGTTCCCAAAAAGGAATTGCAATGGAAACATGTATTCCCCTGGCTTATATATCCCCTGATATATATGGGTTATATTTTAATAAGAGGCGCCATCATTAATGAATATCCTTATCCATTTGTTGATGTAACAGTGTTAGGGTATAAGGATGCGTTGATAAATGGGGTAGGTGTGCTATTCACTTTTCTGGCAGTATCATTACTTCTGGTTGCTATAGCAAAATGGACCAGCAGGAAGTCCCGCTGATCCATTGTAATTATTTTGAATTCAGTATATCAATAAACATAAATCACATAACCCCATGGTTCAATATTCCATGGCTTATCCGTAAGTTTTTCTTTTGACCCCATAAACACATTCATTGGTTCTCCGAGTATCACCCACAACTACTTTTCGTGAAGATGCGTTTGCTGCCAATGCCGGAGTACTTTTCCTGAGTTCTAACAATGTTTTATAAAAAGGAGCTCTCTGGAATTTTCCGAAACTAATGGTGTCTTTGTAGAAGAAACTTATTGAATCCAGAAAGGGTTCTTCTTGTCCACTATAAACAAGTGGTACACTTCTCGCTAATGTTTGCGTTAACACGGCAAATGGTGCATGTTTTGGTCCAGGCATCGTGGCATAGTCGGCCTTATTCCAGCTGTTTTCATCATGATTGCTGGTGAAATAGAGCCTGAGGGCCGATGCAGGATAGGTAGTATCCATGGCAGTTATAACGCTGTCAAGGGCAAATGCTGGCCTTTCGCCGGCAGCAATCTTATTCATCATATGAAATATAGTCCAGGGATATGAGGCATCAAACCCGTCTTTATGGTATTGTGGTCCATCAGCTTCAGCCAACATGAACAGGTTCGGATTTACTTTTTTTAGTTCTGGGATGCATTTTTGCCAGAATTCGTCGGGTAAGCCCCAGGCCACATCCACCCTGAACCCATCGATTCCTGTTTCAGTAAGCCAGTACTTCATAGTTTGAATCATACTGTCTGCCATAACCGGATTCTTATAATTCAACTTCCGGGTATCTGACCAGTCGAATTGAGAGATAGCTTTTCCAGTGCTGTCGGTAACATAGAAGTCGGGATTTGTTTTCAACCAATAATGGTCGGCTCCGGTATGATTGGGAACCCAGTCTATCAGTACTTTAAACCCCATGGTTTTCGCTTGCTTAACCAATGATTTGAAATCATCCATTGTTCCATATTCCGGATTGATTCCATAATAATCTGAAACGGCATAATAACTACCTAATGCTCCCTTTCTGTCTACTTTGCTGATAGGGTTTACCGGCATAAACCAAAGGGTTTGTACCCCCATTTCTTTCAGGCGGGGAAGGCTGGCCGAAAAGGCCTTGAAAGTTCCTTCAGGTGTATATTGGCGAATATTTACCTCATATATATTACCCTGCATAATCCAGTCTGGGTGACCATCAATCAAGCTTGCTTGGGTTTCTGATTTCACTTCTTTTTCCTTGGGAGAATCACAGGAATTGAGAAAGAGCATACCAGCTACAAAAGCAAAAATGCCAAATGAAATTTTCATACTGTTAGAAATTTGAAGGGTAAAGGTATTTCAAAGAATGTAAATGCCTTAAACAAGGTTAAATTTTGACAATTTTCAAATCAAATATAAAAGGGTACAAAAAAAATCCTAATTTTTATGGAATGGTCCACCCACTGCATCTCATTAGCTTTTTAAATTGACACCAACAATCACTGCCTATGCGCCTGACTACCACATTTTTGCTATTGCTGGCGGTTGCCATCGCTAAAGGGCAACCATCCCTTGGCACCAATAATGGTGTGTTTCCGAATAGTACAAAGGAAGCGTGTATCGTAAATGCAGGACGCTTGTTGAATGAGGTATTCGGGTTGATGGAAAAGAATTATTACCGTAAAGATGTCGTAGCCTGGGATAGCCTTTTTAATGCGGCCAAAAATAGATTGCAGAACAGCCTTTCTTGTGAAGACGCTTACGAAACCATCGGATGGTGCTTCAGCCAGATGAAAGAGAATCATAGTTTCATTATGCCCGCCATCAAAGCAGCTGAATATAATAATGATACTTCTTATGTCAGGTTTATGCCCGACCTGAAGAACATGGTAGGTGAAATAAAGAGTGAGATAATAAATGACAGTATCGCTTATTTTACTTTGCCATGGATCAATACAACAGATGAAGCCATCTGTAATCATCTTGCTGACAGTCTTCAACGATTGATTGCTTCACTCGATAGACCAGGAGTAAAAAATTGGATTATTGATCTCCGTAAGAATACTGGTGGCAACTGTTGGCCTATGCTGGCTGGTGTTGGCCCTCTCTTAGGTAATGGTACTGTTGGTTATTTTGTGAGGAACCAGGAAAAAGTGCCTATCATTTATCAGAATGGGATGGCCTATCAGGGAAAGAATGTAAGAAGTAAAGTAAATGGCACCCCCTATATTCTAAAATCATCCCCAAAGAAAATCATACTCCTTACAAGTTCTCATACTTCAAGCTCTGGTGAAATCATAACAATGGCATTCAAGGGTAGGGATGATGTGGCTGTTATTGGAGAACCCACAGCCGGACTGACCACTGCTAATGCTACTTATAAGCTTTCAAACAATGCCATGCTGGTACTTACAGTTTGCCAGGAAGCTGATAGGCATGGACGAATCTATGAAGGCAGAATACGCCCCGACCAATGGGTGGAAGCCGATCTGGTAGCCGGTGGCCCTGATCTTATTAAATGCCATGCTTTGAAGTATCTGGGTAGTAAATAAGCTACAAATACGAGTTGTAACTGTTTGTAACAACAATTGCTTCACCAATTTTTGTCTACTAAAATTATTTTATGAAGTAAGTGTGTTGTATAGCGAA
The DNA here is from genome assembly GCA_044220885.1 of Chitinophagaceae bacterium. Classification (GTDB taxonomy): domain Bacteria; phylum Bacteroidota; class Bacteroidia; order Chitinophagales; family Chitinophagaceae; genus Endoryza. The sequence goes on from JBGAQE010000001.1 coordinate 106,929, forward strand.
AGATTTGAATATAACTGTCGTCAAACGAAAGACGGTAATTTGTATCTTTCCATCTATATAAAACCCACCTCTTTAACATGAAATGGTTTTTCCGCATCCTTGCAATGGCTTTTTTAGGAGTATTGGTTTTGGCTTTTCGTCCCAATACATCAACCGGCCCCTCATTATTTGTTTCCAGCTTTGAAAATGTTTTGGGTACTTCTTTCGAATTGAAGGTTATGTCTTTGTCTGAATCCCAGGCAGATGAAGCCGAGAATATAGCCCTTAAAGAGATAGACAGGTTATCAGCGATTCTGAGCACATATGACCCTTCAAGCGAATTCAGTCAATGGCAAAAGACACATGGGGTGGCAGTGAAACTGTCTCCAGAATTGTTTGAGGTTTTATCCTTATTTGAAAAATGGGGAAAGACAACAAATGGAGCGCTTGACCCTGCAGCAGGAGAGGCCATCAGATTATGGAAAAATGCAGAGAAAAATCAAAAAGTACCTACTGAGAAAGAATTATCTGCAGCGGTTAATTTAGTGAAACAACCTCATTGGCAATTGGACCCGGAAAACAACACTGCCATTCATCTTTCTTCAGTGCCATTGGTGCTGAATAGTTTTGTGAAGTCATATATCATTAATAAGGTAGCTCAAAAAGTAATGGAAGTTGAAGGACTGAATGCTGCCGTTGTAAATATCGGTGGCGATATGGTAATAGTTGGTGACAGGAAGGAACTTGTAGCTATCAGTAACCCCAGGGCATCTGCTGAAAACGATTTGCCGATTACAAATCTGGAAATAGCTGGGAAAGCTATCGCCACCAGCGGTGATTACAGAAGAGGCTATTCTATAAATGGAAAGTGGTTTTCTCATATTGTTGATCCACGGACTGCCCTTCCCGTTAGTGGTATCATAAGTGCTACTGTTGTTTCCAATTCTGCAGTGGATGCCGGTGCTATGGCAACAGCTTTCAATATTGTTTCTTTAGAAGAAGCCAGGCAAATGGCCGCTGCTATACCAGGCACTGAATATCTTATTATAAATGCAGATGGAGCAAGAATAGAAAGTGAAGGATGGAAGGATATGGAAAAGAAGATAGTCCCAGTTAAAACTACTGTAAGTAAAGTGGCTGATCCAAATCAGAAATCCTGGAAAACGGATTATGAAGTGGCTATTAATCTCGAATTGATGCGTTTTGAAGGAAGATCACGCAGGCCCTTTGTTGCCGTATGGGTGGAAGACAGTAAGCAGCAAACTGTACGTACAGTAGCACTCTGGTTCAATAAACCAAGATGGCTTCCAGATTTAAAAGAATGGTTTCATAAGAATAAGGACACTTATATTAATGGGTCTACAGATGTTTATAGTATAAGCAGTGCCACCCGTGCAGCAGGAGCTTATACATTGAAATGGGACGGAAAGAACGAAAAAGGAGAATATGTTAAGCAGGATAACTATACTATATATATTGAAGTGGCCAGAGAACATGGAACCTATCAACTGATTAAACAGGAAGTTTCGTGTAAAAACAAAGCTGTACAATTTACCCTTCCATCAAACACAGAAGTAAATTCAGCATCTATTGAATATAGAAAAATTGGAAGCGAAAATAATTGAGCCAGATGACACCAGAAACTCCTCAGGTAAAGAGTTATAAAAAGGGATTCATATTTAAGAGAAACATCTCCAATTGGTCAAGATGGCTTCATATTTATTTGTCCATGGTCAGTTTTTTCGTCTTGTTTTTCTTTGCGGTAACAGGACTTACATTGAATCATACAGAATGGTTTACCAGCCAGCAGCATACCCAGTCAACAAAAGGCAAGCTTGATCCCAAATGGGTAAACACTCCTGATAGTGCGTCAGTAGCGAGATTGGAGGTTGTTGAATTCATGAGAAAGACGCATAATGTAAAAGGGGCAATGACTGAATTCACTACTGACGAATACCAATGTACAGTTTCATTCAACGGGCCGGGTTACACAGCAGACGTTTTCATCAATCGTGAAGATGGTGTCTACGATTTTAGCGAGACAACTACAGGCGCTTTTGGTGTCATGAACGACTTGCATAAAGGGCGTGATTCAGGTAAAGCCTGGTCTTTGTTAATTGATATTTCAGCAGTTCTTATGGTAGTAGTATCACTGTTGTGAAAAGCCGGTCAAGGAGAAGTTTATTGTTGGCATATGTTTCAAAGAATTTTCATCGCTTCTCGCGAATGAAAAAAAATGAAAGTGAGGCAAGGATAATTAAAGGATTTAATAACCGTTCAAAGGAATTTTTTGATGCAAATTTAGATACATCCCGGTTTGAAGGATTGATAAATTCAGCATCTTCATTCCTCCATTTTTCGATGATTGGGGTAGTTTTGCTTCTGATTACAAATTCCTACATAGTTATTACTGTTTCAGATGCACTTTCTTGTATTCTGTTGCTTATGCTGATGCAGGGAGCTACCCGAAGGTTATTTAAATCACCTTCATACATTAATAAAGGGTTGCTTTCTATTAAAAAGGTAGAAACTCTAATGAAGCCTTCTGTTAGTATTAAGAGTTCGGTATTTAGTGATACCAAGACCGCCTGACTAAACTCATTGGTCGACTCAAAGTGATATTTTAGCTTTGCTGGCCTTATGATAAACAAATTAAACAACTCTTTGGAAATCATGGCTCCTGCTGGAAATTGGGAGTCTCTTCAAGCAGCCCTTCAAGCAGGGGCTAATAGCATTTATTTTGGGGTAGAACAACTCAACATGCGAGCCAGAGCTACAATGAATTTCTGTCTGGCCGACCTAACTGAAATTGCGGCTCGTTGTAATGAGGAAGGGGTTCGGTCATATCTCACATTAAATACTATTGTTTATGACCATGACCTTTCCTTGGTAAAACGTATTCTTTCCGAAGCAAAAGAGGCTGGTATTACTGCAGTAATAGCCTCAGACCATGCTGTGATTCAATCGGCCAGGAATATTGGATTAGAAGTGCATATCTCCACTCAGCTAAATATTACAAACCTTGAAACTGTCAGATTTTATTCGGCCTTTGCCGATGTTATGGTTCTTTCAAGAGAACTAAGCATCAGGCAGGTGAAAGCAATTGTTGATGGTATTAAAAGAGAGAATATCACCGGGCCTTCAGGAAACCTTGTTGCTATCGAAGTATTTGTTCATGGAGCTCTTTGTATGGCCGTTTCAGGTAAATGTTATTTGAGTCTTCATACCCAAAACGCTTCGGCAAACAGAGGAGCCTGCGTTCAGAATTGCCGAAGGAAATATACAGTGATAGATCAGGAAGATGGTCATGAGTTAGAGATCGATAATGAATATATAATGTCGCCGAAAGACTTATGTGCCATCGGTTTTATTGACCAGTTACTGGATGCTGGTGTAACAGTATTAAAGATAGAAGGCAGGGGTAAAAGCGCCGACTATGTAAAGACGGTCACCCAATGTTATCGTGAGGCAATAGAAGCTGTTGATGCTGGAACATTTTCTCAGGATAAAGTTGATCAGTGGATGAGCAGGATGGAAGAGGTATATAACCGGGGATACTGGGGTGGTTATATGTTTGGCAAAGAATTGGGAGAATGGACAAATGCATCCGGATCAAAAGCTACAACCAGAAAAATCTATATAGGAAAAGGGCATCATTACTATCCAAAATCAAAGATTGCTGAATTCACTATAGAAGCCTATCCCTTACAAGTTGGCGATAGGGTTTTAGTGATGGGGAATAAGACAGGTGTGATAGAAACTACAGTTCAGTCTTTACACGTTAATGATGATGGAGCGAAGGCTATTGCGAACAAGGGTGATAGATGTGCATTCCCAATAGATAGTCCCATACGAACATCCGATAAACTCTATAAAATTGTATCGGCAGAATCCGAAGAAGCCTCTTTATGATTACAATTACTCAACAGAGACTAAAGTGTATTGGTTGCAACTATTGTGTAGAAGTGGCCCCACATAGATGGCAGATGTCGAAGAAAGATGGCCGCAGCCAGTTGATTGATTCCCGCGAGCGCAGGGGATTCTGGTCGGTGCAAGTATCGGAAGAAGAGCGGGAGATAAATGAAAAGGCGGCAAAATTGTGCCCGGTTAAGATTATACAACTCCGCGGATGAGTTGTACCATACAAGATGCCATCTTACCCCCAAGATGACATCTCGGGGGTAAGATGGCATCTCCCCTTGTAAAACACAACCAAAATTTCCCCCATTTCCCAGCTTTCCTGTAAATTAGGGCATGGACAAACGTAGCTTCCTTAAAAACATATCCCTTTTGGGACTCGTGACCGTTCCCGGCACCAACGAACTTGACAGCTGGCTTTCAAAATTTGAAGATAAATCCCCCAGAGAATTAGCCGACGATGAATCTTTCTGGGAAGGGATCCGTAAAGGGTATCGCATAAAACCCGACTATATCAATCTAGAAAACGGATACTATTGCTTTCTTCCACAAGAAACATTAGAGAATTATATCAGTCATATTAGGGAAGTGAATTACCAGGGTTCTTATTATATGAGGACTGTTCAATGGGATAATAAAAAAGCCATGGCAGCTAAATTGGCTGCAGTGGCAGGTTGTACTACCGATGAGCTGATCATTACCCGAAATACAACCGAATCACTCGACCTGGTTATAGGCGGCATGCACTGGCAACAAGGGGATGAAGCCGTTATGGCTGAACAGGATTATGGGGCCATGCTCGATATGTTTAAGCATGTCGCAAAAAGATATGGTGTTCTGAACCGAATCGTTTCAGTTCCTAACCATCCATCCTCCGATGAAGAAATAGTGGAGATTTATGCAAAAGCCCTTACTCCCAAAACCAAACTGCTGATGATTGGTCATATGATCAATATCACTGGACATATTCTCCCAGTAAGAAAGATCTGCGATATGGCCCACAGTAAAGGAGTGAAAGTGATGGTGGATGGTGCCCATGCATTCGCACATATAAAATTCTCTATTCCCGACCTCCATTGCGATTTCTATGGAGCCAGTCTCCATAAATGGTTAAGTGTTCCTTTAGGCGCTGGTATACTGTATGTGAATAAAGAAAGCATTGCATCGGTATGGCCCTTGATTGCAGATAGCGATACGCGTAAAGACGATGATATCTACCGGTTGAATCATATAGGTACCCATCCCGTAGCCACCGATCTTACTATTGCCGATGCTGTTGATTTTTATAACAAAATAGGAGTGGAAAGAAAAGAAGCAAGACTTCGCTTCCTTCAACAATACTGGACATCCAAAGTGAGAAATTTGCCCAGAGTAATTGTAAATACTCCCGAAGACCCTGCACGATCATGTGGTATAGCCAACGTTGGTATTAAGGATATGAAGCCAGCAGTGTTGGCAGAAACACTCTTTACGAAATATAAAATTTATACTGTAGCTATCGATTATGCAAACGTTCATGGTTGCAGAATTACTCCAAACATATATACCACCCCCAAAGAACTTGATCAATTAGTAAAAGCATTAAAGGAATTAGGTGCCTGATACCTGTAAAGTAATCGGTGCTTTTTATCAAAAACCGAACCCTGTTTTCAATAAACCTTATGTTATGAAGTGGATTTTATTTTTAATGGTTGCAGTATCATTTAGTATTCCTGTTTATTCGCAACAAGTTAATAGCTGCGGTTATAAGATTCCACCAAGAAATACGAGTCTCAGGAGTAATTTTCAATCCGTTTATGAGGCTACTTCTATTGTAAAAAGTATCCTCGACTCAGTGAAGTGGAAAGAGAACTTCCAGTTGCAGGAACAGAATGGAATAAATAATGCTTATGCAACAGTAATAAGAAATGTACGATGGATTGTATATGATAATATCTTTTTAGAAAGCGTGGATTCTTATGCTGGTACTAAATGGGCCTCAATAAGTATTCTGGCTCATGAAATGGGACATCATTACTATAACCACGTAATAAGTTCGAAGGGAAGTACCATTCCTACAGAAATAGAAGCTGATGCTTTCTCAGGATATGCTTTATATAAATTCGGAGCCACTCTTGAGCAGTCTATTGCCGCTATGCAGGCCATTGCCAGTGAAAAATCGAGCAGCACCCATCCTGCAAAAAAGGACAGGTTAAATGCTATCACCAGTGGATGGCAGAAAGCAAAAGCTGAAGGAAGAGGTGCACCGCCACCACCCCCTGGTAAAGTACCATTACCTGGCGGCGTAACCCCTCCGGCAGGAACAGGAGCAGGGAATTCAAACGCCGAAAACGATCCCAGTTGGATTGCACTAAGCATAATAAGTAATAAAGAAGAGACCGTTTACCTTAGTGATGATGGTCGAAATTTTCAACCGGTTAAGATTAGTGCTACTCAACCTTTCGTATTCAAATTTGAAATCTATAATTACGGTTGGTTACGATTGCCTTACTTCAATGGGTACAGGAATTATAAACTATTACATGGAAAGGATTATATCATTCTTTGGAACAGGCGTTCCAGAAACTGGACGGTTACCGAAATTCCCGACTAATAGTATAAGTGTTATTTAAGCTTTATTTGAATTACCCTATCTCCTTATTTTGTTTAAATAGGAAGGGTATATATCCGGCTATTTTAAACAGTATTGAGATACCAGTAATACCTCTCTTTCCTATAATTGGGTTATCTTGAGCCCGAATTGATTTTATCATTTAGCTATTGGAATTGAAGTGAAAAACACTGTTTACTTACTACGCAAGGGGAATGGCTGGCAGCTTTATTACCCAGACTCTCAATAAAGAACGAAATAATACTCACATTGGCAGATATAAAAGCTGATTATGAAAAGGCAGGATTGGAAGATTTTGAACTTTTCTGGGATAATAAACCCATCAGTCAATTATATAAACTCGGACTTTACACATTATAACCCGCAACCAATAACTCGCAACCCGAAACTTTATAATGAAAGCCGCTTCAGTACAGGAACTCAAACAGGAATTGAAACAATTGCCACCGGGGCAGTTAGTAGAACTTTGTTTGCGACTGAGCCGGTTCAAGAAGGAGAATAAGGAGCTATTGACTTATCTCTTATTTGAAGCGCACCAGGAAGCTGATTTCGTAAAGGGAATTAAGGAAGAGATTGATGATAACTTTTCAGAAATCAATCGCTCTCATCTTTATTTTGCCAAAAAAAGCCTCCGGAAAATAGTACGTATCATAAATAAGTACTGTCGTTACAGTAGTGTTACCGAAACCGAGTTAGAACTTCGCCTGTATTTCTGCACCACGCTAAAAAAATCCGGCATCCCCATAAACCAGAATCCGGTCATAAAGAACTTATACAATACCCAGATAAAAAAGGCGGAGCAATTGATTGAATCTTTGCATGAGGACCTTCAATATGAGTTTAGGAAGAAGATGCTGGAGGCTTGATGCTTCTTGCCTAAGGCTTAGGGCCTAAGGCCTAAGGCTTATTCAGAGAACAGACGAATGTTCTGGTTTATTACGAATATCCTTTTTCGAAGCCTGATTTGCGTACGGATTACAAAATTAAGCCTTAGGCTTTTTGCCTAAAGCTAAGAGCCTAAGGCTTAAGGCTCATTCAGAGAACAGACGAATGTTCTGTTTTATTACGAATATCCTTTTTCGAAGCCTGATTTGCGTACGGATTACAAAACAAAGCCAAATTCTTTTTGCCTAAAGCAAAGGGCCTAAGGCCTAAGGTTCATTCAGAGAACAGATGAATGTTCTGGTTTATTACGAATAACCTTTTTCGAAGCCTGAATTCAGTACGAATTACAAAATAAAGCCTTAGGCTTTAGGCCCTAAGCCTTAGGCATCCGGCCTCCAGCATTCAGCATAACACAGTATCTTGCAAATAAAACACCCCATGCCCTCCCTCCTCATAAAAAACATCGGCATACTGGTAAACACCCGTAGCACAAATGAATTGCTAAGAGGGGATAAGCTGGCTGATCTTCCTTGTATTTATAAGGCCTATCTGATAATAGAAAATGGTATCATATCGGGTTATGGTTCTATGAAGGAATTGGGGCTGCAAAAGGTTGCGGTACCGGAGAATAGTTTTGATGCTAAAGGAGGAATGGTGCTGCCTTGCTGGTGTGATAGTCATACGCATATAGTTTTTGCTGCCAGCAGGGAAGAAGAGTTTGTCGATAAATTGAAAGGAGCTAGCTATGCAGAAATAGCGGCAAAGGGTGGGGGTATCCTGAATTCGGCCAGGAAACTGGCAGCCACTTCTGAAGAGGTGTTGTTCCAGCAGGCATTTAAACGCCTAGATGAAGTAAGCAGATTAGGTACTGGATCTATAGAAATTAAAAGCGGTTATGGATTGTCGGTAGAATCTGAGCTGAAGATGCTTCGTGTTATCAAAAGATTGAAAGAACAGTCGAACCTGAGAATAAAAGCCACCTTTCTTGGCGCTCATACCTACCCTGAAATATATAAAGAGAATCATCAGGGATATATTGATTTAATCATAAATGAAATGCTTCCTGTAATTGCCGCGGAAAAACTGGCTGATTATATTGATGTTTTTTGTGAACAGGGCTTTTTTTCTCAGGAAGAAACAACAGTGATAGTTGAGGCAGGTAAACAATATGGATTGAAACCTAAGATTCATGCAAACCAACTCCATCTGTCTGGAGGCGTTCAGGAAGGAGTAGCTCTGGGAGCCCTTTCTGTGGATCATCTGGAAACAATGGACGAAGCAGCCATCTCCACCCTCGCAAACTCAGACACAATCGGAACTTTACTACCCGGTGCTGCTTTCTTTTTACGGATGAATTACCCTCCGGCACGTAACTTGATAGAGGAAGACTGTGCAATAGCCCTGGCTTCTGATTACAATCCCGGTTCTTGTCCAAGTGGAAACATGAACCTGGTCGTTTCCCTGGCATGTATACAGATGAAAATGCTTCCGGAAGAGGCTATCAATGCAGCCACTATAAATGGGGCCTTCGCAATGGAATTGCAAAAGGAGGTTGGTAGTATTTCAATTGGCAAAATAGCTAACCTTATTATAACACCGCAATTGCCCTCTCTGGCATATCTTCCATATGCATTTGGAGCTAATCCAATAGAGAAAGTGATGATTAAGGGTGAGTGGATTAATTGAATTGTTTCGTCCTTTTAAATAATAAACCTGAATGTTTACTTCGAAAGATAAAAAGACCTTTCTGGATACTTATTTAGCAGACCCTGGTAAATTTCTTATTGCAGACAGGGCATCAGGTTTGAAATTCCTCGTTTCATTCTTTAATGTATTAAGAAAGGACGGTGCTTCAAGTCCCCAGCAAAGTATGGAGAAGATGATTGAAGTATTAGAGCAATCTCCTTCCTTACTAAATACGTTACAGTTAGCCATACTCTTACAATTGAATTCGACCGATCTTAAGATGCTTGCCTAATGCTTGGAGGCTATTCAGAGAACAGACGAATGTTCTTTATTACGAATATCCTTTTTGCCTGAAGGCAAAACAAAGCCTAATGTTTTTTGCCTAAAGCTAACAGCCTAAGGCCTAAGGCTTATTCAGAGAACAGACGAATGTTCTGGTTTATTACGAATATCCATTTTCGAAGCCTGATTTCCGTATAGATTACACGAAAAATCCTTTTCGAAGCCTGATTTTAAGCCTTAGGCTTTAGGCAGACGAATGTTCTTATTACGAATATCCTTTTTAGCGTGAAAACGGATTGCAAAACAAAGCCTAATGTCTTTTGCCTAAAGCTAATTTCCTATCTTGACAAATGTTCTGGTTTATTACGAATATCCAAAGCCTGAAATCATTCAGAAGCTATTTCCTATCTTGCACTAAATCATTCAAAATGCCTTCCCTCCTCATAAAAAACATCGGCATACTGGTAAACACCCGTAGCACAAATGAATTGCTAAGAGGTGATAAACTGGCTGATCTTCCTTGTATTTATCAGGCATATCTGATAATTGAGGATGGTATCATTTCAGGATATGGCTCCATGGAGGAATTGGAGCTGCAAAAGGTGGCAGTACCGGAGAATAGTTTTGATGCTAATGGAGGAATGGTGCTGCCTTGTTGGTGTGATAGTCATACGCATATTGTTTTTGCTGCCAGCAGGGAAGAAGAGTTTGTCGATAAATTGAAAGGGGCCAGCTATGCAGAAATCGCTGCAAAAGGTGGGGGTATCCTGAATTCGGCCAGGAAACTGGCAGCCACTTCTGAAGAGGTGTTGTTCCAGCAGGCATTAAAACGCCTTGATGAAGTAAGCAGATTAGGAACCGGTGCAATTGAGATTAAAAGCGGTTATGGTTTGTCGGTAGAATCTGAACTGAAAATGCTGCGTGTTATCAAAAGATTGAAAGAACAGTCGAACCTGAGTATAAAAGCCACCTTTCTTGGCGCTCATACCTATCCTGAAATATATAAAGAGAATCATCAGGGATATATTGATCTTATCATAAATGAAATGCTTCCTGTAATTGCCGCTGAAAAACTGGCTGATTATATTGATGTTTTTTGTGAACAGGGCTTTTTTTCTCAGGAAGAAACAACAGTGATAGTTGAGGCAGGTAAACAATATGGATTGAAACCTAAGATTCATGCAAACCAACTCCATCTGTCTGGTGGTGTTCAGGAAGGAGTGGCTCTGGGGGCCCTTTCTGTGGATCATCTTGAAACAATGGACGAAGCAGCCATCTCCACCCTCGCAAACTCAGACACAATCGGAACTTTACTACCCGGTGCCGCTTTCTTTTTACGGATGAATTACCCTCCGGCACGTAACTTGATAGAGGAAGACTGTGCAATAGCCCTGGCTTCTGATTATAACCCCGGTTCTTGTCCAAGTGGAAACATGAACCTGGTGGTTTCCCTTGCTTGTATACAGATGAAAATGCTTCCGGAGAGAAGCTATCAATGCAGCCACAATAAATGGGGCTTTCGCTATGGAATTGCAAAAGGAGGTTGGGCAGTATTTCAATTGGGAAAATAGCTAACCTTATTATAACACAGCAATTGCCCTCTCTGGCATATCTTCCTTATGCATTTGGAGCTAATCAATAGAAAAAGTGATGATTAAGGGTGAGTGGATTAATTGAATTGTTTCGTCCTTTTAAATAATAAACCTGAATGTTTACTTCGAAAGATAAAAAGACCTTTCTGGATACTTATTTAGCTGATCCTGGTAAATTCCTTATTGCAGACAGATCATCAGGTTTGAAATTCCTTGTTTCATTCTTTAATGTACTAAGAAAAGAAGGTGCTTCAAGTCCCCAGCAAAGCATGGAGAAGATGATTGAAGTATTGGAGCAATCGCCTTCCTTATTAAATACGGTACAGTTAGCCATGCTGTTACAATTGAATTCAACCGATCTTGACACAGCAATAACTGAAAGCGGTATTCCATTGGCCAGAGGATTCTGGCAGGAATTCTTTTCACGTTGCAGGCATAAGCTGATACCCGCCCTGATACCTGAAAACGATTTCCTTTATGTAATAAATACTGTCTTCTATAGAAAAACAGATTGTTTCTGGATAGCTGAAATAAAACGCGAAACATGGATTCGTTTTTTTGAATTACTGGAGTTGAAAAATCCTGAGCAGGATTCTCAGTTGCCATCACATTTATTTAAATCCCTGAAATTATTATCCTTTCAGGTTACCCAATTGGGATTGGAAAAAGAGATTACAAGATACCTTCCCCAGGCTATGAGGGAAACGAATCCTTTTATTCAACTGAATTATGAAATACATGAACTGGAAGATCTTTTGATAAACCATCAGGATCAGAAATTGATAGTAGAACAGGCTATTCAGGTGAAGAATATGATAAGCCTCTGTGAAGAGAATTTGGATACAATACACCAATATCAAAGCGAAAAAGGTACTAGTATCAATCAAACCTATATTACTGTCATGTTAAAGCATAGACTGGATAGGATGAAATTATTACTGGATACATTGGACCGGGATCATCATTTTGATACTGGAAGACTGGTAGATCTTTTCAGGGGATTAGTGAGAAATGAAAACAGGAAGAACAGTATTCGCGAATTATTATCGCAGGGTATGGGCTATCTGGCTTACAGGATTGCAGAGCATAAAGGGATTAAAGGGGATAAATATATTACCAGTACTCCTGCAGAATACCGGCATATGATTGGTAGTTCGATGTGGGGTGGTTTCATTATAAGCTTCATTGCTATTTTTAAAAATCTATTGACCACGCTGCATTGGGCTCCGTTTTGGCAGGGTTTTGTGTACAGCATCAATTATAGTGCTGGATTCCTGATTATTGAACAAACACATACAACACTTGCTACAAAGCAACCAGCATTTACTGCCAGCGCCATTGCTTCCACACTCGATCTTAGAAAACAGGATAGTCCGCCTGATTTGCATGAACTGGCCGTTACCGTTTCCAAAGTATCCAGAAGCCAGTTCGCTTCTTTTTTTGGGAATCTTGTAATCGTTTTCCCGGTTACTTTCCTTATGGCCTGGTTATATGATATAGCAACCGGTAATAAAATTGCTGAAGGGGATGCTGCAATGAAACTGTTGAAGGATCAGCATCCATTCCAGAGCCCCGCATTATTATATGCCTGTTTCACAGGTTTTTCCTTTTCATTAGTGGTTTAATATCCGGATATATCCAAAATAAGATGTACTTCAGCCATATCAGGGAAAGGCTGATTAAACATCCGCTCCTAAAGGTGACCCTTGCTTCTGGTACGCTTCAGTCTTTTGCCAGATTTGTTGAAAAAAATGCGGGCGCTATCATAGGCAATGTGGCTCTCGGTTTCTTCTTAGGTATGGCAGGAGTAATTGTTAAGATATTCGCTATTCCGTTTGATATTCGGCATATCACCATTGCTGCAGGTAATGTAGCTATTGGACTTTACGGATTATGGGGACAACATATCGATACATCATTCCTGGTTTGGGTATTTTTGGGGGTATTTGGAATAGGATTCTTTAATTTCCTGATAAGTTTTTCCCTGGCATTTATAATGGCTGTAAGATCCAGAGGCATTCAACTAAAGGATTACCCTGAGTTTCTCGGCATTCTTGGCCGGTATTATATAAAAAAACCGCTTCATTTTATCTTTCCTCCCAAAGTGAATGAAGCGGCAGAATAATATTCTTTCGCTATATTGTTATTCATAAATAACGATATGCAGCATTTCCGGTATTATACTAAGGAGGATGTTTTATCCCTGACTCGTATTCGCAGGTTTGAAACCAAAATCGGAGAACATGTACATGTTCCCAATTCAAGGGAGCAACTTGAAAAAGCACTTCAGAATCCTGCCATCCAGTTTGTAATATTTGGTATTCCCGAAGATATTGGTGTAAGGGCCAATAGCGGAATAGGAGGAACCGATTCCGTTTGGGTTCCCTTTCTTTCTTCTTTCTTAAACGTACAGAGCAATGATTTCCTTTCAGGAGATTCGATATTACTTCTTGGGCATTTTGATTTTGGTGATCTGAAATATCTTATCGAACAACATGCCCATGGCCACGAGGAAAAAATCGATGCTTATCGTCATGCCGTTAATACGATCGATGAAGAAGTGGAAGCGCTAACAAAACTGATTACATCATACAAAAAATTACCGGTTGCTATTGGAGGAGGTCACAATAATGCCTATCCGCTTATAAAAGGCGCATCTAAAGGACTTTTAAAAGCCGGATTGCTGGAACTAGCCCAAATAAATGCCGTGAACCTTGATGCGCACAGCGATTTCCGTCCATCTGAAGGACGTCATAGTGGCAATGGATTCAGGTATGCGGAAGAGGATGGGTTCCTTCAGAAGTATTGTATCATCGGTATACATGAAAATTATCTTCCACAGAATGTCTGGCTCGATATTGTCAACAACCCTTTTATAGATATCATCACCTATGAAGATATCTTCATCCATGAAAAAAGGAACTTCATACAAGCGGTGGCTCATGCTACCGGATTCACAGAAGATAATTTTACCGGAGTGGAATTGGATCTGGATGCCATAGAAGGGGTGTTAAGCAGTGCCCAGACACCATCAGGAATACCAGTATTACTTGCCCGTCAATATATGAACTTCACAGCAGTGGACTGTAAAGTGGCTTATTTGCATATTTGTGAAGGGGCAACGCAGCTAACTGATAGCAGGAAGCAGGATACTACAGGAAAGCTGATTTCTTATCTGGTAAGCGATTTCCTTAAAGCCCGCCTTTCTTAGAAGGGAATTCCAAGATTGATATAGGTTGAGAATTTTCTCGACTGGTCGCTATACATGGCACTGATCTCTAATGGACCTAAGGCAAAATTATATCCCATAGATAATGCATGTCCCGATAAGAAATTCGGCCTTTGCAGATGGTTGTCTGGACTTATATAATTATTCACCAACGCATTTGTCTTTGCTGTCGCATATAATGAGTTGCTGATATTCATCCTCAACCCTAGCTGTAATGATGTTACACTTGGGGTGAAGAAACTGCCTTCTTCCAATCCAGCAAACAATATCTGGTTATGGAACATTCTTGTCATTCCCCCAATTACAAAATCGTTGAAGATATTCTGGTCGTAGTTGAAGTTAATGCCTGTTTGGAAATGTGTAAGGAATGTTCCTCTTTTACCAATAGGAGAGTAGGTTTCAAAATTGAATGAGAATCGCTGATAGTTATTATATTTTATACCGAGTGAATCAGGATTAACCTTTGTCCGTTTACAAAAACTTCCACTTCGGGTCTTTGATTGAAAACCAATCCCAATTCACTATCCATCTTTACTCCTTTGCGGGGTAGTACAGGTCTGTCAAGTGTATTTATATTCCAATAAAGGAATAATGTAGTGAATTTATTGCTGCCCTTTAATTGGAAAGGAGTTACAATGGTTGGTTTTACATTCGACCATTCGTAACGTATTCCATTACCGATTGTGAATTTTCGGTTGCTTGAGTATTGCATCTTTAAAAAAGAGGTGAAATAATTCTGCCTGTATACCCCGTCTTTCTTATAATTGGTGAATGTGGGGATATCAAGGTATTCATATTGTGCTCCTAATAAGGCTGCCAGGTTTTTACCTCTTCCTAAATATTGCAGATGCTCACCCTTCACCCTGAATCGTTCTCCCAGATTAAGCGTTACGAAGCTTCTGGAATGGGGTGCGAAGAAGTTACGGGTAGTAAGGTTGGCGATGATGCCGATGCCTGTAAACTTGTTATAATGTAATCCTAGTTTGGCAAAGCTTCTTGGATTTTCTTCTACCTGGAAATGTATTCTGGCTTCATTATTTCCGGTTGGTTCCAATGAATAAAGTATGCGGTTATAATAACGGGTGCCGAATACTTTCCTTACCATTTTCCCGAGTTTTTCAGGGGTATAATATCGATTATTATAGTAACCCATCATATGCACAAAAAAATCGTCGGTGGTATTCTTTAGCCCTTCTACATCTATACTGGTAATTTTTATTGAATCCACTTTAGGTAACCGGTCTGTGGTGAAATCCTGTTTTCCATAAATAGCATTCAGGCTATCGGCAAGATGTTTGAAAACAGGATACCATTTATCTCCTTCATTTAAACCAGTTTCAATGATTTCAGTTGCTTTATTAAAACTGGCAGAGGTATAGTTGTCGACCGGAATCGGTATATAGATATCGCTTAATGCTATCTCTCTTCTTGTATCTTCGGCTTCCTTAAAGAAAGCAATTTGCATCAATACCTGTATGGCATTGTTCACTTTCTCTTTGGGTAATAATCCGGTGGAAACATTACTTCCAATAACTATATCGGCTCCCATCTGTCGCACATCTTTTACCGGAAAGTTTCTCACAACTCCACCATCAACCAGTTTTCTCCCTTTTGTTTCTACAGCCGTAAATACTGAAGGGATGGCCATGCTTGAACGTATTGCTGAAACTATTTCGCCATCAGATAAAACTACAGCTTCCCCATTGGCAATGTCAACTGCAATACATTTGAATGGAATTGAAAATCTTGAAAAATCCTTGATATTATAGACAGGAAAAAAAAGTTCGGAGAATTTCAACCATAATTCTTCACTTTCCAATACACCACTGGGCAGATGAAATTTATGATTCAGCCATGGAAGTTCAATATCATATTTGCCATACTCTTCTTTTTCTTCCATTACAAGGGCCCTTAGGGAAGATAGGGAAGAGGCATTGCTTAGTAATATATCCCAGTCCAGTTTTCTTGCAATAGTATCCAGTTGTTTTCCTGAATAGCCCGCTGCATATAAGGAACCTACTATACTACCCATACTGGTGCCGGTGATATAATCAACTTTTAAGCCTGCAGAATCTATAGCTTTAAGAATACCGATATGTGCAAGTCCTTTAGCACCGCCGCCACTTAAGGTAAGGCCAATTTTAGGACGATTATTAGTTTGTGAGTAGACTGATTGAGAAAAACTTAAAAGAAGAAAGAAGAAGATAAGGCGGTACATCAACTGATTAATTAGTTAGTGAAGGTACTTAAAAGATAGGGGATATGCTATCGGTCAAATGTTAAGAATTGATGTTATATGCTATTAGTTGGGAAATAGTACTATAGGGTATGAATTATAATACTAAAAGAGGGATATATATAAGAAAGGAAGCCTTGTATTAACAGGCTTCCTTTTAATTTCTATTCAATATGTTAGTTGTGAAATGGAAATAAGAAATTATTGCTTGCTTTCCAGATCCATGATCTTTTCAAATATTATTTCATACTCTTTATTGCATTGCGAGAGTTCTTTGCCTGCTGCAATAAAAGCAGCTTCTGTTTTTTGAAATGCATTTCTGTCTGAATAAACTTCAGGTGAGGCCAAAGATGCTTGTAGATCTATCTGCTGCTTATTTAGGGAGGCTATTTTCTCTTCCAGCTGTTGGAATTGCTTTTGCAAGCGCTGAAGCTCCTTTTTTACTTCCTTATTAATGGCTGTTGGGGCATTGTTCTCCTGTTTTGGTTTCTGTACCGGTGCAGGTGCCGCTACAACAGGGGCTGGCTTACTTGCTGCATTATTTTTTGCGTTGGCTGCTGCTTGCTTGGCGGCCCTTTCTTTCCAGGCCACCCATTCTTCATACCCTCCTGAAAACTCTTTTATCTGCTGGTCTTCTATCTCCCAAATTTTGTTGGCTGCTTTTGATATGAAATAACGGTCGTGACTCACGAAAATATAGGTTCCTTCATATTTCATCAATGCATCGGCCAGCAATTCCACTGAATGCATATCAAGGTGGTTGGTAGGTTCATCGAGCATCAGGAAATTGGCCTTGCTTACAATAGTTTTTGCCAATGCCACCCTGGCTTTCTCTCCTCCGCTTAATACTTTAATTTTCTTATCTATCTCTTCACCTCCGAATAAGAAACAACCAAGAAGGTTTCTGAGTTCCTGCTCCGACATCTGACTGCCGCATTCCTTCATCTCATCCAGAATGGTATTGTTGATATTCAGGGCTTCCAACTGATGCTGGGCATAGAAACTCTCTTCTACATTATGTCCCCATTTTCTATCACCCTCATAGCTTTCTACACCAGCTATGATACGTAGTAGGGTAGACTTACCCTTTCCGTTTGCACCAATCAATGCAATCTTATCGCCACGATTAATTTCAACACTGGTATCTTTTACGATAGTGTTTTCTCCGAACGATTTTGTGATCTCTTTTAATTCCGCCAAAACCTTTCCGGGAACTCTGTCCACTCTGAAATTGATTTTGATATTCGGACGTTCCAATTCTGCTTCTTCGATCTTATCGAGTTTATCCAATCGCTTCTGGATACTTTGTGCCTGTGCTGCCTTACTGGCTTTAGCTTTGAATCGTTCAATGAATCGTTCCTGCTGACGGATATAATCCTGCTGGTTTTCAAATGCCTTTTGCTGAAGGTCTATCCTTATGGCTTTTTCCCTTTCATAGAAATCGAAATCGCCATTATAGATATTAAGCTGTTGCTGGTACACTTCTACTATCTTATTCACCATCCTGTTGAGGAAGAATTTATCGTGGCTTACTATCACAACAGAGCCCTGATAGTGTTGCAGATATTTCTCCAGCCATTCTATTGATGGTAAGTCAAGGTGGTTGGTAGGCTCATCAAGCAATAACAGATCCGGTTGTTGAAGGATCATTTTCGCCAGCAACACCCGCATTCTCCATCCTCCACTGAATTCTTTATATGGTCTTTTCAGGTCGCTGTTGGCGAAGCCTAAACCCTGGAGCACTTCAGCTGTTCTATGGTGGATAGTATAACCATCCAGCGTATCCATTTCATGCAACCTGTCGGTATACTCATGCAATGTTTTTTCATCGCCAGTTTTCTCCAGTTCCTTTCCAATCTCTTCCAATTCTTTTTCCAGTTGCAGCACCCTTTCAAAAGCACCAAGCGCCACCTGTTCAATGGAATCATTTGTATCGAAACTCAGCAGATCCTGGTGCAGGTAGCCGATACTTGTATTCTTACTACGTTCTACTGTACCTCCTGAAACCTGGTATTCACCCACCAACACTTTCAGCAATGTTGATTTACCAGTTCCATTATAACCAATCAATCCAATCCGTTCCCCGGGTTGTATATGCCAGGTGGCATTTTCTACTATCACCCTTGATCCAAATTCAAAAAGCACGTTTGTCAGTCCTGCGAGCATCTTTTTCTGTTATTTTGAAGTGTTTTTTTGCTTTTCTTTTTTTGCTTTAGGCTTAATGCTTAATGCTTGAGGCAGTATTCAGTCTTCGAGTAAAATGTTTTGAGCTCCGAATTATGTCAAGGCCGGAGGCCTTGAGCATCCAGCATCCAGCATCCAGCATCCAGCATCCAGCATCCAGCATCCAGCATCCAGCATCCAGCATCCAGCATCCACTTAAAAAAAGCCCCGCAAAAGTACTCAAATCTCCGCTGAAAGCAGATATCTTTTACCTTTGCACCAAATTTGAACTACATGAAGCGTCCAGTTATGTTGTTATTAGTTGTGGTAGCCCTTGCTGTGGGTGCCTATTTCCTGTTTTTTAATAAGGAGAAAGTGGATCGCGGCCCTAAAGACCAGCCACTTACGCAGGAAGCTAATTCCGGCCCTTTTAACCAGTCTTATTCTGCACTTCTTACTGCTTATCTCGACATTAAAGAAGGCCTGTTCAAAGACGATACTGTTGCCATAAATAAGGCTGCAGTGGCCCTGCAGGTGGCAGCTGATAGTTTAAAAGTGAACGATATGAAAGCTGATTCCCTGATTAAGGAAACTGCAAAGAATTATGCAGCTACAATCAGCGGTTCAGCTAAGGGACTTTTAGGGGAAGCCGATATTGAAGCAAAACGCAAGGAATTTGAAATGATCACCAACGTACTTTATGACCTCACCCGTACTGTGAAATATGATGGTAAAAAAATATATTATCAGTACTGTCCAATGGCCTTTAATAATAAAGGAGCCTATTGGTTGAGTGGCGAAAGGGAAATAAAGAACCCTTATTTCGGTGCGAAGATGCCCGACTGCGGAAGCCTGGAAGATTCGCTCGATTTTTCGCAAAAGAAATAGCTGATTTGACCAGTATGGTGAACTATGCACCTGCTGGTTTGTTGAAACCTTATCGATGAAATATCTGTTCCTGTTTTTGTGCTTACTGGGTAGTCTGTTCTCCAATTCACAGAATAAATATACCCTCAGTGGTTATATCAAGGATTCACTGTCGGGTGAAACCATGATTGGTGCTTCCATTTCTTTTAATGGTAAAGGAGTTACCAGTAACCAATATGGCTTTTATTCAATAACACTTCCCAAAGGCACATACCAGATTATAGCCTCTTTCGCAGGATACCTGCCACAACAGATTTCAATCAACCTTGATTCCAGCTTCCAGCTCAATTTCCAGTTATTACAGCGCTCCGTATTGCAGGAAGTAGTGGTCTATAGCAAAAGACGTGATGGTAATGTGAAGAATGCCCAAATGGGTAAGTTCGACCTGAGTAACGCACAACTGAAATCAGTCCCGGTAATCTTTGGGGAAGTGGACCTTCTTAAGACACTACAACTATTACCAGGTGTTAGGAACGCAGGAGAAGGAAATACAGGATTGTATGTCAGAGGTGGTGGACCCGACCAGAACCTTATTCTTCTTGATGATGCCATAGTTTACAATACCGGACATCTGTTCGGTTTCTTTTCCATATTCAATTCAGATGCCATAAAGAATACCTCTCTTATCAAAGGAGGTATGCCTGCGCAATATGGCGGTCGTTTATCTTCTGTACTCGATGTTTCGATGAAGGAAGGTAATATGAAGAAGTATGAAGTGGAAGGTGGGATAGGAGCTATTGCGTCCCGGCTTTCGGTACAAGGACCCATAAAGAAAGATAAAGCTTCCTTCATGGTTTCTGCAAGAAGAACATATGTTGATGTTATTGCCACCCCCTTTATTCCAAAGACCAGTGACTTTTATGGTTCAGGGTATTATTTCTACGATCTCAATGCAAAAGTGAATTATAAATTCTCTGAAAAAGATCGATTATACCTTAGTGGCTATTTTGGAAGAGATGTATTTACATTCAATAATTCAAACAGGTCATTCAAGGCGAATATTCCCTGGGGAAATTCAACAGCTACCCTTAGATGGAACCACGTTTTCAATAAGAAGCTGTTCGCTAATACCACTTTGGTCTACAACGATTATTATTTCTCTTTTGGTGGCTCCCAAAACGATTTCAATATCAAACTGAATTCAGGTATCAGGGATGCAACAGCGAAAGTGGATTTCGATTATTTCCCGGCACCACAACACAAACTTAAGTTCGGTGGTTTGTATACCTATCACAAATTCACTCCCAATATTGTTAGTGGTAGTCAGGGTAGCACCACATTCGATCCTAATAATGAAAGTGTGAAGTTTGCTGGGGAAGCTGGTTTATATGTTCAGCACGACTGGGATATAAGTGATGATGTGAAACTTAGTTCCGGATTGCGTTATAGTCAGTTTACCCAATTAGGACCTTATACAATCTATAACAGGGATATCGATGGGAATAAAACAGACAGTACAGTTTATTCCAACGGACAACCCATTAAGAAATACGGGGGTCTCGAGCCAAGGATGACAATACGGTATTCATTAACCGATGAAACCTCAATAAAAGCTTCTGTTACCCGAAATCTCCAATATATTCATCTGGTTAGTAATGCAGGGTCCACTTTACCTACAGATCTTTGGGTGCCCAGTACCTACAGGGTAAAGCCACAGATCAGTTGGATGTATGCCGCTGGATTGTTCAAGAATTTCAAGGACAATATGTATGAAACTTCTTTGGAAGTGTATTTCAAGGATATGCAGAATCAGATTGAGTATAAGGAAGGGTATACGCAAAGCTTAAAGGATCCGGAAGAAGATTTTGTATTTGGTAAGGGTTGGAGTTATGGCTCAGAGATATTCATCAATAAGGTAAGGGGCCGCTTTACAGGATGGATCGGTTATACATTAAGCTGGACCTGGAGGAAATTCCCTCAATTGAATGGGGGAGAGAAGTATCCGGCAAAATACGATCGTCGTCACGACCTTAGTGTAGTGGGTATGTACGACCTCAATAAAAAATGGAAGTTCTCAGCGGTATTCGTTTATGGTACCGGGAATTCAACCACACTTCCTGAGCGTTTCTATATCGTTAATGGCGTGCTTACACAGGAATATAGTAAGGTGAATCAATACAGGCTTCCTTCTTATCATCGGTTAGACTTATCTGCTACCCTTACTCCGAAGCAGCCGAAAAACGGCAAGTTCACGCATTATTGGGTTTTCAGCATCTATAATAGCTATAGCAGGATGAATCCCTATTTCATCTATTTTGATCAGACAGGAAGTCCCTTCGATGGTAGTTTGAAAATTGATGCCCGTCAGGTATCCCTGTTTCCGATTCTGCCTTCGGTTACCTGGAATTTCAAATTTTAATTTGAAGCGGCTTTATTTGTATTCCCCATAAACGCTGCGGAGCTCATCAGATATTTCCCCTAATGTACATTTGTGCTCAACAGCTTCAATTACTGTAGGCATAATGTTTTCACTGCTGCTGGCCTTATCATTCAATTGCTGCAACAATTGATCACATTTTGCCGGGTCACGATTGCTTTTTAAAGAATCTATTCTTGCAATCTGTTCAGCCCTTATGGTATCATCCACTTTTAGTAGTGGGAAATGAGTGTCGGAATTCACCTGAAATTTATTGACTCCCACAATGATCTTTTCACCTCTTTCTATTTGACGCTGGTAGTCATAAGCACTTCTGGCAATTTCATCTTGCATGAATCCTTCTTCAATAGCACTTACACTTCCTCCCATGGCATCAATCTTATCCATCAATTGTTTTGCAGCCAATTCCACTTCGGCGGTAAGAGCTTCTACAAAATAACTTCCAGCTAATGGATCTACAGTATCTGGTACTCCACTTTCAAAAGCAACAATCTGTTGTGTTCTAAGGGCGGTACGGGCCG
>JBGAQE010000070.1:0-17619 GCA_044220885.1 Chitinophagaceae bacterium
CTTCAGTTCACTCAACGAATACTTTCTTTGGAAAAGAAAGCAGCGGCAGAAACAGACCGCGAAGCAAAAGCTAAACTATATTATGAACTGGCAAAAGGATATTACAATATGAGTTACTGGGGTAATAGCTGGTTATTGGTTCAATATAGCTGGAGTACCGGAGAAGTTTATTATAAAGACCCTTCTTATAATATCCAGGTGCCCAACAAGGATTATTATGAGGTAAAGAAGGCTCGTGAATATTATCTCAAAGCACTGGCGCAAACATTGCAAAAAGATTTTCAGGCACGCTGCATTTTCATGGCAGCTAAGTGCGACCAAAAAGTATTTGGCATCCCAAATTATTACGATGTAGAGGAAGGTCCAAAAAGAACCAAAGCTTATCACGACTGGCTTACCAATTTTGATAAAAGGAATTCATCCTTCAGTCTATTGCAAAAGAATTTCAATAGCACCCCGTTTTATAAGGAAGCTTTTAATACTTGCAGCTATCTGAGGGATTTTGTTCAGAAGCGATAAAAGTCGGGAGAATTAACGGAGTGAGCGGCCGCATTTGGCCTTACCGTTTGCTGCCTGCCAGGTAGTGATACTTCTGGCGCAGGATGTAAAAAATGCCATACCAATAACCATAAGGGCGATAACTGTCCTTGTTTTCATTTGCATAACCGTCCGGATTTATTTCATTAGAAAGTAGAAAACGAAAATAGCCGTTTAAAATTGCCATGCAAGTACAGTTGAATAAAAATTATGATTTCAGTAACAACCATATAATTATCAGCTAGTTATAATTCCATATTATTTTCAAGGCTTTAATATGGAGCCATTTTCATTTTTTATATGATTTTGGCTAATTAAACCACTCTCCTGGTTGTTCCTAACCTCCTGAAGATGAACAATATTTTATATTGGGGGCAAAAAAATAATGCGCAGTTTAAAGCGTTATAAGTTGCATTTACAGCTAGTTATACGAAATCAGTCAGGATTGACAAAGGTGAGTTGAAAATGATGCCGGGCAGAATTACCCTCATTCCTGATGAAGCTATTTTGTAAACTGCTACTAACCCTATTGCAAATTCATAGTGCACCCTATAAATTTGCGCACCCAAAATGACCGGTAATGCTTTTTAACTCTATCGATTTCCTTATTTTCTTTATCGTCGTAACGACGTTCTTTTTCTCATTACCTCATGTTTACAGGTGGATACTGCTTCTTGTTGCTTCCTGCTTCTTCTACATGTTCTTTAAACCAGAGTACATACTCATTCTTGGTTTTACCATTGTAGTGGATTATATAGCAGGTATCAAAATTGAAGGGGCTGAAAAGAAATCGACAAAACGGCAATACCTGATCTTAAGCCTTATCGCCAATATCGGCGTTCTGGCAGTATTCAAATATTACAACTTCATCAACGATAATATAACCGGTCTCTGCCAGCTTTTCGGATATACGAACCAGATTCCTTACCTCAAGATATTACTACCAATTGGACTTAGCTTCCACACCTTTCAGGCAATGAGCTATACTATTGAAGTGTACAGAGGTAATCAAAAAGCAGAAAGACATTTCGGTATCTATTCACTTTATGTAATGTATTATCCGCAGTTGGTGGCTGGTCCTATAGAACGTCCACAAAACATCCTGCACCAATTAAAAGAACATCATAAGTTCAGTTATGACCGGTTCTTAAGCGGGTTGACACTTATAGGCTGGGGACTTTTCAAAAAAGTGGTGGTTGCCGACCGGTTGTCTATCATCACTGATTCAATGTATGCAGGTACTTATGGTTTCAATACAGTATGGTCATTGATAGGAACCCTGTTCTTTTCATTCCAGATCTATTGCGACTTTTCAGGATACTCTGATATAGCCACTGGTTGTGCGCGTATTATGGGTGTGCACCTGATGACCAACTTCAATTATCCCTATTTTGCTAAATCCGTTTCAGAATTCTGGAAACGCTGGCATATATCTTTATCTACCTGGTTCAGGGACTATCTCTACATCCCGCTGGGAGGTAATAGGGTGCCCTTGCCAAGGCAGGCATTTAACATGTTCATGGTTTTCATGATCAGTGGTATATGGCATGGAGCTGGCTGGACATTCGTGATCTGGGGATTTTTGCATGGTGTTGCTGTTACCTTCGAATTAATTACAAAAAACCCAAGGAAAACCTTCTTCGCTAATTGGCCGGCCTGGTTGCATAATGGATTAAGCGTATTCGGTGTATTTATATTCGTTCAATTCGTTTGGATTTTCTTCAGGGCAGAATCTTTCCAGAAAGCTTATAGTGTAATAAAAGGATTCTTCAACTATACATCATTCAGTGCCCAATATGAGCAGCTTACCGCAGCATTGAAATATTCGCTCCTTGTTGGCTTCTTTGTATTGGTCAACTTTATACTATTTGAAATATTCATGAGGAAAGAAAGGATAAAACAGCTTTTTGAAGATAAGCCCTATCTGAGAATGATATTCTATGGCTATCTATTCCTGTTGTTTATCTTTTTCGGTTCATTCAAAAACGCTCAAAGCTTTATTTACTTCCAATTCTAATCAACCGCATTCATGAAATATCGTAATCATATAATCATCGTCTTAGTTGTAGTAGCAGTCATGTTCCTGCTGGATGGATGGTTTACCAAAAGGTTTCAGGCAAATAACCTGTACAAAACACAATGGATCATCCATAAGGAAAAACAGAACTACGATTATGCAGTACTCGGAGCCTCGCATGCCTATATGGGATTCGACCTTGAACTGGCAGATTCAACACTTGGCATGAAAGGAATAAATCTTTCTTTGGATGGCAGCCATATAGGCACGCAAAGTGTTTTGGCTGATATCTTCCTCAGAAGAAATGAAAACAAAGTTAAATACCTGTTCATATGCCTCGATAACCCAAATCTCGCCAATTCAGAATTACAAACAGATATTGCAGATGGAAGAATGATTCCCTTCCTGAACTATGATGAAGTATTTAATCATTACAAGGGGTATGGAAAGAAATGGTATTTCGACCGTTATCTTCCTTTCTGGAAATATGCTGAGTACAACTATTATTGGGGACCACATATACTATCTAACACCTATCTCAATTACATGAAACAGGATTTTGATAGTACCACTGGTTCAAGATACAGCTATAGTAATAAGTATGATAATTGGGATACCACTTTGGCTCCCGTTGATTTCGGAGAATCAAATGGCTCTTTCAAATACCTCAACAAAGTGATTGATATTTGTAAAGAGAAAAATGTAAAACCAATTCTCTTTGTTCTGCCACTTACATTAGCCGATACTTCTGCTGCTGGTAAAAATCATATCAGTAGCTTCACATCCTATTGCGAAAAGAAAGGACTCGACTTCATTTATATTGGCGATTACCTTAACTATCAATATGAATATTTTTCTGACAAAGGACACCTGAATAAAAAAGGAGCAGAGAAAAGCACTACCTCTCTTATTACAATTGCTAAAGGAAAAGCAAGTCCTGAATAAATGATTCAATAATTTTATTCAGACTTATAAAAATAAAAAAACCGCTCCAACTGGAGCGGTTTTCTATTTCAAGTATTACTTACTTATTGTTTAGCTGCAACCCATGCTATTGCCACAGTTCAGGCATTTGTAGCAGGTACCACTACGGATAGTTATATGTCCGCAAGTGTTACAAGCCGGAGCATCGCTCTGCATGTTCTTTGCTGCTGCATTCACCATATCGAGACTGCTTTCAGCTCTAACAGCGCGCGGGAGCGGCTGCTTTCACTGGTTCAGCATCGGCTGGTTTTGTGCGGGCAGGTACAATACGAACTTCACTCAATTCAGGTGTAGCTTTCTTATCGTACTCGAGAGATGTTGGAATTTCATCCCAATCATCAGTACCGGTATTCAATACTTCTGGTTTGTCGAGCACATGAACGAGGTCTGTTCTTCCCAGGTATTCATAAGCCAACGCCCTGAAGATGAAGTCTACTATTGAGGTTGTTGTTTTGATATTCGGGTGATCCACCATTCCTGATGGTTCGAAGCGGGTGAACACGAATTTCTCTACGAATTCTTCTAAAGGCACACCATACTGGAGACCGATAGAAATAGAGATAGCGAAACAGTTCAGCATACTTCTCATGGTAGCTCCTTCCTTGGCCATGTCGATGAATATTTCACCTACAGTACCATCACCATATTCACCGGTGCGGAGGAAGAGGGCTTGACCGTTGATTTTTGCTTTCTGTGTAAATCCACGACGCTTAGCTGGAAGTGTTCTGCGCTCAACGATGCGGGCCAGTTCACGTTTCAGTTTGGTATCAGGAGAAGATTGAACACGTTTCTGAACTTCTTCCAATAACTCTTCAACAGTAAGCTTGCCCATATCCACGATATTCGATTCAATGGCTGCAGTTGCTGTAGCAGTTTCATCTGCTTTTGCTTCTTCGGTTGTATCTTCTTTTTTCTTCTTATCGCTCTTGTTGCTGAGAGGTTGGCTCATCTTAGATCCATCACGGTAGAGAGCACATGCTTTCAAACCTAACTGCCAGCTGAGCAAATAAGAATCGGAGATCTCTTCCACATTCGCCTCGTTAGGAAGGTTGATAGTCTTAGAGATCGCGCCGCTTAAGAAAGGCTGTGCTGCACCCATCATACGGATATGTCCGTGTGCATGGATATAGCGTTCGCCTTTCTTACCGCACTTATTGGCACAGTCAAAAACGGGCAGGTGTTCGTTCTTTAAGTAAGGGGCACCTTCAATAGTCATGGTACCACATACATAATCATTAGCCGCTTCTATTTCTTCATCGGTAAAGCCTAAAGCTTCGAGGAGGTTCCATTCAAAATTGAAATATTGTTCTGGCTTGAATCCTAAGCGTTGCAGACATTCTTCACCCAGATTGTATACGTTGAATACGAATCCGATTTCGAATGCTGTACCTACGCCGGCATCCAGCTTCTTAATCTCTTCAGCAATAAATCCTTTTTCGCTGAGTGACTGGTGGTTGATATGAGGAGCACCAGCAAAAGTTCCTGAACCTACAGTGTACTTGATGATGGCATCAGTTTCTTTTTCGCTGTAACCCAAATTTTTCAGGGCTGCAGGAACAGATTGGTTGATGATCTTGAAATAACCACCACCGCTGAGCTTCTTGAATTTCACCAGGGCAAAATCTGGTTCAACACCTGTGGTATCGCAATCCATTACCAGACCGATAGTACCTGTTGGGGCAATAACAGTAGTTTGAGCGTTGCGGTAACCATATTTCTCACCTAATTGAACTGCTTCATCCCATGCTTTGGTAGCGGCAGTCAATAAGTAATCAGGACAATATTTTGCCTTGATACCTTGTGGCTTAACGCTCAGTTTTTCATACTCATCAGCATCATAAGCAGCCAAACGGTGATTGCGCATTACACGCATCATATGCTCCTTATTGTCTTCGTATTTAGCGAAAGGTCCGAGTATGGAAGCGATTTCTGCAGAAGTTTTGTAAGTAATGCCGGTCATGATAGCGGTAATAGCACCAGCGATACCACGGGCTTCTTCACTATCATAAGCAATACCCATAACCATCAGCATACTTCCCAGGTTAGCATAACCCAAACCGAGAGTACGGTAATCGTAACTCAATTGGGCTACTTCCTTACTTGGGAATTGTGCCATCAGAACAGATACTTCAAGTACCACTGTCCACAAACGGCTTGTATATTCAAAACCTTCTACATCTACAGTGTTAGTGTCTTCGTTATAAAACTTGCGGAGGTTTACAGAAGCAAGGTTACAAGCGGTATTGTCGAGGAACATATACTCGCTGCAAGGGTTGGAAGCCCTGATTGGACCGCCTTCAGGACAAGTATGCCACTCGTTGATAGTAGTGTCGTACTGTGTTCCTGGGTCGGCACAACGCCATGCTGCATAAGATAATTGGTTCCACACTTCGCGGGCTGGGATTTTCTTCATCACACGGCCATCCATACGCGCTTTCAGTTCCCAGTCTTCGTTCTTCTCCAGCTTATCGAAAAATTCGTTCGGGATACGAACGGAGTTATTACTGTTTTGTCCGCTTACTGTGCGATAGGCTTCTCCTTCGTAATCACTTGGATAACCAGCTGCAATCAAAGCACCCACTTTCTTCTCTTCTTCCACTTTCCAGTTGATGAACTCCATGATTTCAGGATGATCCAGATCCAGACACACCATCTTGGCAGCGCGGCGGGTTGTACCACCACTCTTGATAGCTCCTGCAGCACGGTCACCTATCTTAAGGAAACTCATCAAACCTGAAGAAGTACCACCACCACTTAATTTTTCGCTTTCCCCACGGATATTACTGAAGTTAGTTCCCACACCAGAACCATATTTGAAAATGCGGGCTTCTCTAACCCAGAGATCCATGATACCCCCTTCGTTCACCAAATCATCATCCACGCTAAGGATGAAGCAAGCATGAGGCTGTGGCCTTTCATAAGCAGAAGTTGATTTCTTCAACTGTCCGTCATTAGCATCCACAAAGTAGTGACCCTGTGGTTTGCCTTTGATACCATAGCTTTCATACAAACCGGTATTGAACCATTGTGGACTGTTAGGTACACACGCCTGGTTTAGGATAGAGTACACTAACTCTTCATAAAAAATTTGTGCATCATCAGGAGTAGCGAAGTAACCGTAACGCTCACCCCAAACGCGCCAGCAATTGGCCATACGATGAGCAACTTGCTTTACGGATGTTTCACGACCCAATGAACCATCGGGTTGTGGTACACCTGCTTTCCTGAAATATTTTTGAGCGAGGATGTCGGTAGCAATCTGACTCCACTGATGCGGTACTTCCACATTAGTCATTTCAAATACTACTTCTCCACTGGGATTGCGTATTACTGAAGTACGATAATCATACTCGAACTGATCGAATACATTCACTGCTTCCTTAGTGAAGCGGCGAGTAAATTGTAAGCCTTTCATAGTTTGCTTATTGTTAGACATAAGAGCCGTTAGATTTGGTGTGTGTTAAGAAATTATTACCGAAACGGGGAAAACGAAAATATTGTCTCAAATCCACTTTTTCGGGGTTGAGATATGCACAGTCTGTGGATAATAGAATCTTGAAATTTCGAAGTGCCCGTCTGTATTCGTTTAGCCGGTTTTTAAGGTTTTTTCACACTAATCATGCAAAAAAAATTTTGGTGGATACCGCGAAAAAATCTAGCAATCCCGTTATTTCAAGTCTTCTCCAATGAAACACACAATTCCTTCTAACACAACATTCAATGAAACCCCTTGTTTCATGCCTGTTTCATATGAACTCCATTACACCTTATGATTTCTTAAATCCATAAAAGCCGCTACAGCAGCAGCTTACAGCCAATTACCACTCATTTATCTGCAGTAAGAATTTGTAAAACCGCTTCTACAGTGTTGTTTCACAGAAATTTCGTTTTTTTGCACCAATGAAAAAATGCTTTTTACTAGTCTCACTACTGTTTCTGATCCAGTTTACCCTCACCGCACAAACACAAAGCCGCACCGGTGGCTGGTTCGCCATCCTGAATTCCATAAAGCTCTCAAAAAAAGTTACCCTGCAGGCAGATTTCCATTACAGAACCTCCGACGCCTGGCAACATTTGCAAACACTGATCATTCGTCCGGGTATAGCCTATCGCTTTAATCCCAATTTCTGGACCGTTCTTGGATACAACCATTTCAATTCAAGAACAACCATCAGTGGTCACACTTCTTATCTGGCAGAAAACCAGATATGGGAGCAATTGTGGTATCGTCATCCTCTGCAAAAATTTACCGTTACACATCGAATCACATTAGAACAACGATTTGTACCAACAGCGGTTCTCGAAGGCTCAAAAGTGAAAAGCTCCGGTTCCCAATATGTAAACCGCTTCCGTTACTGGCTACGGTTCATGCATCCCTTCAAATACGAAAAGACCTTTACCAAAGGGATGTATGGCATATTGCAGGAAGAACTGTTCCTGAATTTCGGGAATATTTCAGCGGTAAATGGACATAGTTTCGATCAGTCGAGGACTTTTGGAGGACTTGGTTATCGCTTTTCTCATCGAATTGACCTTGAAATTGGCTATCAATATCGAAGAGTACAAGGAAAAGGAACCCTTGCTTTTAACGATAATCTTCTGCAAGCCACCACATTACTCCGATTATAACAGTTCAAATGCAAGGGTTTGGAAAAGTTTTTGCATTTTTGTAGCAAATCAACAGACCGGGCATGACCCATAGCATTTACTCATCGCTTACCGAAAAGAAAGCTAAAGGCCATAAATCTTTCGCCGTTTTAATCGACCCAGACAAGGTGAACCCGGCTTCTATGGACGAATTACTGGGCATGGTTACTGAAGCCCGTGTTGATTATCTACTGGTTGGTGGCAGTCTGGTGATCAGCAACCGTCTCGACGAAGTGGTTTTGCAGATAAAGAAAAGCTGCGATATTCCAGTGATACTTTTCCCCGGAAGTCCTTCCCAAATCACCACACATGCCGATGCCCTGCTCTATCTTTCATTGATTTCAGGACGTAATCCCGAATTACTGATTGGACAGCATGTGATTTCTGCTGCAGCAGTAAAGCAAAGCGGTTTGGAAATCATAAGCACCGGATATATGGTTATTGATGGAGGAGCGCCAACCACTGTTTCGTATATCAGCAATGCAGCACCTATTCCTGCCGACAAGAATGAAATTGCCATGTGCACAGCCATGGCTGGAGAAATGCTGGGAATGAAACTGATTTATATGGATGCAGGCAGCGGTGCTAAAAGACCCATACACGAAAGCATGATTGAACAGGTATCAAGAGTCATTGAAGCTCCATTAGTGATCGGTGGTGGCATCAAAGACCCTGAGAAAGCATATATCAACTGCAAGGCAGGAGCTGATGTGATTGTGATAGGAAATGCCATCGAGAAAGATCCCACTCTCATAAGGGAAATGAGTGATGCCATCCACTCTGTTATCATCCCCGTTTAATTAAGTTTTACTTCGCAAAACACTTATTACAGGTAAGAATCTGTAGTCGAATAACGTCAAATGTTATTCCTGCAGCATTTTACGCTAACAATTGTTATCTAAAATAATTTCGTATCCCACCAAATTTTCACATAAAAACAAGACTATTCTTGAAAAAAATGTTTTCTTTTGTGCCGGTAAACTTTTAAGCACCAGAACACTCTAATAAGAAATGCAAAAAAATCTCACCATAATACTCGCTGATGTAGCTGCTAACGTGGCTACTATACTGCGTGGGGTTTTTCCTGTACAACCTCGTACAGTTTTTATCAGTCGCCCAATTCCCGTAGTGGTGCGACGTTGATACCATTCTACCATAGTGTCCTTTCAGGTATCGGAACTATGAACCCCTCAAAGGGGACTCGTGTACTATTCCACATTTTCAACGATTGAATTTCACCTTTTTATCTTGACCGCAATGGAACAGCAGCATAGTTTTCAGATTGTTATTGCCAATGATTCTCATCTCGACTTCGCATCCATCATCTGTGATGAAATGGCCAATTCCGCCAAAGCCCGTGGCACCGGAATCGCCAAAAGAACCCCTGACTATATCCAGGAGAAAATGAGGGAAGGCAAAGCCGTGATCGCCTTTAACCAGGATGGCATCTGGGCCGGTTTCTGCTATATTGAAACCTGGAGCCATGGCGAATATGTAGCCAACTCAGGACTCATCGTAGCACCCGATTTCCGCAAAAGCGGATTGGCAAAAGCCATCAAAAAGAAAGTATTTGAACTGAGCCGTAAAAAATATCCCGAAGCCAAGATCTTCGGTCTTACCACCGGTCTCGCCGTTATGAAAATCAATAGCGAACTCGGCTACGAACCTGTAACCTATAGCGAACTGAGCCAGGACGAAGCTTTCTGGGCAGGTTGCAAAAGCTGTGTGAACTATGAGATCTTAATGAGCAAGGACCGCAAAAACTGTATGTGTACCGCAATGCTCTATGATCCAAAAGATCACTACGAGCCAGAAGAGACCAAGCAGTTCTTCGAAGAGAATGTAACCGGACTTGAACGATTTCTCAAGTTCAAACAATGGAAATTGCTGAAACCATTCCTTCGTAAAGAGAAAGAAGGTAATGGAGGCAGCAGCACTAAATCATTCTTACACTTTTTTTTCAACTTATAAATCCACCACCCCGGAATGAGCAAGAAAATAGTTTTAGGATTCAGCGGCGGACTTGATACCACCTATTGTGTAAAATATCTTAGCGAAGAGAAAGGATACGAAGTACATAGTGTTATCGTAAACACCGGTGGATTTTCTGATGATGAACTGACAAAGATCGAAGCCCATGCCTATAAGCTGGGAGTGAAAACACATACAACAGTAAATGCCGTTAAAGGCTATTACGACCGAATCATCAAATACCTGATCTACGGAAACTGTCTCAAGAACAACACCTATCCCTTAAGCGTATCGCAGAACGTCTCAGTCAGGCGCTTCATATTGCTGAACATGTAAAAGCACTAGGCGCTGCTGATGCAGTTACGGAAGTACTGGAGCTGGTAACGACCAGGTTCGTTTCGATATGATCTTTCATATCATGATACCCGGTGTTGAAATCATCACTCCTATCCGTGATCTCAAACTAAGCCGCGAAGAAGAGATCACTTATCTAAAAAGCAAAGGCGTTGAGATCAATTTCGAAAAAGCGATGTACTCCATCAACAAAGGACTATGGGGTACAAGTGTTGGCGGAAAAGAAACACTGAACAGCAAAGGCATGTTACCTGAATCGGCATGGCCTACACAGGTTACAAAAACCGATGCTGAAGAAGTGAAATTGGGTTTTGTAAAAGGACAACTTACCACTGTAAACGATAAATCATTCAGTCATCCATCTGAAGCGATTCAATACCTTCAAACTATCGCTGGTCCATTCGGTATCGGTCGCGATATTCATGTGGGCGATACCATCATCGGTATCAAAGGACGTGTGGGTTTTGAAGCCGCTGCTCCAATGGTGATCCTGAAAGCACATCATGCCCTCGAAAAACATACTCTTACCAAA
This sequence comes from Chitinophagaceae bacterium, assembly GCA_044220885.1. Taxonomy (GTDB): domain Bacteria; phylum Bacteroidota; class Bacteroidia; order Chitinophagales; family Chitinophagaceae; genus Endoryza. Next base: position 11,043 of record JBGAQE010000070.1, read on the forward strand.
TGGCAATTGCAATGGAAAGATACCCTGGCGCAATTCTATGGTAACTGGATGCATGAAGGACAGATTCTCGATCCAGTAATGCGCGATATCGAAGCCTTCCTCGAAAACAGTCAGGAAACTGTAACCGGAGATGTATTCGTTCAGCTTATGCCATATCGTTTCCAGGTTATTGGTATCAGCAGTGCATACGACCTCATGAGCAGCAAGTTTGGAAAATACGGAGAAATGAACACCGGGTTTACTGGAGATGATGTGAGAGGGTTCAGTAAGATTTTCGGAAATCAGACGTCGATCTGGAACTCAGTTCAAGCGGAGAATTGAAAGGCCCAAAGCCTAAGGCCTAAAGCTGGATGCAGGATGCTTGATGCTAGATGCGAAAGGCAGCACTTCGAACATTTTGACTTTTTAATTTTGACTTTTTAATTTACTCAGATGCCCAAAAAAGAATAAAAGCCGGCATAATCGGCGGCGCAGGCTACACAGGTGGTGAATTGATAAGATTACTGATCAACCATCCCGGCGTAAATCTATCTCATATCCATAGTCGCAGTAATGCCGATAAACCTGTTCATAGCATCCATCAGGATCTGTTGGGAGATACGGAACTGGTGTTTACAGGTGATAATAAGTTTTTTGAGAAAGGATCTGTAGATGTACTGTTCCTTTGCTTAGGACATGGTGAGTCGCGCAAGTTCCTGATTGAAAATAAAGTGGCTGCTTCTGTAAAGATCATTGACCTGGCAAACGACTTCCGTTTATTGGGACAATCAGAAATCGGTGCCCGCCAGTTCGTATATGGTTTACCAGAAGCTTATAAGAATGAAATCAAAGCAGCATCTAATATTGCCAACCCTGGATGTTTTGCTACTACTATCCAATTAGGATTATTGCCATTGGCAAAAGCTGGATTGTTGAAAGAAGTGCACACAACAGGTATAACCGGCAGCACTGGCGCCGGACAATCATTAAGCGCTTCCTCCCATTTCAGTTGGAGGTCGAACAATATTCAAGCTTACAAAACGCTTACTCACCAACATTTGGGAGAGATACATCAAAGCCTGCATCATCTGCAGAACAGTTTTCCTTCCACACCATTAGGTGATACTAACGGAATACATTTTGTACCCTGGAGAGGAGATTTCACGCGTGGCATCTTCATCAGTTCCCAATTGCATTGCGAAAAGAAACTCGATGAACTCTATGCCCTCTATGAATCCTATTACGAAGCTCATCCCTTCACACATGTAACTCATGAACCTGTTTTCCTGAAGCAAGTGATCAATACCAATAAATGCATCATCCAGCTTGAAAAAGCCGGTAATCAATTAGTAGTTCATTCCGTTGCCGACAATTTATTGAAAGGCGCAAGCGGGCAAGCGGTGCAGAATATGAATTTGATGTTCGGGTTGGGAGAAGAAGAAGGATTGCGATTGAAAGCTTCTGCATTTTAGGGAATTTTCACCGCAGAGACGCAGAGACGCGGGGTAATGCGCTGAAGAAATACAAAAAGAAAATTATATTCCAAAGAAAGCAAGACGCTTTTCCCTGCGTCTCTGCGTCTCCGCGGTAATAAAAATACACAATAAACTAAATAACAAATTCCAAAGAACCCAAAGCGCAGCTCCCTGCGTCTCTACGGTAAAAACTTCAAAAATGAACTTATTCGACGTTTACCCGATTAACGAAATCACTATCGTAAAAGCCAAAGGATCCTACGTATGGGATGACAAAGGCGACCAGTACCTCGATCTTTACGGAGGCCATGCAGTAATCAGCATCGGTCATACACATCCTCATTGGGTAAAACGTATAGAAGCACAATTGGAGCAGATCGCTTTCTATTCAAACTCTATCCGTATTCCGTTGCAACAACAATTGGCATCAAGACTTGGAAAGCTTTCTGGAAAAGAAGACTACCAACTCTTCCTTTGCAATAGTGGTGCAGAAGCGAATGAGAACGCATTAAAGATGGCTTCATTCCATAATGGAAGAAAAAAAGTAGTGGCTTTCAGCAAATCATTTCACGGCCGTACTTCATTAGCAGTTACAGCAACAGATAATAAGAGCTATACAGCCCCAGTGAATGAAAATGATAATATTATCTTCCTTCCTTTCAACGACGAAAAAGCTCTCGAAGCCTGTTTCGCAAAACAAGGGAAAGAGATCTCTTCAGTAATCATCGAAGGCATACAAGGTGTTGGCGGTATCAATGTAGCAGAGAATAGTTTCCTGCAAAAAATCCGTTCCCTTTGCGATGAGCATGGAGCCGTTTATATAGCCGATAGCGTTCAGTGTGGTTATGGAAGAAGCGGTAGATTCTTCAGTCATGATTTCGCCGGAGTAAATGCCGATATGTACACAATGGCTAAAGGAATGGGTAATGGATTCCCTGTTGCCGGCGTTATCATCGCTCCTCATATCAAACCAAAGCACTTCCAACTAGGCACCACATTCGGTGGCAATCATCTGGCTTGTGCTGCTGCTCTTGCAGTATTGGAAGTGATTGAAGAAGAGAAACTGATGGGCAATGCCGTTACCACCGGACATTACATAAAAGAAGCTCTCAAAGAAATACCCGAATTAAAAAACGTAAGAGGCCGTGGTCTAATGATCGGCTTTGATGTTCCCGAAGAATTAAAAGATCTCAAGAAAAACCTTCTCTGGAACCAGAAAATATTCACTGGAGAATCAAAACCAAACGTAATCCGATTGCTGCCATCGTTGGCGTTGAAGAAAAGGGATGCGGAGGATTTTATTGATGCGATTAAGGAGGAGATTGCGCTTTTGAAGGCTTGATATTAGGCCTAAAGCTTAAGGCCTAAAGCCTAAGGCGTGTACTGAGATTGAAACGAGGTTTAGTAATTGACGGATGAATGTATTGAGCTTTGTTTTTAAGGCTTGATCCGAGTTGGTGAGAATGAATTGTGAACAAGAAAAATTCGGTGACAATGAGAAATTATAAGAATTATGAAGTGTGGCAGTGTGCGCATGAATTTGCAGTTTTTGTTTATAAGGAAATAGTGCCGGTGTTGCCTAAGTCGGAGCAATACGAACTCTGTTCTCAGTTAAGAAGAGCTGCAAGTTCAATTCCTATGAATATTGCAGAAGGCTGTGGAAGGTTTTCAGAAACAGAGTTTGCAAGATTTCTTGATATTTCGCTTGGTTCAGCCCATGAAACGGAATACTGTTTACTGTTGTTAAAGGACCTGGGTTATATTAGTTCCAGCTTATTTGAAAGAGCTACTAACAAAATAGCTGTAATCAAATCAAAACTGATTAACTTAATTAAAACAATAAGGAAAGCGAACATTATACCCAAGTCATAGAACCTAAGAGGAATAACAAGCACCTAATTGTTACAAATAATTAGAATATAAAAATATCAAACGCAAGCCTTAGGCCTTAGGCCCTAGGCCTTAAGCTAAGCAGTATGGAACACTTCATTTCTAGTAACGACGCCCCCAACATCAAAGCCCTCGTCCAAAAAGCCCTGGGCTACAAACAAAACCCCACTGCCGATAAGCAATTGGGCGCTGGCAAACGTATGGGATTGTTATTCCTGAATCCAAGTATGCGGACAAGATTGAGTACGCAGATAGCGGCACAGAATCTGGGAATGGAGCCAGTGGTGTTTAATGTGGGACAAGAAGGCTGGTCGCTAGAGTTTGAAGAAGAAGCTATCATGAGTGGAACTACTGTGGAGCACGTGAAAGATGCAGCCCCGATATTGGGAAACTATTTCGATATTCTTGGAATACGCACTTTCCCATCATTGAAAAATAAGGAAGACGATTACAGCGAACTTTATATCAAACAATTCATCAAATATTCCGGTATACCCATCGTAAGTCTTGAAAGCGCCACCCTACATCCGCTTCAAAGTCTTACAGACATCATTACCATAACAGAACATCTGAACGTTTCATCCAACTCATCTGCGCCAATCCCCGCCATCCGCGGGCGAAGACCAAAAGTAGTCCTAACCTGGGCACCTCACGTAAAACCTTTACCGCAATGTGTAGCTAACAGCTTCGCCCAATGGATAAACGCCTGGGGAGAAGCCGATTTTGTAATCACTCATCCTGAAGATTACGAACTCGACACCCAATTCACCAAAGGAGCCACAATAACCCATAATCAGGAAGAAGCATTAAAAGATGCCGATTTTGTATATGTGAAGAACTGGAGTACGTACACCGACTATGGAAGAATCTATTGCAACGATCCTGACTGGATGCTCACCAATGAAAAATTACTGGCAACCAATAACGCCAAAGTGATGCATTGCCTGCCCGTAAGAAGAAATGTGGAACTTAGCGATGAAATTCTGGACGGACCCAACAGCATTGTAACACAGCAGGCATCTAACAGGGTTTGGGCGGCGCAGGCGGTGTTGGCGGAAATATTGGAGGGAAGTGGTAAGTGATAAGTTTAAAGTAATAAGTAGTAAGTTATGAGTAGTGAGTAATAAGAAAGAAGTTTTGAGTAGTAAGTTATAAGATAGTAAGCAGTTCGAAGTACCTTGTTATGTGTAGTAAAATTTTGGACGAAGCCTGAATTTACTTAAAACTTACTACTCATAACTTATAACTATAAATACCATGGTAACAGTCATCAAAATAGGCGGCAACATCATCGACAACGATTCACAACTACAGTCGTTCCTTGAATCATTTGCTGCTGTTGCCGGAAAAAAGATACTGATTCATGGTGGAGGAAAGATAGCTACAAGAATTGGCGATCAATTAGGAATTGAATCAAAATATGTAGATGGAAGAAGGATTACTGATGCTGCCACTCTCGATGTGGTTACAATGGTGTACGGTGGATTAGTGAATAAGAAAATAGTAGCCAGCTTACAAACCATGGGTTGCAATGCCATTGGTATCACTGGTGCCGATGCTAACCTCGTTCCTGCTAATAAACGTCCGGTGAAAGAAGTGGATTATGGTTTTGTAGGAGATGTGAAAAATGAACAGCTGCCAGTAAGCACCTGGAAACAATTACTGGAAATTGGACTTACTCCCGTAGTTGCTCCATTAACGCACGACGGAAAAGGGTCCATTCTCAATACCAATGCCGATACTATGGCACAGGAAATCGCCAAAGCATTGGGAAAAGTATATGAAGTAAGCCTGATCTATTCATTCGAAAAACCTGGAGTATTGCTGGATGTAAACGACGACAACTCCGTTATAAATAAATTGAATCCAACTTCCTATCAAGAATTGAAATCGGAACAGAAGATATTTGCAGGCATGATCCCGAAACTCGATAATGCTTTCAGTGCATTGAAAGCTGGTGTAACCAAAGTGATCATCGGCGATGCCGCAAAACTGGACCAATTAATTGCCGGCAGCTCCGGTACAACTATTATCCATGAATAATTCACTCACCATATTACAGGACGATGCGATCGGGTTGCTGAAACGACTCATCGCCACTCCTTCATTCAGCAAAGAAGAGCAGATCACTGCCGATATCATAGAACGCTTCCTTGAATCGAGAGGCGTTCGCACAAAAACACATCTGAATAATATCTGGGCACAGTGCAATCATTTTGATCCGGCTAAGCCCACGTTATTACTGAATAGTCATCACGATACCGTAAAACCGAATAAAGGCTATACACTCGATCCCTTCTCTCCAATAGAAAGTGATGGCAAATTATTTGGATTGGGAAGTAATGACGCCGGTGGCTGTCTGGTATCATTGATGGCCGTATTCCTGCATTATTTTAAAAGAGACGATCTTAAGTATAATCTCGTCTTTGCTGCAACAGCTGAAGAAGAGATATCTGGACATAACGGCATTGAAGCATTGGTGCCCCGTTTAGGTAAGATAGACTGTGGCATTGTTGGTGAACCCACGCAAATGCAGATGGCAGTGGCTGAAAAAGGATTATTGGTATTGGATGCTGTTGCTCATGGTCGCGCAGGACATGCAGCCCGCAACGAAGGAGAAAACGCATTATACAAAGCATTGAAAGATATTGCCTGGTTCCAGACCTATCAGTTTCCAAAAGTTTCTGATCTGTTAGGACCAGTTAAGACAACCGTAACAGTCATTGAAACAGAAAACAAAGCGCACAACGTAGTACCCGCACATTGTAAGTATGTGATCGATTGTCGCGTGAATGAACTCTACACTTTTGAAGAGATCATTGAAACCATCAGGGCCAATGTACAAAGCGAAATACAGCCCCGCAGCACCCGTCTGCGGTCTACTGCCATCGCTCTAGATCATCCATTGATTCAAGCTGGAATTGCACTGGGAAGAACCTATTATGGCTCTCCCACCACTTCCGACAAAGCCCTGATGCCATTCCAAACACTTAAAATGGGTCCTGGCGATAGTGCACGCAGCCATACCGCCGATGAATTTATATTTGTGGAAGAGATAAGGGAGGGGATTGAACTTTACACTAAATTATTAGACCGAATATTGCTTGATGCTGGAGGCTAGATGCTGGAGGCTTGATGCTTATTTTGTAAGCTCAACGGAGTTTCGTCGAAGACAGAAGTTCTGGACGGAACTCAAATTAAGCATCTAGCCTCCAGCATTTAGCATCATGCCT
>JBGAQE010000071.1:0-22608 GCA_044220885.1 Chitinophagaceae bacterium
GGTTTCTGCCTTGAAAAAAACAGCTACTGAAGACCTTATCGATACTATCCTCGGATTTCTTCCTGATGGCGATCCTTTTTATGATAGCGATGATCTTACCGATCTTCCCACCAAATTCTTTGTTGGGGAAATGATCCGTGAAAAAATATTTTTCCTTTACCAGGATGAGATTCCCTATCATACAACTGTAGTAGTAAAGGAGTTCAAGGAAAAGACTACTCTCATCAAGATCGTTGCAGATATTGTTGTTCAGCGGGAAACACAGAAGGGTATCCTTCTTGGAGAGGGTGGCAGCATGATCCGTCAACTGGGTACAGAAGCAAGAAAAGACATAGAAAAGTTCCTTGGAAACAAAGTGTTTCTTGAATTATTTGTGCGGGTGAAACCCAAATGGAGGGATAACGATTATATGCTTCGCGAGTATGGATATACATAGCAGATATCGGGAGAATTCGTTATATTCACTATAATAATTATTCCTTATGCGGATGTTACTCTCCGTGATACTGTTTCAGTTTATTGTATGTGTTTCTGTTAAGGCGCAAGTACCCATTCAGAAAGATGGCAATGGAAATATTCTCAACCTTGGAGATATGAAATCCATGAATGCCATGTACGATATACAAGTAGATGGATTGGATAAAGGGGCACAACGGATGCCCTATTCCCAAATTAAAGGTAGTCCCTTCTGGAAAGATATTTGGATGCCAGCAGCCATTTACAATGGCAGCAATACCTATCTTGGAAAAGTGGATGTGAAACTCAACTTAGCCAATCATACTTTTTATTACCATGGGAAAAATCAGTCTGAACTGGTTGCTTCACCAGAAATAGCAAGAAGAATTGTGGTATATAATCCTGAGGATACAGCCACTATAGTAGCGGTCTTTGATAACACAATGGATGAAGTAGTACCGGGAAGTAAAGCTGGAGAATATTATGTACAGGAATTGAACCAGGGAAATTACCAGCTCTGTAAAATGACAAAAAAGCCAGTTCTTTCAGCCGATTCTTTATTCGGAACCATGAAGCGATATTTTTTCGGAACAACTACCCGATATTTTTTAAAGACCAAGGGCATGTTGAAACCCTTGAAAAAAATGCGCAAGGAAAATATAATGACTTTGTTGCCGAAAGGGTCTGCCTGTGAAGAGTGGCTGAAGGCTAACGATATTGATTGGAAAAACGAGGATGACGTACTTCGTTTTTTTGCGTATTATAATAAAGAGCAAACTCAATAAGAAAATTCTTAACTGTTTAATCTTTTGTATATGAAATTCAGAAGAGGTTTTTTTCTGCTTTATCTCCTGATTCACATCATGCCAACAGTATTTGGACAAATATCGATGGAGTCGCAGCCAGTGGGTACTTCACGCGATGGCGTGTTAGTGGTTTATGGTAGCAATAATATAGGAAATAGCAGGATACCTTACGAGCGTATAAGCGGAACACCATTCTGGAAAACGTATTATATCATGGCCACCCTGATAGACCGTAACAATATGGTTTTAGGTAAAGCACCTGTGAAACTGAACCTTTATTCCAATGAAGTTTATTTTAAAACACCAAAAGGGGAGGAAAGAGTAGCAGCACCTGGTAAAGTAAGAAAGATAATCTTCTACAAGGATGATGAAAGCAATGAAATACTAGCCATCTTCGAAAACAACCTTTCCATTATTGTAGAAGCAAATCCCAGGGCAGAAAACTCATCTTATGTTCAAGTGATGAATACAGGTGATGTTCAATTACTAAAACATATCAAGGCTACTTTTGTTACCGCCGATTCGCTTTTCGGAACAATGAAACGGTATTATTTTTCAGAGCATGTTGCCTATTATATCAATAACAAATTCGGCCAAATACAGAAGTTGAAAAAACTGAGTAAAGATGCCATAATGGAAAACGTAAATCTCGACAGGGAAGCTGAGGCCTGGATTAAACAGCAAAGTATAAATTTCAAGAAAGAAGAGGACCTTATGCGTTTCCTGGAATACTGGAACGGCCGGAAAAAGAGCTGATTATATAAAAATTTCATTTCAAACCCTGCTCTGGCGGGGTTTTTTATATTCCGCCCTTTACTCCGGAAACCCGTTTTAAAAGCGTAATTTTGCCCCCTGAATTTAGAAACATCTTAATAAAATAGCAGCGGGATATGAGTTTTACGGTAGCGATAGTAGGAAGGCCGAATGTAGGCAAAAGCACCTTTTTTAACAGGTTGCTCGAGCAACGAAAGGCAATTGTTGACGACATCAGTGGGGTTACCCGTGACCGCCAATATGGTGTGGCTGAATGGATTGGAAAAAGTTTCAACGTAATCGACACAGGTGGTTTCGTGCCACAAAGCGAAGATATTTTTGAAAGAGAGATACGTAAACAGGTAATAATAGCCGTTGAGGAAGCTAATGCGATCATCTTTATGGTTGATGCCGCTACGGGGATAACTGATCTCGATCAAGCCATGGCAGATGTGTTGAGAAGGTCAAATAAGCCCGTTTTTCTCGCGGTAAACAAAGTGGACAATCATGACAGGCTTTTAGAAGCAACTGAATTCTATGGACTAGGATTCGATTCTATCTTCTTCCTTTCTTCCATGAGCGGTAGTGGTACTGGTGAAGTGCTTGATGCTGTTGCTGCACTGATTACTGATGAACAATCAAACGATACAATTGAAAAGGATGAGTTACCAAAGTTCGCTATTATAGGACAGCCGAATGTAGGTAAGTCTTCTTTGTTGAATGCATTAGTTGGAACAGAAAGGACAATTGTAAGTGATATTGCTGGTACTACCCGCGATACCATCCACACCCATTACAATCTCTTCAATAAAGAATTCATACTTATAGATACTGCAGGTATTCGAAGAAAAGCGAAAGTGCATGAAGACCTTGAGTTCTATTCTGTAATCCGTGCCATTAAGGCCATGGATGAAGCAGATATCTGTCTTATGTTATTGGATGCAGAAAAAGGTATCAATGCTCAGGATCTGAATATCTTCAGCATGGCAGCTAAGAAAGGGAAGGGAATAGTGTTGCTTGTAAATAAATGGGATCTGGTGTCGAAAGAAACCAATACAGCCCGAGATTATGAAAAGAACCTGAAAGAGCGTATCGCTCCTTTTACAGACGTACCTATACTCTTCATCTCTGCAAAAGACAAAACACGTATCCACAAAGCCATTGAAGTTTGCCTGGATGTATACGAAAACAAGAAACGCAGGATCAGCACCTCTCAGTTAAACGATGTGATGCTAAAAGCTATTGAGTCATTCCATCCTCCGGTAGTAAGGGGTAATCCAATAAAGATTAAGTATGTGACGCAGTTGCCAACAGCTGTACCTTCTTTTGCATTCTTCTGTAATTTCCCAGACGATGTTAAACAACCTTACAAGAACTATCTCGAGAACCAATTGAGAGCCCAATTCAATTTTACCGGGGTGCCAGTGAGATTGTTTTTCAGGAAGAAATAAGCTGAGGTGATTCGTTGTAAATAATGATTTTTTATTCTTTATTTTTTTAACCGCAGAGACGCGGAGACGCGGAGGAACGCCCTTAGCGTCTCTGCGTCTCCGCGGTAAAATGTATTATCTCAACGGTTACTCCGCAATATTTTTTTGTCAATGACGCCTAAATACTCAAACCCTAATTACAGCAGTTCTCCCTATTTTGGACACTTAATATATTAATAATTAAATACTTATGTAAATATCCCAAAACGGGTATTGTGTAAGGGTTATTGATAAGTGTTTTTTGTGGAAATCATTTTCAAAGCTGAGTTTGTAGGGAACAGGAAAATGATGTATTTTGCCGCACCTGACCACATCTTGGTTCCTACACAAAACCTCTGGAATCCATCTCCTATACAATTTATTGCTTTTAAATTTTTACTTGTATGAAGAAATTCTACGTACTATTCGTAGTGTTGTCATGCGTGCTTACCACAAATGCGCAAACATTTTATTGGATAGGGCCATCATCAGGAGCCGGAGGAAACTGGGATAATACAGCAAACTGGTCTTTTTCCAGTGGCGGTCCTACTGCAGGACAATTTCCCAATAACTCAGCACACAATGTGATCTTTGACCAGAACGCATTGGTGAATGTTAATTTGGAAAACATCAATCTTCAAACGCTTACCGTTTCAAGCTCTATTACAGCAAAGCTGTTTGTGGGTGTTGCAATGGTTGCCCCGACAATCACACTGTCTGGCACAAGCGCTGTTACTCCAGCACTTAAGATTAATGCAGGAGCAAGGTTGGAAGACAGTTGCGATGCTAACATCCCTTTCACAGTAGCTTTTGCCAGCGATAGTAAGGGTGTTATTGATGGTACCTGGTATTTCACCGGTAAAACAGGTGTATCAGGTGCAAACGGATCTACATTTACGTTGCCTGGTACAACCGGACTATCAAACAGAGTAGATGTAAATGGCACCATCCAGCTTAGGAATGGTAGTCTTTCTCCGAATCCAACAACAGGTCAGGATTATCTTTTCTTCAATGCAGGATCTACTTATTGGTTAGACCGTAATGGAGGTAACGTTCCTAAAGGAACATTCAGTACAACTTCTACTGTAAAGATGACAGGAGTGGTTAATAATCCAGTACCTACAATCAATGTAGGTTCAGTTCCTGAAATCGGAAACCTTATTTTCGATTGCTCTGGACTTATTTTAACAACAGCTTCATTAGCGCTTACAAACAATCTTATTATCAAAGGTGATTTCCAAATACTGAATACAAACGGTAAACTTGTAGTATTAGCTACAAATGGTACTGGTAGCACTCCAGTGAATGCCAATTATACCGTCAGGGGTAACCTTACTGTTAGTGGTAATTCAAGAGTTGCATTGGGTAATGCTTCAAATACTAATAAGGTGGTTGACTTTCAGGTGGAAGGTAATCTCAATTTGTCTGGTACATCTTTCGATATCCAGAACAGTTCCAGCTTCATTGCAACCAATACTACAACTCTTAGAGTTAAAGGTAATGTGAACCATACAGCAGGTACATTCGGTAGTGCCGGTACATTTGTGAGCAATACCACCGACTTGTATGTGTTGGAATTGAATGGAACCACTAACCAGACCATCACTTCAACAGGAACAATCAATAATAGTACTAATGAAGTCTCCCTGCGTTTAAATAATGCTGCAGGAGTAACATTGGCATCGCCTCTTACTGTTGGTAAACTGAGCTTCAATTCAGCAGCAAAAGGTAAGCTCACAACTTCTACTGCTAATGTTCTTACCATAGCAAACACAGGAACACATGCATTGGTTGTGAATAGTCCTTCTTCACTTGGTTTTGTTAATGGTCCAGTAAGAAGAACAACAGCCAGCACAAGCACCTACTTATTGCCAACTGGTAAAGGAAGTACTTATGATCCTAATGCTGTAGTGCCTAACGCTGTTACACCTTCTGTATATCAGAGCGAATACTTCAATGCAGCTTATTCTGATCTTTCTGTAGTATCTCCATTAACAGGAGTTTCTAATCAGGAATACTGGCAGATATCTGTAGTAAGTGGAGCTAATGCCGCAGTTGAACTCACTCTTACCGGTGCTGTTCCAGGGGCTATAGTTACAGATGCGGTGGGAGTAGCTCACTATACAGGTGCAGATTGGTCCGACCTGAACGCAGGTGGTATCATCATCATCCCTGGTAACTCAACAACAGGTACAACTCGTAGCGGATATTCAGCTCTCAGCGGTTTCTATACTTTCGGTTATGGTCTGGCCGGATCACTTCCTATCAAGCTCACACAGTTTGATGCGAAGAAGATCAACAGCAGCAGTGCCAAAGTAAGTTGGCAGGTTAGCAGCAGCAGCAATGCCGCACAGTTTGAAGTGCTTCGCTCTTCAGATGCAAGAAACTTTGTTCCGGTGGGTACTATTACTGCTACCGACAGAGTGTATACTTATGGATTTGATGATAACAGTCTTCCATTCGGTACTTCTTACTATCGTTTGAGAATGACTGATCAGCAAGGTATAGTTACATTGAGTGCAGTAGTGGCAGTATTGAATGGTAATAAGGATGTAATACTTACATCTATGGTGCCAACAGCTGTTACTTCAGGCGCTTACTTAAATATCAGTTCTTCTGTTAAAGGAACCATGTTGCTACAGATAACTGATATGTACGGTCGTATCGTAACACAACAACAGGCTGCTATTGCAACCGGTAATCAACAAGTACCGCTCACATTGCAACAACTTCCTGCAGGTGCTTACCAAGTGACTGCCATCATGAATAACAATCGTATCGGAACTATCCGATTTGTAAAACAATAGTTGTAGCATACTACAAAATCACAAAAGCCTCCCGTAACCACGGGGGGCTTTTTTTATCTTTGGGTTACTAAACCTGTGGTATATGTGTAGTTGGAAAATGGTGAGAAGGTTTGCTTTGGCTGCCTGCGTATTTCTATTGTCTGCAATTTCTGTTGTTGCTCAGCAAAAAAAATGGGATGGGGGAGGAGGAGATAGTCTCTTTACAACCGCTGCTAATTGGGTGGATGATGTAATTCCACTGGCAACAGATTCTATATTGCTTGATAACAGTATTGTAAGTTCATCATATGTTGTACTATTACCTTCGGGTAATTTAGGAGTCGGTTTTTCCTTCCTGAAAATACAACCTGGATTTTCTTCCGCTATTTCATTTTTGATACCGAAAACGAATACAGCTATTCCTGCTTTGAATTGTTCGGGAGGTATAGTTTTGGAAGAAGGTGCCAGATTGCAGAACAGTTCAGGTGCTTCAAGTGGTAATGCCATTTCGCTAACAGATTCTTTATATATTCTTAATGGGGCCAGCTATATTCATAATACGGATATTGGCCATGCTTCATTAATAACCAGATTAGCCTCAGGATTTGGAACCGAAAACGGCACCGTAGAATTTAATGTACCAGGCACAGCCAGTTATACTTTATCGGTTAGTAATAGGATATACGGGAATCTTATTCTGAATGCTACAGCCTCGGGTGGCGCAAGAACTTATATTTCAACAGGAGTGAATCCACTCCTTATTAAGGGGAACTGTATCATAAATGCAGGTGCTACCTATTCACTTAATTTTTCGGGAGAATTTTCAGTGCAAAAGAGTCTGCAGGTAAACGGCATTTTCAACATAAGTACCGGCAATAACAGTAATTCAATAAAAGTGAAAGGTGACTGTATTGTTAATGGTATAATCACTGAATCGGGTACTGGATTTCCGTTATTGGCTTTAGAAGGGATCTTGTCGCAGCAGCTGAGTGTGAAAGGCCAAATTACAAATAGTATAACTCTCAAAACAAATAACCTCTCAGGAATATCGCTCATTTCACCAGTGTTGATTAATCATAAGTTGGAAATGGTAGCAGGGAAAATCAGTGCTACAGACAGTACCTTATTAACCATTTCATCTACCGGATCAATAGTAGCTGACAGTACACAAGCATCGGTATTTGTGAATGGTCCTTTATGTAAACAAGGCGCTGTGGCCGGATCTTATTTTTTATTTCCTGTAGGAGCTGGGTCAATGCAACGCTGGTTGCGTATACAGGAGGCTGTGGGAGACTATACGGTTTCATTTGTCAGGAATTCTGCCAATAGTATCAGTAGTCAATTGGATTCCTCTCTTCACCATGTTTCTAATCTGGAATACTGGAAAGTTCAGGCTATTGCGAATCAATCAGCAAAATTTGAGTTGTCTTTTAATGATGTAAATAGTGGCGGAGTAACTAATTTGTCTTCTTTACGCGTAGCAAAATTTCATGGGGTGGAATGGAAATCGGCAGGGGCCAGTGCATTCACTGGTTCAGCGGGAGCGGCAGGGTCAGTAGTAAGTGATACTGTACATTTTGATCAAACGGGTTTATATTATTTTTCTTTAGGAAGTGCCACTGCTAATCAGAACCCATTACCCATAAGAACAGCTATACTTTATATAGATGAAAAGAAAGATGGCTTGCACTTCCGTTGGCAAATAAATTCAATCGCTGATTGTAAGAATATAGAACTCCAGGAATCTTTAGATGGTCTTCTTTTCAGCACAATTTTACTACTTGAGAAAGAAGTTAACAGTTATGTACACAAAAAGCCTGTATCTGTTGGAACAAGATATTACCGTCTTTTAATAAATTGGAAGGATGGAACCACAAATCTTAGTGCCATCAAGCTGTTCACTTTGAGGAAACAACCGTTGGAATTACGCAATCTGTACCCTGTTTTCGCTCAGGATTTGTTAGTCTTATCCGTTGTGGCGGACAGGCCTCAAAAAGTGGAATTTCGGATGCTTGATTCGCAGGGAAATTTAATACATAAACACTTGTTTTTCATTGAAGTAGGTGTTCTAACGTTTTCATTGGTCAGAGCGTCCGAAAAATAACCCTGCCGATAGGGCATTTGAGGGCTGGACAGTATCAGATTTTTGGCCTATCTTCAGGTCTTTATACAAAGCCGCTTCCGGTTTATAAAATCCTGATTCTTCCAATTCCAATGATGCGCAGTTTTAAAACTCAATGCCCTTAAATATATTGGCACGAAGCAGGTATTGCTCCTTATAGTCCTAACCGGATTTTCTTTTCACTGTTGCTACCACCTATTATTCACAGGATCTGTCACCAAACAGTTTGAACTCCTGGAATACAAGTCGTAGTGGAGGCTTCTGTTCCTTCAAGTTCCTGCCGGCGATTTATTGCATAATACAGTCGGGTCATTCGATGGTTACCACCGCTTCCGGACTATCGGTAATACGGGTTCTACTCTTTCACCAGAATCGAGCCTTCTTACACGCGCCAGCATTTCCTGTTTATTGACCGGTACCTTTCAGTTATTGGATGGGGCTACATATTATCACGAAAATACTGGAGTTGTTACCTCAGCAACAGGAACAAGTATTTTCGGTGGTATTGAAAATTTCGCCGCTACCTCCACTGTGGAAATCAGAAGTTGGATCAATAATACCACAACATTGCCCTCTGGTATAAACTGGGGAAACCTTGTACTCAATTATGAACAAAGTATTGGAGGAAATTGGAACCAGCAAGGTGCATTAACTACTATACAAGGGAATTTCATTGTAAAAAGAACAGGAACTGCTTTGCAGGAGTTTCGATTGACAAATAATACCAATCTCAACCTTTCCATTGGAGGCGATCTTGTTATAGAACAAGCCATCCTTTTATTGAAAGAAGGTAATAATAGCGGCACAAATAGTATTGTTCAGGTGAATGGTAGTATTACTGTAAATGGTGGTACACTGAACCTTGGTGCAGCAGACCAGAAACCCAATAATGAACTCCGTTTTAAGGGTAATTTTTTTGTTTTTGGAAACGGAGTAGTAACAGCATTAAGCGAGGATCCATTTCTGGTGGCCAATGGAACTGGAGCACAAACATTACTCACATCTGGAACTATTAATAGCAGTTTTAGGATAGCAAAGGGTTCGTTCATGAAATTGAATAGTACTCTAGCCTTTGGCACTAATAAGTCATTCATTGTTGCAGGAACTGTAGTTGCTGGTATCAATCCGATAAATATGGGTGGTGGTAGTTTGGTGGTATCTGGTGGGGTTTTCAATAGCAGTGCCAAAGTGGACATGAAAGATGGTACCTGCCAGGTTTGTCAGGGAAATGGCACATTCAATGTTTCTTCAAATTGGTGTGCCACTACAGGAGATACAGGTATCATCAATTTTAGTGTAGATACCATCCTCTTCAACCGTTCTGTTGCTTCAAACTTAAGGATTGGTGCTACGGGCTCTAAAGGGAAATTATTGGTCACTAATAACGGGGTAATATCTTTTACTGGAACATTAACAGGCCCTCCACAGAATAGAGGCACAATCGATCTTACTGGTAACAGTTTCTTCTCACTAGACGAAAACAGTGTAGTGAGGGGCGACGCTTTTTATAATGGTAATGGGGGATGGTTAGTTTTGGGTGCATCACCCGGTTTAACATCTTCCGGTCAGTTTGGAAATTTCCAACAGATAACAGAGGCCGTAATTATAATAATGGGGTGTCAATAGTTTTTGAATTCAAGAGTTCACTTCCCCAGTTTACGGGCAATAGTTTCCCCATCAATAATACAAGGCACATTTCGGGTAACCAATAGTAGTTTCTAGGGATTAACGTTGCAATCGGCTGTAACTATATAGCGTCGGGAGCTGTTCTTGAATTAACTAATGGAAAGGGTTAAGACTAATTCGGGTTTTTATACTAAGTATGAACAGGGAGTAATGTTGTTAGGAAGTTCTACAATCGCATATGTAGATGGTCCAATGCGTAAGACCAGAAACTGCTTTTACGTTTCATGTAGGAAAGCGAGAATCGGTATTCATGATCGCAATGCGTCCAAATGGAAGTAGGTGAGTTACCGATACATATGTTGTTGAATATTCCCTTGAGATCCCACCACGTATGGTAATAATCTGGCACAATTCATGAACCATATCAGTACTGCTTGAATACTGGAATATTACAGGGTCAGCAATTTCCCCTTTTTATCAAGTTCAAATAACTCCATATAGTGGTGTTACTGATTTTCCGACACTTGTGGGTAGTTATTTTGATGGATCAGTTGGCTTGATCTATTTAATGGTACTACTGCTGGTACTACATCTAATGGTAGCTTTGGTGAGTGCGAATAATTTCGGTCCTTTTACTTTCGGTAGTACCAGCGCCGCTACTAATGCCCTAAAGTTCATTACCAGTAAACTGCTCCTGAGCTTTAATGCAAGAAAAACTGGTGCTACTATATCTTGAACTGGACCATTTTCTGGTGATGGATGCAGAATATTTCAGAAGTACAGGCTTCAACTTGATATGTAGCAATTCCAACCAATAGCTATTGAAAGCTATTGAAAGAAAATAGACTATAGCTATTCAGGCATCAACCTTCGCCCAGGTGTGAACTATACCGTATTAAAGCCATAGAGAAAACAGGACACTTTATTCAATAAAGTAGCTGCATTAGTAGTAATAAAGTATTGAGATACTCCAGGACAAGTCCTTCCATTATAACCAATCGAACCTCTGCAGGTTTCTTCATCATTCGCTACCACCGCCAGCTTCCTGTTAATAGATGTACAAAGGCAAGTGGTGTACCAGACCTTGGCGACCTTAACACAATGAGTAACTGAAGTGAAAGTCAACTTAACGATAGCGCCGGCATCTATTTCTGGAATGCGAGATCAGTGTAGATGGTAGATCGAATGTGATCAGGGTTGTGAAACAGTGATAGGGAATTTGATTTAGACCTGTCTTCGACATGGGTATAAATACAGGACCTTGATGTGAAAGGATAATGGGATGAACAGGATGGAATTCTGAATTACAGGTTGTTTGTCATTACTCAAACTCCACTGTCACCCTCCTCCGCGGCGGAGAGAGGATCCAAAGGAATACAATTGTCTGAAATAGGATTAAAGGATTTAAGGAGATACAGGAGAAACAGCCAGTATTGACCGCGACGATTCTAATCACATCTAATCATAAAATCTAATAATCTCAGTCGTTAATCCTGTTTAAGACAAAAGATGCTCGAAGGAACATTTTCATCCCGTATATCCCTGTTATCCTTTACAAGGTCCTGTATTGGTCGTGGGTGACCCTCTGCGTCTCCACTAATTAATACAATAACCGCAGCGACGCAGAGATGTATTCCCCGCGCCTCCGCGTTCTGCGGTAAAATGTATTTGTATTCGCGTCGCGGAGCGACCTTTGTCCCCTTAAAGTAATAAGGAATATTTGCTAATGAAGATTTATCGTTGCTCTTCGCGGAGAAACTTATTGAAAATGAAAGCCGTAAAATCAGTACCGCTTCTCCAAAGTACGGACTCCAATTTTGACTTTTAACTTTTGACTTTGAATTACAAATCGCAATTTCCTCTTCTTCCCCTGGCAACTTAAGCACCCTCATCATCTTCGCCACCTCTTTCTTAAACGTCTCAAGCGATCTTTTCCTGAGAGCAAATTATTGGTGGAGAGTTTGCCAATTGCATCTTCCATTTCAGATTTGTTACCGCAGAGTAGCTGACGGAATTTGTTCTGGTAGTTTTGGAACGCGATTGATGGATTGATGCTGTCATCCATTCGCGGGTTGTGATGCTGCTGGTTAAAGATCACGGAGGGATATCTTCGTTAGCTTTTTTAAGGTTGATGCCAAAGCTTTCTTATATGCCGTAATAGCGTGATGGAGTTTTGTCGGTAACATAATTATCCGCTTGGAGCTGATAGTATTCGTGTACCTGCTTCCAGCTTTTTATTTTCCCGAACAGATGGAGTTTTTTAGTTTTTCTATTTGAGTAGCTGTGATCAATTGTCCACCAGTATTTACCCATTCGTGTAAAAGAGATTTGTTGGAAGCGTTTGCTTCAATTCTTCCAAAGATGTTATCTTATGGAAATGGATATGATGAATCAATTGTTTTGCCGCATGATATTGTATCAGCTCTTTAAACAGATGATAGGCTTTGGGCAATTTCAATATTTTTACTTTACGATGTGAGTTCTCCAGTCCTTCACCATAAATGACTAATGTATCCAGAATCGGATCCTTGTCTTCTAACAATTTCTTTCCAATAGCATACGCATCGGCTGTTTCTTTCCTGGTTGTTTTTTCCTTTTGGGCTAAATAGGATTTGCCTGTCCATTCACAGAATAAGTCCAGGGAACGGATCATTTCGTTGATAGTATCGGGTGCCAGATAATCGTATTCAATCAGAGAGGACTTATCAGTACGCTTATCCCTGTCGGTATATTTCCAGGAGTTTCTTGCTAGTGCATACATGTTATGGAAGAACCAATAACCTGGCATTACCTGCATTTGGTCATTGCTCAGATCCTGACTGATGAGACTGAAAGGTATGGGAATAGATAACTCAGCAGGATAATCGCCCTTCGCTATGATACTGAAAGAAGCAAAAAGGGAATTATGTTTCAGGCTCACACAGAGTCCGGGCCAGAAGCCTCTACCGGCTGCTATCTCTCCATCGGCACTGCGACTATTATGGTCAGAGCCGATAGTGCACCGGCTGCCATGTGCTTTGTCCGCCTAACAAGGCCGTGCATAAAAAGGAATTATTATGGTGTTGTTCATGCGCTGAAATATCAATGAGTTCAAAACTTCGCAACAGGAGATGGTGGAATTGTTACCCAGAAAAGAGTTGATCAAACGGGCACCATATTTCAATTGCGAATGTGACGACATATAAAAACGTACGGCCTTCACACCATAGAAAATGCGACAGCCATAATCTACAATACCATTCACCAATTCACAACCTTCTCCAATTTGTGATTTGGCTTCAGCGGATGAATGTATTGTTACGTTCTTAATCTTATTGGCTCCTTTCAGATAAGCATCCGATCCAATGTTCACATCTTTCAATATGCGACAGTTTTTTATTACTGTACGTTCACCGATTGTTCCATAGAAACCGCGATGATGATCAAAAGCCTTATCGGTGAATTCAATCAGCTTTTGCTGGAAGATATGATTGTCGCGGAAGCGGGTCCAGATAAAAGCATCGCCGGGTAACATGCCAACAAAGGGGATTATATTTCTTCCTCCGTTTTCATTGCATACTTCCATCCATATTCTTCTGTTTTCTGATTCACCTTCTTTCAATATGCCGTTTCCGAATTTGGCGTATTCTGTAGTGGCGATTTCATTCACATTCACCAGCATCACATCACTTCCTACAATATAATGAGATATAATTGACATTATCCACTACTACATTATGTCCAAAGTCGCAACTGATGATAGTGCTGTTGTATAAAACCAACCGGACGGCGGAGATTATGAAATTCGAGATAATAGGGTTCCAGCTTCCCGATACGTACCAGTCCGAAGAACTTACAGTCCTGCAGCAGTTCGGCATTGAATGCCTCACTTACCAGTATATTTCCCCAGTTATCGGAGGTGTTACGGTTACGAACCAATGCTTCAATCTCGTGTGCTGTCAGTTGTCGGTATTGGATGCCACTATTGTTCTGTTTGTTCCGGAGATAGTATTCATCTTTTCCCTTTGGCAACCAGGTGGGGGTGATGAAATTATAACCTAATGAATCAACTGGGCTTTTCCTTATCTCGTTCATAAAATCAAAATGAGGTAGTGAATCGTATCTGTTATCGGTGGAAATATTTATTCAACCGTTACACTTTTTGCCAGATTTCTGGGTTTGTCAACATCCAGTCCTTTCGCCACACCAATATGATAGGCGAGAAGTTGCATGGGAATGGTGCTAAGCAATGGTGCTACTATTTCATCTGCCTTGGCACTTCAATTACATCATCAGCCATTCCTTTTATCAATTCATCACCTTCAGTGATGATGGCAATTACTTTTCCTTTACGTGCCTTGATCTCTTGTATATTGCTCACAATCTTTTCATGATAAGAATCCTTGGTAGCAACAAATACTACAGGAAGTGTTTCATCAACCAAAGCAATTGGACCATGTTTCATTTCCGCCGCAGGGTAGCCTTCAGCATGTATATAAGAAATCTCTTTTAGTTTCAATGCACCTTCGAGAGCGATAGGAGAATTGTACCCACGCCCGAGATAAAGGAAGTCGTTTGCGTCTTTATACTTGATGGCTATCTTTTTGATAACATCATCTTGTTTTAAGGCTATTGCAACTTTATCTGGAATTTCATGCAATTCATTCAACAAATGTGTGAAGCGGGCTTCATCAATACTTCCTTTTTCTTTGGCCATCTTCAACGCTATCATGGCTAGCACGGCAACCTGGGCTGTAAATGCTTTTGTACTGGCAACGCCTATTTCAGGACCGGCATGTGTATATGCGCCTGTATCCGATAAGCGGGAAATAGAAGAACCCACTACATTCACCACGCCGAAAATCACAGCACCTTGTTTCTTGGCGCTTTCCATCGCAACGAGGGTATCGGCTGTTTCACCGCTTTGAGATATGGCAACAATGAGATCTCCTTTATGGATAACTGGATTCCGGTATCGGAATTCAGAAGCATATTCCACTTCAACGGGAATGCGACAAAGTTCTTCAATTATGTATTCGGCTAATAATCCTGCATGCCAGCTGGTACCGCATGCAACAATGATGATCCTTGGTGCATTGATCAGTTTATCGATATGCAATTGCACACCTGCCATAGTGATTGTGTTTGCAACTGGATCCAATCTTCCTCTTAAGCAATCGAATAATGTCTGGGGCTGTTCGAATATCTCTTTCAGCATGAAATGATCATAACCGCCTTTTTCAATGGCTGCCAGTTCAAGATCAAGCTTTTGTACATAAGGTGTTATCTTTTCGTTGCCGAGGTTTTTTAGTATCAGTTCGTCGGGACGAATGATGGCTAGTTCATAATCGTTCACATACACTACTTCTTTTGTGTATTCCAGCATGGGACTGGCATCTGAACCCAGGAAATGTTCCCCTTTACCGATTCCAATTACAAGCGGACTTCCCTTACGGGCAGCAATAATTGTATCGGGTTCTGCTTCATCAACTAATAAGATTACATATGCTCCCACTACACGTTTTAATGCTATACGTACTGCCTCTTCTAATCCACATTGGTTATTGTTCTTGATTTCTTCGATGAAGTTCAATAACACTTCGGTATCGGTATCACTTTTGAAAGTATAGCCTTTGCTTACTAATTCCTGTTTCAGCTGGGTATAGTTTTCGATGATACCGTTATGTATCATAGCCAGTTTACCGCTGGCGGATGAATGAGGGTGAGCGTTTCGGTCACTGGGTTCTCCATGCGTAGCCCAGCGGGTATGACCGATACCTGTATGCGCATGCAGGTCGGCACCTACGAGGGTCTCTTCCAGGTCGGCCACCTTTCCTTTTTTCTTATATACTTTGATGCCGTTGTTCAGAAGGGCAACGCCTGTACTGTCATAACCACGATATTCAAGCCTTTTCAATCCTTTTATGATTACCGGATAGGCTTCTCTTGGTCCGGTATAGCCTACAATTCCACACATGAGGGTAGTATTTTAATAATAAGTTGTTACGCAAACGTTTGACTTAGCGCAATATTATTAAAATCCCGCCCCATTTGACCTAAATAAGTGAAAAATCTTTCTTTTATAATAGGAGATTTTGGAGGAAGAGGTAGGCCAGAGAGAAATAGATGATGAGACCGGTCACGTCAACCATGGTAGCTACAAATGGCGCGGAGCTTACCGCAGGGTCGGCGCCCAGTTTTTTTAATAATAATGGAAGCATGGATCCACTCAATGTTCCCCATAAAACAACCCCGATTAATGAGAAGGAAACGGTAAGTCCTATCATGAAATAATGCGGTCCATATACTTGAGGGAATACAGATGACCAAACAATGATTCTTATGAAACCGATGATACCAAGTACTGTTCCCAGTAGTACGCCCTGAAGTATTTCTCTTCTTAATACCCGCCACCAGTCTTGTATGGTGATGTCACCTACAGCCAGTGCCTGTATTATAAGGGTGGAAGCTTGTGAACCGCTATTCCCTCCGCTTGAAATGATAAGTGGAACGAAAAGGGCCAATACTACCGCCTTGGCAATTTCATCTTCAAAATACCCCATAGCAGTAGCGGTAAGCATTTCACCGAGGAAGAGTACAATCAGCCAAACCACTCTTTTCTTGAACAGTTTGAGCATAGGCACTTCCAGATAGGGTTCATTCAATGCTTCAGATCCCCCGATTTTCTGCATGTCTTCACTGAATTCTTCATTGGCCACCCAGAGAACGTCATCGATGGTTACGATACCTAACAATATATTCTTTTGGTCAACCACAGGCAGGGCCACGCGGTTATTCATTTTAAAAGTCTGGTTGGCTACTTCCTGATCGTCGCCCACATGAAGGGTGATGAAACGATGGTCGATGATATCTTCCACCAGCTTTTCGGTACTGGCAAGGATGATCTCCCTTATTCGTATGTCATCAATAAATTCTCCCTTATCATTCACCACATAGATTACATCGATTGTTTCACTATTCTTACCCACATCACGGATATGGTCGAGTACTTCCTGAACGGTCCAGTCGATCTGTACCGCTATATAATCTGGCGTCATCAGCCTTCCTACACTGCCTTCGGGATAGCCAAGCAGGGATAGGGTGATTTTCCTTTCCTCTGGATCGAGCAGTTTTATAAGTTCTTTTACCACTTCACTGGGAAGTTCTTCCAGAAAGGCGGTTCGGTCATCCGCCGGTAATTCATTCAGCAATTCGGCGGTTTGGAAAGGAGGGAGTTCCTGGATAATATTTTTTTGGGTAGAGAGGTCAAGGATCTTGAATACTTTGGCGGCCCGGTGCACGCTCATATTCCCGATGATTTGTGGTTCAAATTCAGGGAATTCATTGATGAGATCGGCCACTTCACTGATGTTCTGGTCGTTCAGGAACTCACGGATTTTCAGCACATCATCTTGCTGGATGATTTCCAGAAACTGATCTTGAAGTGATGTTTGTTCAAATTCCAGGCTCATATTGCAAAATACTAAATTCTAAGTCCTAAATTAGAACCGTTATGGCACTTAACAATGGATTATTGAATAACATTAACCCTTTGCAATGATATTGCCTTGTCTTTTTATGGCCCCCACCCCTGAAATGGGTCGTGGTGTATATACCAATGAGCCGCTTGAAGCGGGAACATTAATTGAGATAGCACCAGTAATTGTTATGAGTGCGGAAGATCGAATCCATCTCGACCAGACCCTTCTGCACGATTATATTTTTGAATGGGGCATCAACCGCAAAGAATGCTGTATGGCACTCGGCTATATCTCCATTTACAATCATTCCTATCATGCCAACTGCGAATATGAAATGGATTACTCACAGGCACTGATAGCCGTAAAAACGGTAAGACCTATTGAAGCTGGTGAGGAGTTGTTTATCAACTATAATGGAACAGCGGATGATGAGAGTCCTGTGTGGTTTGATGCCTTATGAAAGTCGGGAAGTCCGAAGCGTTTGATTGTTGGAGAGTTTGAATTTTAAGTCCGCAGTGTTTGAGCTTTGGAGAGACTGAATTTTAAGTCCGGAAGAAAATACAGATGCTGGCGCAAGTCCGGAAGTCCGTGGCGTTTGAATTTTGTAATATATGACATTTAAGTCCGCGGTCCCTGAACTTTGGAGAACCCGAATTTTAAGTCCGGAAGAGAATACAAGTTCTTGCGCAATACTGGAAGGAGGTATAGATAAATTTTGAAAGTTAGTTTTTGCACCTCATCCCCGGCCCTTCTCCTGAAGGAGAAGGGTGTCTCTTCGAAGAATGTTTTGAGAAATAACGAATGCTTTATGATTATGTCTACTATCGTTTATCGACTAACGGCATACAACAAATTACTAATCGGAGATCCTCCCTTCTCCTTCAGGAGAAGGGCCGGGGATGAGGTACATATACCCAGCCCTTTCATATAAGCTGTATTTACTTCCGGACTTAAAATTCGGACTCTTCAACATTCAGAGACCGCGGACTAAAACATCAAAAGCTTAAAACTTTAAAAGCTACGGACTTCCGGACTTTCCTACGGACTTCCGGACTCTTACTTAATCAGTATACTTCCCTCCCGCAGCAATCCACGCCGTAATCTTATCCCTATCCGCCTGTGGCAATGCACCAGTAGGAGGCATAATACTTGGATTGGCATCGATAGCGCGGGCTTTGATGCGGTCTTTGTTGATGACGATATTACAATCTACGGTGAAGTTGATGCCACCAGCTGGTGAACCACCAGTATGACATCCTGAAATGGCACAGTTGGTTTGAACAACCGTTCTTACTGCTGAAAAAGTGGGGCCAGAGGCTGCTGATGCAACTGTTACACTTATAGATTTGATACAACCATTTACATCTTTGGCATTGAGGGTGTGAACACCTGCAGCCACATTATTAAATACATTGGATGCCTGGTAAGCGCCAGTATTCATGCTATAAGTAAATCCAGTACTTCCTCCAGCCGTCAACGTTATAGTGCCGTTAGGACCACAGGGATCAGATGGGGTATTGATATCGGTTAATGTTATGGTTACACCTGCACAAACATTCTTTTCATTCACTGCTACAGAGGTACTTCCTGTACATCCTTTGCTATCTTTTGCAGTGATCGTATAATTTCCTTTTGCGAGGTTGGAGAATGTGGAAGAGGTTTGATAACTGCCACCATTGATGCTGAAAGTATAAGGCCCTGTTCCTCCTGATGCTGAAGAGGCAATGCTTCCTGTACTTGTTCCTGCATCGGCATCTGTAGCTAAGCCAGAGGCGCTGATGGTTACCCCTGCACAAGGGTTAACAGGAGTGGGAGTGCTTCCTCCTCCTTTGCTACAGGCATATAATACGGCCGACATGCACAATATGAAACCTGCCGCCTTCAGAAAGGCAATTCTAATTTTCAGCATACCAAAAAGGTTTTTGATTTTCTTTTTTGTACGCAGTATTAGTGCAAAGGGTTGTTTCAGTGTTTAAAAACTGGATGAAATTTCAATGTGGCCAGGACTCCATAGCTATTTATGGACATATTACCGAAGCCAACACCTTTTAGTGGTGCTTTTATAAATGGTTCGGCTTGAATAGACCAGGATCGGTTCAATTGTTTCTCAACACCTGCAGAAACATTCAATACATTAAACCAATAGTTGGTTTGTGAGTTCATACTCCAATCTTTCTCCCGTGCTGTATTGTTTACTGTGTAGTAATAGTTGTAATACTGTTTCCGCATTATATAGGTCGAGAATCCAGTATTGATAAACCATTTGGTTTTTGAAGTAGTGAGGTTATAGCGAATATTTAATGGTATATCCCACATCTGGCAATTGCCCTCCACATCATCAAGGGCTATATAAGTTGTCCAGTAATGTTTTGGTGGATGGAAATCTTTTCCAACAGCAGTATAATTCTTTTTAGTCAGAATAAATCCTGTGTTAAACGACCAGCGTTTTGTTAGTTCATAAGAAACCTGGAGGCCGACATTGTATCCGGTTTATTATCAGCTGTATTGTTAACACGACTATAGTCAAATCCTCCTAATACTCCAATGGATAAGCCTTTTTGAGAAGGATTACCTTTTTTAGCTGGAGCTTTTTTATTTGTACTTGCTATTGTATTTGTAGCGGCTGTATCTTTTGCTGTATTAGGAGTAATTGTTTTTTCCGCAGTTATAGGAGGTACAATTGCAACAGATTTATTTTCATCTGCAACAGCAGCATCGGTAACTGGTGGTGAAACAATTATACTCTTATCATTGCTATTGTTATTCGTTGCAGCGGCTGCAGAATTGTTTTTTACAATATCATTGTCAGTTGTTACTGCATTAGTTGTTTTTTTCTTCTCAGAAATTTTCCTGCTATTATTTGCCAGGGTGCTAACAGGAACAAACGAAGCCTTTTTCTTATTAACGGCAAGTTGTTCTTGATTTCCTGAGAAAATTTGCTTTTGAGGGCTTTCTTTTTTAGTTTTTTCGGAAGAAGATAATATTGATTTATTACCACTAGTAGTTGTTGGTGTTACTGAGTTTTCAGTTGAATTAGAAGCTGAAGGTTCTTTTGTGGCAGCAGTAATTGATTTGGACTCAGAGGTGCTGTTCTTATTGATTTCCTTATCTGCAGATATATTAGTGTTATCAGTTGAGTTGGCAGATTCTTTTGATGATGAATTATTTGCAACAGTTTCTTGCGATGCGGTAGTAGTTGTGGCAATGGTATTTGTAGGTGTTCCCGTATCGGCTAATAGCCAGAATAATCCACCCCCACAGGTGAGTAATAAAATCAACAGAAGCCAAAGGGCCCTGCGTTTTTTATCATCCTTCTGCACAGGCAGTTCTTTTTCCAGCTTGGAGGCCAACTGGTCCCAGTCCGAAGCATGCGGCTCCACAGCAAATTGCTCTGCTGCCTCGCGGCTTAAACGGTCAAGGTCTTTATCAGAAAGGGGATACATATGCGTTGTACTTCGATTTGTTTAATAATAGTTTTCTAAGGTTGTCGCGTGCTTTTGACAAATTGGATTTTGATGCACCTACTGAAATGCCCAGTTTTTTCGAAATCTCATCATGGCTCAATCCTTCTATCACAAATAAGTTGAATACTGTTCTGTATGAAGGTGATAAAAGTTTAATGGCTTGTATGATTTCCTTATACGATAACACATCCAATCCATTTTCACCGGCATCTGCAATATTTTCGGATTCATGGGATAAGGTATGACCATTCACAGAAGATTGTTTTTTCCTGAAATGATCAATACAGGTATTAACCAGAATTCTTTTAAAACAACCCTTCAATGATAACAGAAGGTCAGTTTGGCGGAACTCATCAAAGAGGTGGATATTCTTGAATAGTTTCACAAATGCCTCATGCATCATTTCTTCCGACTCCTCATTCCTGTTGGCATAGCGGTAACAGATCTTCAATGCAAAGCCCCTCAGAAGGTAATACAATTCCTTCTGGCTGTTGCGGTCGTTCTGACGGCAACCTTGCAATAGCAGGCTTATTTTTGAGTTATCTGTCAGCAAGGGTGTTGGTTTTGGCGGTACCGACGGCTCAAAAAATACAATTTTTCCCGGTAGATTGATAATAATACGGCCGTTGGTTTACTCCGGTTGCTTATAAGTCGATATTATTCCCTCTAAAAACCCTTTAGGAGAGAGGCAGGCGGACTTGCCACAAGGCTCAGGTCGGCTTTTATAAATGCCTGAACCTGAACATATTCTTTCTGAGGAAGAAGACCTATGAGTCGTATGTCGTATAATTTCCCCTGGGTTCTCATCCACTCATTGAGGGGTTGGTTGAATCTCGCCTCTATTTGGGCCCTGTTTTTCTGGATCAAGGCCGCCAGATCGAGTACAGACTGGTTTTTCAACTCTTTCAGGATCTTTTTCCGGAAAAGCGCCTTTCCGATATTGACCAACATGTCTTTGGTATCAATAGAAAAATTGATATCTGGCATCGAAATCACCTGGTTAATGGAATCCAGCTTTGGAGTACCACTGAGGTGCAATACCCCGGAACGATTGCCGGTGAAAGCCACATCCACGCTTATCTTACCCTCATTAGTGCCCCCTATTTTTATATCCTTTATTACAAAAGTGCGGCCTTCTACTTCAAAGGGTTTGTTCCTCAAGCTATCATTCAAAAGCTTGTTGAAAAATGTATAGTCATAAACGGTATTCAGATAGGTACTGATGCCTCCTGTAGGAGCAGTGGTGGATAAAGGTGGTAATGGCGATTTTTTCACTAAGCGAAGACTGTCGGATGAAAATTGCGGAGTACCACTGAACCCCACTGAAAAAAGTAAGGTGTCTTTGTTAGTATTAAAGCGACCGATTCTCCAGAGTATAGGATTGAGATTAAGAAAGCCATAGCTGCTTACTGGCATTACCCTGCTTCCACCAGCACGCCAGTTGGTAAGCAGGCTATTGTTATTAATGGCTTGTACAAATTGGTCAAATACGGTGCAATAGCTGTTCACAGACGCAGTAATGCTATCCATGATCTGAGGAGTAATATCTGTTTGTAAAATGGTCACCGAACATTTATCAATGGCTTTGGAGGCTTCTAATCTTGTGGTAGTCCGCAACTGATGATTCGGAGCAAATTCAAGTAAAGAACGAATGGTGATATCCACT
>JBGAQE010000072.1:0-18892 GCA_044220885.1 Chitinophagaceae bacterium
GAATTACAAATAGTTGGGGGATCAGAAGATGGTATAATCACAAAGTCGATACAAATCAAAGACAAAGAAACCAAGTTCAATTTACCGATGAGTGAAGCGCCGGTGAAGATTGTGGTTGATCCTAATGTGAAGTTATTGTTTGAGAAAGCGTGATGCTTTTGCCTAAAGCTTAAGGCCTAGGGCCTAAGGCTTAGTTCCTGTCTTCGGTTATGGAATTTATTCTTCGATTTTAATTTTAGTTTTTTTACCATGATATGTTGAGGTGCGTGGAGACACGCACCTCAGCGTGAGAGTGGTCTTCGCTTTCGAAGTTTAGTGGACAAAATAGGTATGAAGTTGTTCCCCTGTCGAAACTCCCTGTCCGCTAAGGTGCGTGTCTTCACGCACCTTCCTGAATTTTTCAATTATACCATAAATCACGATTCAAATTCTAACTCTTCATTCAACGCACACAACGCCGTACTCGAAGCCTGAAAAAGCCTTAGGCCCAGGCCTTAAGCTTTAGGCAAAAAGCATCAAGCCTCCAGCATCTAGCATCCAGCATTCCGCACAACCACTTCTTCGCACAACCAGTTGTGCCAGCCCCAAATTATTTCAGGTACTTACTATTTTCACATCATGCTTATCAAGACGTTTGGAAGTGCGGTGTATGGTGTTGATGCAGTTACGATAACTGTTGAAGTGAATGTGCTGTCGGGGAATCATTATTTCATTGTGGGACTACCTGATAATGCAGTTAAAGAAAGTCTGCAGAGGGTGGAAAGTGCCGTAAAAAGCAATGGGTATAGTATGCCAAGATTCAAACTGGTAGTGAATCTTGCGCCGGCGGATATACGAAAAACAGGAACTGCTTTCGATCTTCCAATTGCAATAGGAACAATTGCTGCAAGTGAACAATTGGGAAATGTTGTTCCACTGGATGAATATATAATAATGGGAGAATTAAGTCTTGATGGTACCATACTTCCCATCAAAGGCACATTGCCAATGGCAATCACTGCTCGTCGTGAAGGATACAAAGGCATCATCATCCCAAAAGCCAATAGCCGCGAAGCGGGAATGGTGAACAACCTGGAAGTTTATGGCGTTTCTCATATCAGAGAAGTGATTGAATTCCTACGTAACCCTTCAACATTACAACCTGTTGAAGTGAATACCAGAGAAGAGTTTTCCCTTTCGCAGAATAATTTCGAATTCGATTTCAATGAAGTGAAGGGACAGGAAAATATTAAGAGGGCGTTGGAGATAGCGGCTGCGGGCGGACATAATGCCATCCTCATTGGTCCGCCCGGTGCCGGAAAAACCATGTTA
The DNA here is from genome assembly GCA_044220885.1 of Chitinophagaceae bacterium. Lineage (GTDB taxonomy): Bacteria > Bacteroidota > Bacteroidia > Chitinophagales > Chitinophagaceae > Endoryza. The sequence continues at coordinate 1,312 of JBGAQE010000072.1, forward strand.
GCAAAAAGATTACCCACCATCTTACCACCTTTAACCCTCCACGAAGCATTAGAGACAACCAAGATTCACAGTGTTGCCGGAAAGCTTCCGGAAAACGCTCACCTGGTTTGTAAACGTCCTTTCAGGAGCCCGCACCATACGGTTTCAGACGCCGCGCTTGTTGGCGGCGGGGGCATACCCCAACCCGGTGAAATTTCATTGGCACATAATGGTGTGTTATTTCTCGATGAACTTCCGGAATTCAAACGAACCGCATTGGAAGTGATGCGACAACCTATGGAAGAAAGAAAAGTGACAATTTCAAGAGCCAGAGTGGCGGTTGATTTTCCTGCCTCCTTCATGCTTATCGCATCTATGAACCCATGTCCCTGTGGCTTCTATAACCACCCGGAAAAAGAATGCACTTGTCCGCCAGGCGGAGTTCAGAAATACCTAAACAAGATTTCAGGTCCCTTACTCGACAGAATCGACTTGCATGTTGAAGTTACTCCTGTGGCTTTCTCCGAACTCTCATCTCAGAAAAAAGGGGAAGATTCCACCACCATCAGGGAAAGGGTTATAAAAGCAAGGGAAATACAGGCAGAACGATATAAGGATCATCCCGGTATTTATTGTAATGCTCAGATGAGCAGCCGGTTATTAAAAGAAATCTGCCAGATTAATCCTGCCGGACAAAACCTGCTCAAAGCTGCCATGAACAAGCTGAACCTATCAGCCAGGGCTTATGACAGGATTTTAAAAGTCAGCCGTACCATCGCCGATTTAGACCAACAAGTCGACATCTTACCCCAACACTTGGCAGAAGCCATCCAATACCGCAGTCTCGACCGCGACGGCTGGGCCGGTTAAAGCATCCAGCATCCAGCCTTAAGCCTTAGGCCTTCAGCCTTGAGCGTCTCCATGCCATCTCGTCACTTTTCCCGAACTTGTACGGAATTTGCCATAAGACTCTTTCATTAACTGCTTCCTAATCTAGACTTAGTTTTTTGTATGAAAATATTACTGCATTATCTGAAGCCCTATAAATGGCTGGTGGTACTTACTATTGTTTTAGCAGCCTTAAATACGGGCTTCTCATTAATTGATCCGATCATTTTTGGCAAGATGATCAATTTGGCAAACTATCACCAATCGGAAGGTAATAGTTTAGACAAAGGTGATTTCTATACAGTAGTCAAGTCATATACCAATAAGACCGGCAAGTCGGATATGTTATATGGAATAGTATGGTTAGTCATTGCTTCCATTTCTGTTGCTATGATCAGTCGCATAGCTAAGAATTTTCAGGATTATTTCCTGAATGTGATCATACAGAAATTCGGGGCAAAGGTATTTACAGATGGATTACAACATGCCATGAAGCTACCGTATCAGGAGTTTGAAGACCAGCGAAGTGGAGAAACGCTTTCCATTCTTACCAAGGTTCGGACAGATGTGGAGAAATTCATGAATTACGGCATCAACTTACTTTTCAGCATCATTGTAGGAATAGGTTTTGTTTTTGTTTATGCCGCATTGTATATCAGTTGGTATATCCCCTTTGTTTACCTGTTAGGCATCTTCCTGCTTTCAGTTATCACAAATCTGCTGAGTAAAAAAATTAAGATCATACAAAAAAATATAGTTGGTCAAACAACTGCACTGGCGGGATCCACCACTGAATCTTTACGCAATATTGAATTGGTAAAAAGTCTTGGGCTCACCAATCAGGAAGTAGGTCGTTTGAATAAGAATACCTACAAGATATTAGGACTTGAACTTACAAAAGTGAAACGGATACGTAGTATCAGTTTCATACAAGGGACATTTGTAAACACGCTGCGTCAGGTGATTCTATTCATTTTGATGATGCTTATATTCCACAAAACAATGGATGCAGGTCAACTGGTGACGATGCAGATCTTCTCTTTCTTCGTATTTGGCCCTTTACAAGAAATTGGCAACATCCTTTTATCATACAGGGAAGCAGAAGCCTCATTGAATAATTTCCAGAATCTGATGTCTAAAGCGCCAGAACCTCAGCCTGCTGAACCAAAACATTTGGGAGATGTGAAAACATTGGAGTTTCAGGAAGTTGGGTTCAAACATCAAACCGCCAGCCAGAAAGCTATCGACAAGATCAGCTTTAGTGCAAAAACAGGTGAAACAATTGCTTTTGTTGGACCATCGGGTTCAGGAAAAACTACATTGATGAAATTGCTGGTGGGTTTATATCGTCCACAAGAAGGACAAATCATGTATAATGGGCTGGATGAAAACTCCATCAATTTTGAAGACCTGCGTAACCAAATTGGCTTTGTAACTCAGGATACACAATTATTCTCTGGTACTATAAAAGAGAACCTGATGTTTGTAAATCCACAAGCAACAGAGGAAGACCTTGTTGATGTACTGACTAAAGCCAGTTGCCAGAAATTATTGAGCAGGGCTGAAAAAGGACTTGATACTATGATTGGTGAAGGAGGATTGAAATTATCTGGTGGAGAGAAGCAGCGTCTGTCTATAGCACGCGCCCTTCTTCGTAAGCCGAAGCTCCTGATATTTGATGAAGCCACTTCTTCTCTTGATTCAATTACAGAAGAAGACATCACCAATACTATTAAATCTATTTCATCTTTAAGTGAACAAATCACTATACTCATAGCTCACCGTCTTTCTACCATCATGCATGCCGATCGCATTTATGTATTAGAGCAAGGTGAAGTAGTGGAAACAGGTACACACGAAAGCCTGTTACATGAAAAAGGATTATACTTCGCCATGTGGAGGCAGCAGATTGGAGAGAAGAGGAAGCATCTATTGCAGAATGCTTGATGCTTTTTAGGCTGAATGCTGGATGCTAGATGCTGGATGCCTAAAGCTTAAGGCCTAGGGCCTAAGGCACATTTCTGTCTTCGAATACAAAATATTATTCTTCGTAAAGGGGTATTACAGTTTCCCTTTTAGCGCACTATACTTCGTATTCAAAGACAGGAGTAAGCCTTAAGCCCTAGGCCTTAAGCTTTAGGCAAATCAAAGTGACTTTCATCACAACTGTCTCGCCCTAAAACAGTAAATTTGCAGCTTATGAGTGCTGCATCAAAACCGAACTACCTCTGGAGCATCCTTACAATGAAATGTCCAAGATGCCGCAGAGGTCCCATGTTCAACAATAATAATCCCTGGCAATTGAAAAAGGTATTTGATATGCCTAAGAAATGCTGCGAATGCAATCAGCCTTATGAATTAGAAGTGGGTTTTTGGTATGGTACGGGATATGTTAGCTATGCACTTTCTGTTGCCTTGTCTGTTGCCTCTTTTGTTGCGTGGTACGTATTAATAGGTATGAGCACAAAGGATGCCCGTTTTTTCTGGTGGATGGGAACAAATATATTCCTGCTTATATTCTTACAACCCTGGCTGATGCGATTAAGTCGTGTAATATATCTCTACTTCTTTGTAAGTTATAATCCCGACTATAAAAAAGAAGTGGCTGAACCTATAAGATAGGTGCTATCTTATTCATCCTTGGTTCTTAGAATTTCTGAGAAGAAGCCAGTGCGGCTCAACTCTTCCATATCACTCAACTCAAGTTCAAGAGCTCTTGTACTCAAACTTATTTCCATAAGTGAAAGTATCAATGATATTATAAAGCATACGATGCTTATTGCAAACACAATATAACTGGCCTGAGGCCATCCGCGGAAAACACAAAACATACAAACTACACAGAAAAGGAAACTCAAAACACCGAAGGCCTGCATAGATCTAATCATTCGTATTCTGGCCCGAAGATTCTTTAACTGCTCAATGATATGTTTCTGGGCTTCATCCTTTTTATATTTATCATGAAGGTTCCTTATCAGACTGGCTAACGCGAGAAAGCGATTGGTATAGGCCAGCATCAATAAAGAAATTGCAGGAAATAATAATGCAGGCGTTGTAATTGAAAGTTCCATATTTGAGGTTGAAACACAAAAGTACAACAAAGAAGAAAGCCCTGATGAAATCATCAGGGCTTTCAGTCTTATAATAAATGGGTTAGTAAGACTATACTTATAACGGACAGTTTTAAAAATTATTATGTGTATCTTATTAACCGGCTTTCCCCAAATTACCAGACAATGGGATATTGATTTTAAAACTGAAATTCCTTCCCATATTAAATACACCGATTCTTCCGGTTGCATTATTCACCGCTGCATATTTCAAACGGTTCAGATGGTTTTGATAAGCAACATCACCAAGATTTGTACCAGTAAGATAAACACTTAGCAAGGTCTTCCCTTTTGAAACTATATCAACTCCGGCTCCTGCATGTATCAGAGTATATGATGGAGTAGCAGTCTCTGTATTATATCCTGTGAATGGATGTTGCTGCGCAAAAGTCTGTTCCAATTCCAACTTTACAAACAAGTTCCTGATTGTTTTTCCTTTGGGGAAAAAATCGCCTCTTATATCTGAAAGCAATCTTGCCGCTGGAACAAAAGGAATATTCCTAGACCCTTCTAACTCTTTACGAAACCTTCCATTTACGAATGAAAATGTGTTTTCAAAATGAAGCCAGTCTAAAGGATGCGGATGGATATCCAATGTGAACTCTGCACCGCTAAGCACTGCATTCTGCTGACTGAACTTGAATGCTGTGATCAAATCTCCATCAACATCTACCAATGAATCACCACCAGATAACGAAGCCAGCTTATTATAGAAGATGAAATTGCTGATACTATTATAAAACAAACTGGCACTGAAGGATAGATGGTCAGTCGTCCACTCCAACCCGCCATCCAATTGCAAACTGGTTTCAGATTTCAATTGTTCGTCTCCATACTCGTACCTATTCGTGCCTTCATGTGTTCCATTACTTGCCAGCTCCGCAATGGAAGGAGCCCGATACCCTCTTGCAATATTGAACTTCAATATCACTTGTTTTGAAGCCAGATAACTCAAACCGGCACTTCCCGAAAAATTGGAATATTGCTTTTTAAATCCAGCAAACTTTACATCCAGTCCTTCCATCAATTCCTTCGAATTCAATGAACGGCTATCAAAACGGAGTCCTCCACTAAGTGTAATCTTATCAAACGACCTTTGAAGGAAATAGAATCCTCCGATATCAAAAAGCTGGTATTCTGGTATTAATACTTCGGCTCCTTTGTTCTTATTTATTTGCGACATACCGCTGATCCCTATTGAACTATTCCAATGATTCTTTTCTTTAAAGTGGTAGGCTATATTATAGGTTACAGTTCCAAGATCAAAAAACAGTTCTTTTTCATTAGGGTCATCTATATTGCCGTATTCGGTACGTTGATTATTCTGATAACCCAGAACCATACTCAAACGACCCTCTCCTGCACGAAAACTATTATCGCTTACTATTTTTCGGTGTACTATATTCTGCCAGGGAATTTGAGGGGTAATGGAATTAAAATCTGCATCTGCAGCAAGGGCCTCACCCCCTCCAGGTAACGGTTTTATGAACTTCCCATCATTATCACGCTCCCCTTCTACTATTCCAGTCTTCATATCATACTGACTAAATACCAAATGGCTATATCCCCAGGATCCATTCCATCCCATATATCCGCCAAAATCAGCTTCCTTGAATTTTGAATTATATACCCTGCCGTCATATTTATTTGTATAATCAGCAGCTGCTTTTAATGTTCCGTAAACATTCCAGTTAAAGCCCTTGACTCCATAACCACCAATATTAATACCTGTACCCCTAAGACGGTTATTGGTTTGATAATTACTAACGATACTTGCTTTCCATGTACCCTGAGCAACCGGAACGTTTGTGAATATATTTATCACACCAGCCATAGCATCACTTCCATACATAAGGGAAGCAGGGCCTTTTAATATCTCCACTTTCTGTACACTATACTCATCAATCTCAATACCATGCTCATCACCCCATTGCTGCCCTTCCTGTCGAATGCCATCATTCAAAACCACTACCCTATTATAGCCAAGCCCCCTTATAACAGGTTTTGATATTGCAGGACCAGTACTTATCTGTGAAATACCCGGCTTATGACTCAGCAAGTCAATAAGGTTGGTGGCAGTTACTTTTATGAGATCCTGTTTTTTTATAATGGCTACAGGGGTTGGACTACGTCTTGCCTGTGTGGCGGCACTAACTCCCGTTACAATCACTTCATTATTCTCCAATACAGAAGCACTTAAGGAGAAATTCCTTTGCAGGTCACCATTTATCTGGATGTATTCAGTTTGGGTGGCGTAGCCTATAAAAGAAATCTCTAATAAATGTTTTCCCTGAGGAATATTATTGATAACAAACAATCCCTGAGTATTTGTTACCGCTCCCATTTTTAAATCAGTAAAAAAAAGTGAAGCGCCCACCAATGGCTCTTTGGTCTTTTCATCAATCACCTTTCCTGTAAATGCATTTTTTTCTGCGGCAGCATTATACTCAAGACTCGCATCCTGTGAATAGGAAGTAAATGACAATAAAGTACATTGAATCAATATAACTAAAAGAAAGACAGTTTTTTTCATTTCAATCTGATTTGAGAACTGCTAAAATGCAGAGTCTACATCCGGACTTCAAATACAAAAAAGCAGTAAGTAAAAAGGAATACCCGATTCAGCCTGAATTTTTATTACCAGGCCTTTACTATGGAAGCGTACGTTTCCATAGCAATGACATTAAACAACGGGTGGTCCTCTGAGAGAGAATTGTTGAAAAGAAAAAAGGAAAAGGTTTTCAGCCCCATATCCTGGAAGTTGCCGGGGAAATAGAAGTTCAGTTAAAGACTCGTTTGCAGTATCTGCAATAACAAAAACAGACTGCATCAAAACAGAGTCACAATTACAACTCACTCCCGAATGGTCATTCTGATAAGCAGGAATATCGGATGATACTGTTTTGCTTACCAGCTTGTGCTGAGAAAATGTTTCATGAAGGAAAATTCTGGGCACACTACTGAAAACGAATATCAGCAGAAGAAACCCGCCCAGTACTTTTCTTATGTGAGGTTGATAAAGCAATTTTTGCTACTATGTTGCAAATATAGGATTTAGTTCCAGCATACCAAATCCTTTATTTAGGTAGCTGAACGGTAAAGGTGGTACCAATTCCTTCCTGGCTAGTGCAACTTAATTTTCCATTCAACTCTTCAGCAATACGTTTAACAATGGACAAGCCTAAGCCGGTAGACAATTCACCGGCTGTTGGTTTTGATGAAATTTTACTGTATTTGGTGAACAAGTAGGGGATTTCATCTGCCGGAATACCAACTCCTTCATCCTCAAAATGCACTGAAACAGATTCATTATCCTCTGTCAGGTTTATCCATATTCTTTTACCTTCTGCCGAATACTTGATAGAATTACTCAACAGGTTTTCAAAAACCCTGTAAAGCAATTGTTTGTCGGAAAGTATAATAACAGCGGTCTTTGGAAGGTTAAAAATAATTTGCTGTTGCTTTTTTGTAGCTGCTAATGAAAGATTGTCAACAACAGCAGCCAGTAAACTTGCAGCATCAATTGTTTCGAGTTGTAGATGATGGGTACCTATATCAGCCTTTTCTACATCCAGAATTCTCTGAATTAATTTTTGCCCATGCTCTGATGCTTTGAGTATCCTGTCAATTGCCTTGACCTGTTCTTCGTTATTTTTTTCTGGTTGTGCCTCTAACACCTGGCTCCACATTTTGATTGTTGCAAAAGGGGTGCTCAAATCGTGCGATACTATTCCGATCAATGAATTCTTTTCAAAATTCAGTTCTTCCAAACGTTCATTCTGTCGCACAATAAGGTCATTCTTTTTTGAAGTCTTTTGTTGGCATTTCGGTTTATGGCCAAAGCCAATGCAATAAGCAATCCGGTAATACCTAATGCAATTGATAAAATGATGGCACTCCTGCTTTTATATCTCTCCTTTTCAATTTGAGTCATCAGTAATACATTCTCAGCTTCCCTTTCCTTAAGGTTAAAGCGTTCCTGCAATTCAGCAATCGTGTTTTGGGTTGAGCCGTTTATAAGTGCTGTGTCCAACTGATACCATTTGGTCATATACCCATAGGCTTTTTCGAATTTATGCTGACGGGCATATAATTTCGCCAGGATAGAATAACTATCAGATATCTTGCTATCTGCCTTCAGGTTTCGGGCAATCAGTAGTGCACTATCAGCATGAATAGTTGCCCGCTGGTACTGTTTCAATTCAATATATGTGTCAGCCAAATTAAGGTGATCTACCCATTCAACAGCTTCAGGTTCGGATGCTGCAACATGCTTTATATAATTTTGCTGAAAGTAAGTTAGCGCCTTTGTAAACTCGCCCTTTTTAAAATAAGCATTTCCAATATTATTAAGCGTATTCGAGTGGTCAACAACAATTCCATTGTCGGCATAAACAGACAGCGCTTTATTCAGGAAAATTAAAGCACTGTCGTGATCACCCAATTGGTTATAAATAATGCCCAGATTATTGTATGATGTACCCAGCGAGTTTATCTCATTTGTCCTTTCTGCTAATTGGGCACATTGTAAATAATACTTCTTAGCCAATACGGGTTGTTGAATAAGAGAATATATTATAGCAATATCGCTCAGGGCTGTTGTTTCATAAACCCTCTCATCAAGCTTACGGGCGGCCTCTAATGAAAGCAAGTAATATTCCAAAGCTTTTGAAAAATCAGAATGCAATTCTTCGTTAAGGCCTCTTAGCCTAAGCGTAAGAACATCCCCTTTTACAAATGAAATCAACTTTGCATTCTTATCAATGTAGTCGATATAGAAAGGAAGAGAGTCCCTTTTGCTTTCATCAAAATCCAGACAATGATCATAAAGTGATTTGAGATAGGTAGTATCAGGAAGCGGGCTCCTGAAACTCATAAAAATCAATACGAAGGGAAGAAATTTTTTCACCTGCTTTCCTGTTATTTTATACATAACCCGGCAGGGCAAGTACTAATCGATAATATTATTCTTTATAGCAAACTTCACAAGTCCCACAGTGTTATTAACTCCCAGTTTCGCAATCAGGTTTTTCCGATGTGTTTCCACCGTACTGATACTCAGGAAAAGTTTTTCTGCTATTTCAGCGTTACTGAATTCCTTACATATCAGTTTGAGGATTTCAATTTCTCTTTTCGACAAGATTTCGTTGACCTGTTTATCCTCAATAGTAATTGTATTTCTGAAATCGGTATCTGCGTCGGTTATATTAACTTCTTTGCTGAAGTATTGTCCGCCATTCCCAATAGTAAGCAATGCATTTTTCAACTCTTCAATACCGGCGTTTTTAAGCAGGTACCCCTGAACTCCGTATTTTATCAATTTATGGATATAACGGGTGCCCCTCATCATTGTAAGGTAGAGTATCTTTATTTCGGGCTTTATTTGACGAATAGAAATGATGAGCTCCTCTTCTTCCATATCCGGAAGGTGTACATCCAATAAAAGTATATCGATATCGGTAACAGGCAATCGCTGCAGCAATTCCTTTCCACTTAGGCAGTGGCCCACAACAGATATTCCCTCCTGCTTATTAAGCAGCAAGCATACCCCTTCCAGGTACAGTTCGTGGTCGTCAGTAACAAATACTTTTATCATGTGTAGCTATCAAGAAATAAACAGTTCCAGTGCTGGTTTTTTGACATTTGTCAAGCAGCAATATAAAACATATTGACCAACCGAAAAAAAAAGCCCCTGTACAAATACAGGGGATACAGAAAAATTAAGAAAAATCAATTTTATCGGGTTTTCAGCATGGCCCTTACTTGCTGAAGGCTGCCATTCTGTAAACGTGCATAATAGACCCCTAATGGAAGCCCCACGCTTTCAAATCGCACTGTATAAGTTCCAGGCACATATTCCTTATCAGTCAGGGTTCTGATAACCCTGCCAAGAGTATCAATCACCTGAATTAATGTATGTCCACCCTTTGTTTTAAAAGTGATGGCCGTACTTTCAACAAAAGGGTTTGGATAATTGATGATCAATTCATCTCCAGACCCTCTGATAATATCTTCCAAACCGGTACTTCCACAGGCGCCATTTGTACAAAGTGGCAGCTCCTGAAAGTTTTTCAATAAGATAGTCTGAAGATCTGTGGCATTTACACAGAACCATTGCTTTAAAATGGAAGCATACACACTTCTGAAATCATATTGAAAAGGAATATTATCGTTTACTGAAACACTGGAAGGAATCAGGGGATTATTTCCAACAATGCCTGATTTTACGTTCTTACCGAACACAATTACCGGAGCAGCTGCCCCATGGTCTGTACCAAAACTTGAATTGGACTTTATCCTTCTGCCAAATTCAGAGAATGTCATACCTATTACCCTGTCATCAACACCTAAGCCTTTCAAATCATCCATAAACGCTTTGATGGAATCAGAAACCTTTGCCATCAGTTTTGCATGGTTACCAACAGTAGGGTCAATAGAATTCACCTGGTCTGAATGGGTATCAAAACCTCCGGTACTTACCATATAAACTCTTGTTTTCAACCCACCTTTCACCAAACGGGCAACGATTTTCAACTGAGCAGCAAGATCATTGTTGCCAGGATAAGTACCCTGAGTGGTAACTGAATTAAAAGCAGCCCTTATTACTGTGGTATATTGTTGCGTTTGTTGTGCCACTAAACGCACATATTTCAATTCCTTACCCCATGGAGTATCTGGAACAGGATCCTGTACCCCATTCAGGAAATTATAGAAACTTGTAGGGTCACTAATGCTCATGCCCATACTTACAGAAGGACCTTGCAAGGCCAATGAAGTAATCGATCCAATCTGAATCGCCAAAGGATCAGGCATCTGCGAATTAGGATATCCGTTAGGATAGTTTGGATATTCCACCCCCAAATAACGTCCGGCCCAACCACTATTCAATACCTGCTCCGAATCTGAAGCTGTCATCCAAATATCTGTTGCGCGGAAATGGGAAAAATTGGGAGAAGGGTAACCAACAGCTTGAACTACTGCCATCTTACCTTCATTATACAAACTCTGCAAGCCGGTCATACTTGGATGTAAGCCGGTTTTTGCTGTACTAGTTAGAGTAAGCACTTTGTTTAAAGGGATAGCAACGTTGGGTCGGGCATTATAATACTGACCATAATACTCAATGGGAATGACCATATTCAATCCGTCATTACCTCCATTAAGTTGAATCAGTACTAAAACCTTGTCAGTATCGGTCGTATTTCCTAAGAGGGATTGAACCAATGCCGAACTGCCGGTATAGGCCTTTACAGAAAACCCGTTAAGTACAGCAGGTAGTGTTACTGCTGCAGGAAGGGTCTGTTTAAAAAAGTCTCTACGCTTCATAAGAATGGTTTTTCTACTTTATGCAAGTTGGTATTCAGCGAGGTTCATTAAATATTTATACAAAGATTTAAGTCTTGTATTTACAATATTATAAGCTGCCGCATCATTTGGATTCGCCAGATAAGCATTCCATGCATTGGTCCAATAAAAATCCTGTGTCTGGTTACTCAATAAAATCTGTTGCTTTATCGTAAGCTTTGATGCATCAGATAATGGCACCCTGTAAAGGATATCCAGAGCATCATTAATAAGCAAATTTGGATCAGCCGGATTTGGCAATGATTTTGTAAAATCAACGGCATTGATGATAATAGTCTTGCCATTTTGGGTATACCCATTCGTGATCATTGCATCAGTGAAAAGATTCCGCTTTGGTAATGTATCTGCATTTATCCAAAGTTCATAAAACTGAGGCGTTTGATAATAGGCTGGCCATCCCGATACATTTGGTGGGTCACCCAGATTCTGTTGCAGAATGGTTGTATAGAATCGCAGCAAATTCCACATATTATAAGCATCTGTATACTCAGTTACCTGATCAGGAAATTTCATTCCAAATTCCCTGCAACATCCTATAACATGTTCTAATGGACTTTTAATTAAACAACCCTGGTTCAGGGGATCAAAAAAGTGTTCGCTTTTTAATAATGTTGCTAACACAGGTTTTACTTCCCAGTTATTATCCCTGAATATCTGTGCCAATGGTTTAATTACATTGGTTTCTGTTGTGGCATCAATTGTATAATAACAGAACCATCTGTACAATTTCCTGACAATAAATTCAGACACTTCCACCTTTTTGTTGAAGATCATATTCAACAAATCATCCAATTCGGTATCACCAGCAGCAGCATCGTTTCTTCCAGTTATAACCGTGTTACCAAAAAATGCAGAAAACTGTTTATTAGTTTTATCGTGACGCGACAATACAAACCTTCTGGTATCATTACTAAAATCGATTCCCCATCCGGTCAATACTCTTGCGGCTGCTTTTACATCATCTTCATTATAGTTTGGATTGTTTTCTTTTCCTAGTTAGGATTGTTTTCTTTTCCGAGTGTGAATAGCTCCTGTAGTTCTCTTCCATAGTTCTCATCTGGAGCTGTAGCCGTATTCAGATACCCATTGAGGTAACGAAGCATGGCAATATCCAATGTTATATCCCGAACTAATTTCTTGAAATTCCCAACGGCACTTTGTCTTAATAAGCTAACGTGATTATATCCATAAACCCCTCTATCATAGCTGGTTGCTTCTGTAGAAAAATGGTTATGCCAGAAAAGGGTCATCTTTTCCTGGATTGTTCTTCCCTGATTTACCATCAGTCCTGTCCACCAGGCTTTCAATGAATTTATTCTTCTTGCATTGGCTGTACCATCAGTAGAGTATGTATTCACCCAGGTAGTTCCTTGAGCCACTCCATAATCCAGATCTGCAGGGTCGATACTGGTATTATCATAATTTTTTAATGGAGGAGGTGGAACTGTTGCGGGTACATTGAGAAGCGCATCCACTGCTTGCGAAACAGTCATCGCCTTAAAATAATCTATATCGGGCTTAGTAGCACCAAACATAGTTCTCTTTAAAAGATGGGCCACTTCTTTAGTAGTCCAACTGCCTCCGTAAGGAGTTAATCCTGAATTCACACCACGAACACTCTCCTCTGAAACGGATAAAGCCGTAGATGTCTTTTTAAGACGCAGGAACTCTCTTCTGTCCATATATTGGGTAGTTTGTAGGCTGATGTCCTTTTTGAATGGACTTATTGAATTTCATTTATGGAATCAAAAATGCTGCCATAGGTAGGGATACTTAGCAAGAACGTATTTTTTCATTCAAAATTTGGTAGATACACTAAAAAAAATCCCCCTTATTTAAAGGGGGATCTCAAAAAACGAATGATTTATTAGATATTTTCTATAATTCCGGCTATCCCTTGTCCACCGCCCACCATATTTCTTATTCAATCTTTTCAAATCATTGGTTACCTGAATAGTCAGTTTGCATCCTGTACATCCGAGTGGATGACCAAGTGCAATTGCACCGCCATTGATATTAACCACATCACTATTCAGTCCCAATTCACGGGTAACCGCTAAAGCCTGAGAAGCAAAAGCTTCATTGAGCTCTATAAGGTCTATCTGTGATAAGTTTAATCCTGTTTGCTTCAACACTTTTGGAATAGCAGCAACAGGCCCTATACCCATCAGTCTTGGATCTACACCTGCAACAGCTGTTCCTACCAATCTGGCAATAGGTTTCAGATTTAACGAATTAATCAAACGCTCACTCATCACCACTACAAAGGCTGCTCCATCCGATGTTTGAGAAGCATTACCGGCAGTAACGGTGCCGCCTACCGCAAAAGCAGGTTTTAATTTTGCTAATACATCCAAACTTGTATCAGCTCTTGGACCTTCATCTGTATCTACAACAAAAGAACGTTGTTGTTTTTTGTTTTTACCATCGAGATAAACTTCATTCACTGTTATTGGCAAAATGCCTGACTTGAAATATCCATTCTGAATAGCGTTGATTGCTTTCTGATGAGATTGTAAAGAAAAAGCATCCTGATCTTCACGACTAACTTTATACTCTTTTGCTACTGCTTCTGCAGTCAATCCCATATTCAAATAATATTCAGGTGCCTCTTTCGCTATTGAATAAGCAGGAACCGTTTTCCATCCTGCTGTTGGTACCATGCTCATACTTTCAGTTCCGCCAGCTACAATACATTCTGCCATACCCATTCGGATCTTAGCAGCGGCAATAGCAATTGTTTCTAAACCGGATGCGCAATACCTGTTCACTGTCATACCCGGCACATCCATACCCAAAGCCCTTGCAGCAATGATTCTTCCTACCTGCAAACCTTGTTCAGCTTCCGGAACGGCATTACCTACAATAACATCATCGACCTGCTTTGGATCCAGTCCGGGTATTGATGCCACTAATTTTGTTATCACTTCTATGGCAAGGTCGTCGGGACGGGTAAAACGAAATCCGCCTCTCTTCGCCTTTGTTACCGCTGTACGATACCCAGCTACGATATATGCTTCCTGCATTTGTAGAAATTAAATGGTGACTTAAGAATTGCCTAAACTCCAATTCCCGAGTTTCGGAAATTTAGTTGTTTATGCAACTTTGTATACCAAAGTTAACAGGTAGAATTGTAACAACAAAACCATTGTAGAAATAGGTTTTATCTTCGCGTTATTATGTATCAGCTGATCAGAAAATTCCTTTTCAATTTTGATGCAGAGAAAGTGCATCATTTCTCAATGTCGGCCCTTAAATTCATTTGCCAGTGGTCACTGACCCGAAAATGGTTGGCTGCATGGATGAAACCCTTGAATAACAAAGCGGTAAAAGTTTGGGGGATAGAATTCCCGAATGTTGTAGGGCTGGCAGCGGGGTTCGACAAGAACGCCTCCTATTTAAGGGAACTCCAAACCCTGGGTTTTGGAGCCGTTGAAATAGGAACGGTTACTCCTTTAGGACAACCAGGCAATGAGAAACCGCGGATCTTCAGGTTACCGAAAGATAAGGCCCTGATAAACAGGATGGGCTTTAATAATGAAGGGGTGAAAGCTGTTGTTGCCCGACTGAAAGATTGGAGAGCGGAACAGGAATCGATCAACAGCAAAAAAAAGAACCAGATAAAACTGATAATTGGAGGGAATATCGGCAAAAACAAAGTAACCCTGAATGAAGAAGCCTGGAGGGATTATGAAATCTGCTTCCGGGAACTTTTTGAATATGTTGATTACTTCGTAGTGAATGTAAGTTCTCCCAATACACCGGGTCTTCGCGAATTGCAGGAAAAAGATGCGTTAAGAAAAATATTATCCCATTTACAAACCATCAACAAACAACAGCATCATCCGAAACCGATTCTCCTAAAGATTGCTCCAGACTTAACTGTTTCGCAGGTAGATGATGTTATAGATCTGGCAATGGAAATACATCTCGATGGACTTGTTGCTTCCAATACCACCATCAGTCGCGAAGGACTGATTACTACAGAAAATGTTATAAAGGAAACAGGAGGACTAAGTGGTTTGCCTGTTCAACATAGATCCACTGAGCTGGGACGTTATATACATCAAAAAACAAATGGTCAGATTCCAATCATTGCATCTGGGGGAATTTTCACTGCTGCTGATGCAAAAGCCAAACTTGATGCAGGGGCTTCTCTAATACAGGTGTGGACTGGGTTTATTTATGAGGGACCGGGGATTGTGGGGAAGGTATTGAGGTTCTAAGTTTAATGTTGGGTTGAAGAAGTTCAAAAGTTCAATATGTTCCAAAGGGCCTACAAGTTGGTAGGTTACTAAATGCACAAAGAACTGGTATGGAATAATCTTATTAATTGATTGACTTTCGGACTATTCTACTACCTAACTTCCCTACTTCCTTACTTCCCTACTTGTATTTGTATTTCCTTTTGGACTTCCGGTCTTCAAGACTTCTGGACTATTGATTCCCGACTTCCTAGCCCAGCCTCAGTGCCCCGAGTTGCACTCGGGGATACGATGATTCAACCCCTTCAGGGTTGGTCAAATCTTAAACTAAATAGTTCATTTCTTCCTTCCTAACTTCCCTACTACCATACTTCCCTACTTGTATTTGTATTTCCTTTTGGACTTCCGGTCTTCCCGACTTCCGGACTATCGACTCCCGACTCCCGACTAAAGACTCCCGACTAGCTTCACAGCCTATACGCCACATACGCCCCAACAAAACTCACTCTGTCGTAAGCCTTATATAAAGCGGCTCTTAAGCCAAGAGATAATGGAGAAGAAGGCAATTCATATTCGTATTCTGCCAGAATATTTACACCAGAAGTGCGACTCTTTGTATCCTGGATTGGCCAGCTTGTTGGCTTTTCTGAGGCTGTATTAGGAAATACTGGATAAGACCTACGAATTTTATAGGCAGAGAATGCATAGCCCAGACCAAATCTTAGAGTATGAATTTCTGTATGGATAGGCACATAATATAAATTAAAATCGAGGGTATTCGCTTTTGTATATTCCTGAACCTGGGAAGTTCTTGGTGTACCCGACAAATCAATCTTTTTCAATCCAATACCTCCTTCAAAATGAGGGGCAAATGGAAATGTAACCTCTCCTGTAATGGTATAACCATTAAGCCCTGGAAAATCATGAGTATACCCTGCACCGATCTTGATGCTGGAACTTGTCTCAATAAAATTGCTGTATTGGGCTTCTGCCTGAATTGACAGGAGTATAGAAAAAATAAATAGTACCCTTTTCATTTGTATACGGTTTTTGGTTTTCGTGGGAACAAAGGGTACAAATGGATTCGATAGATACTGTTTGGATTATGAATAATAACTCATAAAGGGGGCTAAAAATTGTGCCAAAACACCCTTTTGGGTACTGTTTAAAGGGAGGTATTTGCCATTTACCCTTAATTTTGCCCATCTTAAGTTCAAAAAATGCAGGAATTATTTACGGTAGACGCAGTTATCAGTTTGTTCACTTTGGCTATACTTGAGATTGTATTGGGTATTGACAATGTGATTTTTGTGTCCATTTTGATGGGCCGCCTGAACGACAAACAAAAGTTGAAGGCCAGTCGGATGGCTGGTTAAGAACGGTAACAGGGAATTAATACCCATCAACTGGGGCGATAAGCATTTTGGTTTCAACCTCCGGAATATCATTATGCTAATTGGAGGTCTTTTCCTTCTCTATAAAACTGTAAAAGAAATCCATCACAAACTGGAAGGAGATGAAGGCACTTTGGATGTGAAAGCCAACAATGCTTCTTTTGCTGCCATCATGGGACAGATCATCATCATCGATATGGTCTTCTCTTTCGATAGTATCATTACAGCCGTTGGATTGGCAAAGATTGTTACTGTAATGATTATAGCGGTTATCATAGCTATGATAGTAATGTTCTTTTTCTCTGACAGGATTTCGACATTTATTCATCGCCATCCTACATTGAAAATGCTGGCATTGGCCTTTTTGCTGATGGTTGGATTTAGTCTTTTCTTTGAAGGATTAGAACCTATACATGGAAGTCATATTGATAAGGGCTATATCTATTTCGCCATGGCATTCTCATTTGGAGTAGAAATGCTGAATATGTGGATGAGAAAAAGGGATAAGAAAAGGAATCCGGTAAAGCTAAGAGAGCCTCAACCTTTGCAACCAAATGAACCCTATTCCGATTCAGCCCATTGATAGCATCAATAAAGTTATAAAAAGAAAACCCTATTCACTTGAATAGGGTTTTCTTTT
>JBGAQE010000271.1:0-2150 GCA_044220885.1 Chitinophagaceae bacterium
ATGATTTCATCATTCTCATTTTTTAATATGGAAGCGAACCATTCACAATGTATTACTTCACCAGATTTTGTATAGTTCCGGTTAAAGCTTCTGTTAACCGATTTATCTCCCCGCATGAGGCCATTGATAATATCACCTACAGTTCCTGCATCTTCATCATATACAAATTTCATTTTACTGATATCCTTACCCATCATCTCTTCACTTGTCCAACCAAAAATATCTTCCGCTCTTTTACTCCATCTGCTAATCAGCATATTCGCATCCCATTCTACAATTGCTAATGGAGTATTATCAATATGTTTTGTCAATCTTTGATGCGCTAAGAACAGTTCGGTTTCCGCTTTTTTCCTTTCAGTGATATTTCTGAGATAAATGGAGAGGCCATTATCTGAAGGATAGATATGCACTTCAAGCCAAATCAGGAACTTGGTGCTATATACTTCCATATACTGCATTTCCTGCTTTTCTAATGCTTTGATTCCAGCCTGATAAAACGGGGTATTCACAGATTCAGGGAAGACTTCCAGCATTTTCCGGTTAATGAAATGCCCAATTGGGAAATTGAAAAGCTCTTCTGCTTTCCTGTTAGCATAGGTAAAGAACCATTTCTTATCTAAAGCGAAAAAGGCATCACTCACCCTTTCGAAAACATCTGTGATTTCCTTTGTTTTCTCCTTAACCTCTATCTCCAGTTTTTCAGTGAAACGAAGCAATTGTTCTTCCAGCTTCTTCCGTTCAGAAATATCTTTATGTACAAGAATATATCCTGAAGTTATTTTGTTTTCATCCAGTAAGGAGGTAACAGAAGCCCATATTGGAAACCGGGTGCCGTCTTTTTTATAAACATGGAATTCGTCTGTATGATGCAAACTTTCCGCAAGATTCTTATAGGCGAGAATTCTCTTTTCTTCAGTAACAATTGGTTTTATCAATTCATCAAGCGCCTTTCCAATTGCCTCCTCTTTACTAAATCCATACATTTTTTCGGCGGCCTTATTCCAGCTTTTTATTACAAACTTTTCATCGGTAGAAAATATAGCGTCAAAAGTCTGGTTAACCAGGCTGGCGAGATAATTTGCTTCTTCCTCAGAATCTCTTCTCTTTTTAAAGCTTTTGCCAAGGAACCAGAATATGATAAACAATAAGATTATGAAAGTTATGGCAAGGAAAACAAAAAGGTTCGTAGTGCGTAATGCCTGCGTTTTAGATGCTGCATTTGATATCTGTAGTCGAGCCCGATCTTCATTTTCCATTGAAATGATCAGGTTCCTTAAAGAATCCATCAAGTCCTTTCCGGTTGAAAGATTTGAATAAATCAGTTCTTCACTTTTATTCGCTTGTTTATCTTTTATCAAATCTTCTGCAATAGAAATATTAAGACGGACCAATGAAAGAAGTTGCGATTTTTGTGAAGTCCTTTGGGGGAACCCATCAACATTATCCATAAGCGATAATGTGTCTGTCTTAATGCTAGCAAGCCCTTTTTCGAAGGGTTCCAGGAATTTCTTCTCACCTGTCAATAAGAATCCCCTGCATCCGGTTTCAATATTCTGCATGCCAAGAGATATATCTTCTAAAGCCCGCAAAGATTTTAGGGACTGCGACACATCCACACTTTCGTGCAATGCCTTATTCATGTTATTGTAAGTGACTATGACAAGGGTACTAACGAACCCCAGACAAAAGAGGAAGAGAGCAAGGAGTAGCCTGTAGTATCGGATTTTCATTTTGAGACAATTTGTAGCAGAGCCTTAATAACCAGGCCGGGAATCATTGTAAAAGTTACGCCGGAAATAAGTCTGAACCAAAAAGGAAGTTTTGGGGTAAGTGGTACCTGTTAATAAAGGTGACTAAGGCAAGATAAATGACAATTTTCAGGTCCGTTTTTTTCCTCAAAACCCCTATATTTGCAGTCCTCAATTGGGGGGTTAGCTCAGTTGGCTAGAGCGCTTGCATGGCATGCAAGAGGTCGTCGGTTCGACCCCGATACTCTCCACAAAGGGATTTACTAAAAAGTAAATCCCTTTCTTTTTTTAAAGCTTAGCCAGCTACAGCGTCCCGCAAGTATGCGGAATGGTAGTCGCTGCCACCACATCTATCGACACTAATGGATTGTTAAACCGAGTATGACGATTGAAATTTGTACG
>JBGAQE010000073.1:0-21085 GCA_044220885.1 Chitinophagaceae bacterium
AAACCATATTTGGTTAATAGTTGGGTTGGCGTTCCGCTTTCGCCGAAAGTATCCTGAGTACCAATAAATTCGATTGGAATAGGGAAGTTCTTCGATGCTACCTGAGCAATGGCATCACCTAATCCGCCTATTACATTATGTTCTTCTGCCGTAACAGCACATTTAGTCTTTTTGATGGAATTGATTACAGCTTCACTATCGAGTGGCTTGATGGTATGAATGTTTACCACTTCAACGCTGATACCTTTCTCTTCCAGGATTTTTCCAGCTTCAATGGCTTTCCAAACCATATGTCCGCAAGCGAAAATGGAAACATCGGTTCCTTCGCTGAAAAACTGAGCTTTACCTATTTCGAAGGGGAGGTTGCTGGTGAAAATAGGCCATACCGGGCGACCGAAACGCAGATAAACCGGACCTTCAAAATCGGCAATGGCCATAGTTGCAGCCTTGGTTTGTGCATAGTCACAAGGAACTATCACAGTCATTCCAGGCAACATCTTCATGAGACCTATATCTTCCAATATTTGGTGGGTGGCACCGTCTTCGCCGAGGGTAAGTCCGGCGTGAGAGGCACATATTTTCACATTTTTACCTGAATAAGCAACAGATTGACGGATTTGGTCATACACCCTTCCAGTTGAGAAGTTAGCGAAAGTGGTGGTGAAAGGGATTTTTCCGCCGATAGTAAGACCAGCTGCTACACCGATCATATTCGCTTCAGCAATTCCGCACTGGATGAATCTATCTGGATTTTCCTTGATGAACTGATTGAGTTTCAGGGACCCAGCCAGGTCGGCGGTGAGGGCTACGATGTTGGGGTTGGTACGGGCTGCTTCTGCAATACCATCTCCAAAGCCGCTTCTGGTGTCTTTCTGTCCTGTAGGTTGAATATCCTTTAACATGGGTAAAATTTGGTGCTGCAAAGTAAAGGAAAATATCGGTACAACTGGAGATGTCATCCTACCCCCCGGATGTCATCCTGGGGGGTGGATGACATCCTATACCCAGGATGCCATCCGGGGGGTAGGATGGCATCTCGGGTTGTAAAAAACAACTACTCCCGCACAACCAACGAATTCATAATCGAATCCGCTACCGGCCGCCAGGGCTTCAATTTGTTCTCCACACAATTAAACGACATCAATAATAACTTCCCCTTCATATCAGTAAAAAACATCTGATTATAAATTCTCGTATCTGCAGCATCGGTCATCAACTTGAAATACCCCAGCTTCTTTCCATTTACCATCTTCATACCATCACCTTCCCAGGTGGCATCTGGATAGGCCTGCTCTAACTGTGCTTTTAATACCGATTTGTATTGCTCTAATTGTTGGGGAGTGGCCCTGCTATCGGTGGCTGTAATAGCTAAACTGATTCCGCCACTTATATCACTATATACATATTGCGGAGGACGAGCTCCAGGGTATTTTATCTTTATCAACGATTCACTCATCGGCCGCCAATCTTTTGGTAACAGTATCGTAATCTGTCCATCCAATAATGTTTTTGGCTCCAATTCTATGGCATAAAAAAAAGCGACCACAAACAGGGTCGCTATACTATTTTTCAAAAAGAGCATCATATTATTTAGTTTAATCCGGTGGCTTTGCTCTGGTAGAATTGCTGATCGTTCTTGATCTTTTGTTCCCATTTCCAGGCAGTAGCCATCATATCTTCCAAACCGAATTTAATATCCCATCCAAGACTGCTGCGGGCATAGTCGTTATTGGCATAAATGGAAATTACATCACCCGGACGGCGTGGTCCCAGTACATAATTCAATTTAACACCACTTACTTTTTCGAAAGCCTGGATAGCTTCCAGTACAGTAACCCCATTGCCTGTTCCCAGATTGAATACTTCACAACGCTTTTTATTTTTACCATTAATAAGAAACTGCAATGCCAGCGTATGTGCATGTGCGATATCACATACATGTATGAAGTCGCGTACGCAAGAACCGTCACGTGTATTATAATCTGTTCCGTAAACAGTCATCAATGGTAATTTGCCAATGGCTGTTTGTGTGATTGCAGGAACCAGGTTAGCTGGTTTGCCAATCGGTAACTCACCTATTAGAGTAGTAGGATGTGCCCCAACCGGATTGAAATAACGGAGTAATATGCAACGGGTGCTATTCGCTTTTGCGTATTCATTGATGATTTGTTCTCCCATCTGCTTGGTATATCCATATGGAGATTCAGCAGGTTTTGGAGGAGTGCTTTCTGTTACTGGCGTTTTATCGGGATTGCCATATACAGTACAGGAACGAAATACATCAGCGGTTGTTCAACAGATTCTCCAACGGCTTTATAGGCTGCAAAGTGAATGATGCCAGCGATATCTTCATTCTCCTGGAAGATAGCATACGTGTCGTCGAAATTACAAAGGTCAACTTTGTAATTCTTTACTTTCTTACCTGTTATCTTTTCTACACCTTCAAGGATACGGGAAGAAGAGCGGGAGTTATTATCTACCGATATTACTTCGAATCCGTTTTCCACCAGGTCCACAATGGTATGCGATCCAATATAACCACATCCACCGGTCACGAGAATTTTCTTCATGAATACTGCTGATTTGAAATTTAATTTCCTTTTAAGATGTTCATAAGGTACTGGCCATATCCGGATTTCAATAGGGGCTGGGCCATCTTCTCCAATTCTGCTGCATTGATGAATCCTTTGCGGTAAGCGATCTCTTCAATACAGGCAATCTTTATTCCTTGTCTTTGTTCAATTACCTGAACAAATTGTGAAGCCTGCATCAGTGAATCAAAGGTACCTGTATCTAACCAGGCTGTGCCACGGTCGAGTATGGATACTTTGAGTTTTCCTCTGCGAAGATATTCTTTATTTACATCCGTAATTTCATATTCACCCCTGGGACTGGGTTTTAATTCCCGCGCAATCGTTACCACATCGTTATCGTAAAAATAAAGTCCTGGTACAGCGTAATTACTTTTCGGTACTGCCGGTTTCTCTTCAATAGAGATCACCTTATTGGCCTTATCAAATTCAACCACCCCGTATCTTTCAGGGTCGCTTACGTGATAGGCGTATACGATGCCACCATTTGGTTGGGTGTTTTTCTCTAGTTGTTCGCCAAGGCCAGCGCCATAGAAAATATTATCTCCCAGTACCAGTGCTACGCTGTCTTTTCCAATGAAATCGGCTCCTATTACAAATGCCTGGGCGAGTCCATTCGGTATGGCTTGTTCGGCATATGATAATTTCAAGCCCAGTTGTTCGCCTGTTCCCAGAAGTCGCTGGAATTGGGGCAGGTCGTGTGGGGTTGAAATGATCAGGATCTCTTTTATTCCAGCCAGTAAAAGGGTTGAAAGTGGATAGTAGATCATCGGTTTGTCGTAAATCGGCATGATCTGCTTGCTGATGGCGAAGGTGATCGGGTGTAAACGGGTTCCGGAACCACCTGCCAGTATAATACCTTTCATCTTGTTTATTTTATTGTATATCAACAGTAAAAATGCGTAATTATTGCCACACTACATAGAAACACATAAAAAAAGCAGCCCTTTTCGGGGCTGCCTTTTTTTATATTGTAAAACTGATTAGGCCAGGGGATTGATCAGTTTCAGGATGAAATAGATGAGAGCGGCTAATAAACCACTTACTGGTATAGTTAATACCCATGCCCAAAGCAGGTTGATAGATACACCCCAACGTACAGCTGAAAGGCGCTTTGTCATACCCACTCCCATGATAGAACCCGCAATAGTGTGAGTGGTACTTACAGGTACACCTAAACCTTGAGATACACCATATAAAGTAATGGCACCGGCAGTTTCTGCAGCAACACCTTCCAAAGGAGTTACTTTAGTGATTTTGGTTCCCATTGTTTTTACGATTCTCCAGCCACCCATCATGGTACCAAGACCAATACAGGTATAGCATGAAATAGGAATCCAGTTCGGAACATGACCGAATTTGGTTTTACCGGCAGCATCTGTTATCTGCTCAATATGTGCCCAATGTGGTACTTCCATTCCATGTGAAGATAAATAAGCGCTGAACACAATCATGGAAGCGGTGATGATACCGATTACTTTTTGTGAGTCACTACCACCATGTCCAATACTGAACGCTGCGGAAGAAACCAACTGTAATCGCCGGAACCATTTTTCTGCCTTATACGGGTTGGCATTTCGGCAGGCATTAATAATGAGTACCGTAATTACATAGGCAATGAACATTCCTATAATTGGAGCCAGGAAAATGAATCCTACAGTTTTCAGGATAACATCATTGTTGATTACTGAAAAACTTCCTGCGTGTGCTACTGCTGCACCGGCGAATCCACCTATAAGTGTATGCGATGAACTTGAAGGAATACCGAACCACCAGGTAAGGAGGTTCCAAACAATGGCTGCTATTAATCCAGCCAATATCACATATAAATTGATAGAATCACTATGTACGGTTTTGGCAACTGTATTTGCCACTTTAAGGTCGAATATCCAGAAGGCGATGAAATTGAAAAAGGCTGCCCAAACCACGGCCTGGAAAGGGGAGAGCACTTTTGTAGAAACAACAGTGGCAATAGAGTTGGCCGCATCATGGAAACCATTGATGAGATCGAAGCCTAGCGCCAGAATGATTATGATAATAAGAAGTGTTAACATATCCGAATCGCTGATTTTATAATCGCTTAGGCATATTTAATAATGATTGACTCTATCACGTTCGCAGCATCTTCACATTTATCGGTAACTAATTCCATTACCTGATATATTTCACGCTTCTTGATAACTTCTTTTGCATCTGGTTCTGTTTCGAAAAGACGATCGATACTCATATCGAAGATATCATCGGCCTGATTCTCGATGCTGTTTACTTTAACCAGCGCATCGGTGATATTGCGCATGTTGCGCATATTGCGAAGTTCTTTTACAGCTACCTTAATAAGGTCACAACCTTGTTCAATCATATCAGCCATCTTTTGGATGCCCGGATCATTTGGGTTGATCTTATAGAAATTGATTTTCTTGGCAGTAGAGAATGTGTAATCGCAAATATCATCTAACGCTGTTGCCAGGTAGTGAATATCTTCCCTGTCGAACGGCGTAATGAAATTGCGGCCTAATTCTGTAAAAATGCGGTGCGTTAACTCATCATTCATATGCTCCAGATCTTCCACTTTACTGATGATGGCGGCACGCTTGTCAAAATCAGGTTCGTTTACAACGGCTTTCAATGTTTTACCCATCGCTGAAACGTTGTCTGCCACTTCTTCAAACAAGGTATAGAACACCCTGTCTTTTGGCATAAAAATCTTCATGATTGAACTAAGACCCATAGTGGTATAATTTGCGCAAAGATTGTCTTTTGCGGGCTCAAAGAATATGAGAAGGGGATTGGTAACAATTTCTTAATATGACCATTAATACATCCTTTTACCTTTGCGCAAGGTTAAATAATTATGAAGAAATTGTTACCAACTCGAAAAATCCTATTCATAGGATCCTTTTTGCTTCTTTCGCAACTGACTGAAGCTCAGTTCTTAATGGATATGATTGACACCACTACCGATGTATGGGTAAGGATGCTCAATTTATATAGCCGTTTCGATCGTCTCGGCTGAGTGGTTATATCCAACCCCAATTCCAGATGGCAGAATCGAAAGGGGCTAAGTATTTTAATGGTGGCGATTTCAGTAAATTCCAACAATCGCTTCATGTTACGACGCAGTAGGGTGAGGATAGATTATGTAAGGTCCAATAAGCTACAACAACCATCCATGCAGTTCGTTTTTCAGTTCGATGCCACAGAAAGAGGGGTCAATGTGAGGGGATGTTTGGGCCAGGTTGTTCGATAACAAATACCAGAAATTTTCTTTCACAGCAGGTGTTTTCGCCCGCCCCTTCGGTTATGAACTAAATCTGAGTTCTTCTGGTGACAGGGAATCGCCAGAAAGAGGAAGGATGTCGCAGACCTTGATGAAAACAGAACGCGACCTTGGAGCCATGGTTAGCTTCGAATCAAGAAAGAAGAATGATAAATGGAGATATCTTAAGATAGATGCGGGTATATTTAATGGACAAGGTCTTAATGCCCCCAGGTGATTTTGATAGTTACAAAGATTTCATAGCCAGGGCTTCATTAAATAGCCCTCTTTCGAAGAAGCTTACTGTATCTTCTGGTTTTTCCTACTTGAATGGAGGTATTTTACAGAATACAAAATACCAATACCATATGGGCACGGTTAGTAACAACAAGACATTTGTTGTTGATTCGAACCTTACCAATATTGGAAAGAAAGATCCACGTACGTATTATGGAGTGGATGCCCAATTGAGATGGAAACATAAAAATGGTTCTACAGAAATAAGAGGTGAGTATTGTGGGTAACCCAAACGGCCAGTGCAGCTAGTAGTGAAACTCCTGCTGCGTTACTTGGTTCCAGCGAGGCCTATTATATAAGACCTTTCAATGGAGCCTTCTTTTACTTGCTGCAGAATGTAGTGAATCAGCATCACCAATTAGGATTCAAAATAGATTGGTATGATCCCAATACAAAAGTTTCAGGTAATGAAATAGGTAAAGCCGGTACATCAGTAAACGCTACCAATATCAAATACACCACTTATTCTTTTGGTTACAATCACTACATAAATGAGAACGTGAAAATCATTTTCTGGTATGATGTAGTGAAGAATGAAAAGACGCAGTTAACTGGTTATACTACAGACCTTAAGGATAATATTTTCACCTGCCGTTTACAGTACAGATTCTAGGCAGGTAACATTCCGGTAACATAGGCGACACAATTCGTTAACACTCGCGTAATACGGTGGTAATACGCCACCGCTACTTTTGCCCTCAATTAAACAGTTAGTTGTGAGCAAAAAGATAGTCTTAATAGTAGCATTGGTTTTGATGAACGTGGTGCTGTTTGCACAAAACGGACGTGTTACCGGAAAGGTCCTCAATACTAAGAATGAGCCTTTAAATGGTGTTTCCATTAAAATAGGCGGAATTTCTGGCGGTACTACCACCAATTTAGAAGGCGTATTTACCATCAATCTCTTGAAGGAAAAATATGTGTTGACATTCACTGCGGTGGGATACACTGCAAAGACTGTTGAAGAGGTTGAGGTAACAGCAGGCAAGGTAAATGAACTGAATATCACCCTTGAAGTAGTTAATAAGAATCTGGAAACAGTTACTGTTACAGCTAATCGTTCTAATGCACGCAGGGAATCTGCGGCCTCAGTCATTTCTTTCCAAAAAAACACGAATACTGTTGCATCAGTAATCTCTGCTGAAAGCATCCGTCGTTCACCCGATAAGAATACCAGTGAAGTATTGAAACGTACTCCAGGTGCCAGTATTCAGGAAGGAAAGTTTATTGTAGTTCGTGGATTGGCCGATCGTTATAATCAGGCTATGATCAATGGTATCTTACTTACCAGCACCGAACCAGACAGAAAGACTTTCTCATTCGATCTTATCCCCGCTGCCATGATTGATAATATTGTTATCAATAAGGCATTTGTACCAGAATATCCTGGTGAGTGGGCAGGTGGATTGATTCAGGTGAATACTAAGGATATTCCATCAAAAGGATTTTTCAATATCCAAATGGGAACGGGTTTCAATACCCAAACAGTTGGAAAAGATTTTTATCATGATAAAAAGGTGGAAGCTCGATTTCCTTGGAATTGATGATGGCACAAGAGCACTTCCTTCTTCTTACACCTGCAAGGCTGAATTCGATGTACTGACTCCTGCTGAAAAAACGGCTATCGGAAAGGAAATGAGGAACGCATGGGCGCCAACAACAATTTCAGCTCCAATGAATGCTTCTTTCCAGGTTAATGGTGGCTTCAATACTAAATTATTCGGTAAAGTATTCGGCGGAACTGTTGGAATCACATACAATAAATCAAATCGTATTCTTGAATTAGTAAACCGTTCCAACTCTCTCTCTTCTTCTATATTCAGTACCAATTACGATTTTAGCGATACAAGATATGCTCAGGATGTATCTGTGGGCGCATTAGGCAGCCTTTCTCTTCAAATAAATAACAATAACCGTATTTCGCTGAAGTCTATCATCAATGTTAATTCAAGCAATTTCGTTACCAGTCGCCAGGGTATTGATTTTAACAGGGATGAAAACATAAAAGGTTCTGAACTTACATTCAAACAGAATACATTTTTCACAAGCCAGTTAACAGGTGAGCATACTCTTGCAAAAACGGTGAAGTTCAAGCAGAAGTGGTGCCCAATATGCTTTTCGATGGTCATATTCCTGATCAGCGCAGAATTATCTACCTACAAACTCAGTAATACCACTAATCCTTATCGCTCGTTGATATCGAATACACTATCACAACAAAGTGGTAGCCGTATTTATCAGGACTTGAGTGATTATGTTATATACTCGCAGGGGTGAATTTCCCTCAGACTTTCAATTTATTTGGACAAAAGCAAACTGTGAAGGGGTGTTATATGCTTCAGGTGAAGGATCGTTTGTATGATGCGAAACTTTTCGCTAATTATTTGGCTCGTGATAATGATGCATTACGTCAATTGCCAGCTGATCAGGTTTTTGCTCCTGAAAATTTTGGTGATGGTACAGGTGATAAGATTGGTTTTGACGCTGTTATCAGCGAAGAAATTTCCGTTATCTAGCAAATACGATCCTGAATGCTGGCTTCCTTCAATTCGACAATCAACTTTCTTCAGCAATAAGAGTTGTTTGGGGTTTGCGTGTTGAGAATTATGATCAGTTAGTGGGAAGTGTAAAGAAATGGGATCCTCGATCTACACATACTCAGGAAACCGATTTCCTTCCTGGTTTAAATGCTACACTCAAACTTAATACAAAAACCAACTTGCGTTTATCTGGTTCACAAACGGTTATCCGTCCTGAACTTCGTGAGTTGTCGTTCCTGAATATTTATGATTTTGAATTGAATGCCTCTGTTCAGGGAAATCCAAATCTGGAAAGAACAAAGGTTTCCAATCTTGACCTGCGTTACGAGTGGTATCCAAGGTCTGGTGAAGTGGTTACAGCAGGTATCTTCTACAAATATTTCAACAAGCCTATCGAGCAGATATTTAATGAAGGAAGTGGTGGTGCCAGCACTTTCAGTTACCAGAATCCGGAGAAAGCAAGAACATATGGTGCAGAAGTGGAACTCCGTAAGAAACTTGATTTCGCTCCAGCTTTAAAGAACTTCACGCTTCAGGCAAATGCTGCTTATATCTACAGCCGTATTTCAGACAAAGGATTCAATGTAGACCGTCCATTGCAAGGTCAATCGCCTTATCTGATGAATTTCGGATTGTTATATGACCTTGAGAAGGCGGGATTGAATGCAACTATCTTGTTTAACCGAATCGGAGAAAGGATTTATCTGGTTGGTGACTTAAGTTCAGGTGCTGGTTCACCAGATATTTGGCGAAGCTCCCCGTTCTATCCTCGATTTCCAGGTAGCAAAGAAGATTATTAATAAGAAGGGAGAGATTCGATTGAATATTTCAGATATCCTGAATCAAACACAGTATTTCTATCAGAATGCCGACGATAACAGCAAATTCCAGAAAGGGAAGGATGCTTACAGGTTCACCAGAAGATTCGGAACCACCATCGGTTTGACATTCAGTTATTCATTGTAAACACTTTTATAAAAAATACAGAAATGAAAAAGTACGTTCTCTATGTAGCCGCCCTTGCAGCGATCGCCGTAACAGGTTGCCGTAAAATTGAAATGGACGGTGAAAAAGAAGTGATCATCGTTACCCAACCAGGTACAGGAACCACTGGTCAAACTATCACTTTATCTGGTCGTATCAATGCTGATACCACTTTACGTAAAGCCAACACTTATATCCTGAAGGGATTAGTATATATGGTAGGAAACCATACCATGACCATTGAAGCAGGAACTGTAATCAAGGGTTCTTTCAGTGGAAGTGATGTTGCTGCCCTTATCATTACACGTGGTTCTAAAATCAATGCTGTTGGATCTGCGATAGAGCTCATAGTATTTACTTCGTTTCTCCAAATCCAGCTTCTGGTGACTGGGGTGGTCATTGTAATCTGTGGAAAAGCATCAATCAATACCAGTTTTAACGGAACCAATGGATTATACCAGGTTGAAGGTGGAATCGATAATGCAAATGGAGATGGTTTAGCGGGTTCTGGAGATGCTGTTGTTCCAGCTCCTGTTGATAATGATAATTCTGGTATCCTTTAGCTACGTTCGTATTGAATATGCAGGGTATGCCTTCCAACCCGATAAGGAAATCAATAGTTTAACAATGGCTGCTGTTGGTAGCGGAACTACTATTGATCATATCCAGACTATTTATGCAAAGGATGATGCTTATGAGTGGTTTGGTGGTACAGTAAACTGCAAGTATCTCATTGCTTACAAAACACAGGATGACGACTTCGATACTGATAACGGCTATAGCGGCTGAGTTCAGTTCGGTCTGGTATTGCGTGATTCATTGATTGCAGATATCTCTACCTCAGAAGCTTTTGAAAGTGATAACAATGCAAGTGGTACTACAGCTACTCCAAAAACTGGTGCTATCTTCAGTAACATCACTGCTATCGGTCCCCGTGCTACATTAGCAAATGCAGGTAATACATTGTATCGTGCAGGTGCTCAGATTCGTCGTAACTCAGCACTTTCTATTTACAATTCAATCTTTATGGGATGGCCACAAGCAATCCTGATTGATGCAAGCACAGGTACTCCAACCGACCTTAATATCAACGATAGTACCTTACGTATCAGGAATACTACCATTGCTGGTAATACCATCAATTTGAAATATAGTGCCAGCGTAAGCGCACCAACAGGAGCTTCTGATGCCAGCATCCTTAACTGGTTCAATACAGCTTACAATGGTAATGATATACTTGTTAATAATTCAGACGCAAAATTGATTCAGCCATTTAACTACTTCGCACCAGACCCTACTCCATTCGCTGGTAGTAATGGTAATCAAAAAATATTGAACGGCGCCAGCTTTACTGATCCAAAATTAGCAGGCGGATTCTTTACTAATGTTACTTTCCGTGGTGCTATAGCACCAGCAGGAGCAGAAGCAACGTGGTGGAAAGGTTGGACTCGTTTCGGAATCAACTAATATAATAACCTTGTTCTATTGAATTGAAAAGCCGCTCTGTATGGAGCGGTTTTTTTGTGAAGGTTGATAACCGGGAAGGCGGGAAGGGAATTTGAAAATTTGATGATTTGATGATTTGAAAATGCCAACCTCGCAGCATTTATGGAAATAAATCTATACTAATTTGAATTCTCGCAAAGGCGCAAAGATTTTATAACTTCTCGTATTTATCTTTTTTAAGTGAGGTCGTGCTGCGCGACGAATACAAATACAAAGCTAAGAGGTCAAAAGAGAAAAAGAGGATGGCAAACTCTGCGCCTCCGCGTCTCTGCGGTAAAAAAGCTTTCAAGTTTCGGATTCAAAACTTACTACTTTAAAACTTACTTACAACTATTCTTAACCTTTTCCGTAATAGCCATTAATATTCATGTAACATATAAATAGCAACTTGCTGCCTCATAGACAAACCGAGTTAGTTAGTTACCGTTTTTGGTTATGTAAAAGAGCATTTTTCTCATGTGACTGTCCCCGCCTGGTTTCTACCGGGCGGTTTTTTTATGTGTAAAGGTTGATAACCGGGAAGACGGGAATAAGTTTTTAATAATTCATTCCACCGCAGAGACGGAGACGCGGTTTTGTATTCCTCTGCGTCTCTGCGGAGAAAAAAAATTAAAACCTACAACTTTCCTTAATTAAAAACCAGGTTAGGATAATTAAAATCCAACTGCTGCCCAATACCAGTACAACGACACATCAGGATGTTGATGATGGATTCGGTGGAGTAATCGTAGGTTATTGACGGGGCTTTTGATTCATTCATCCAATGATTGAAATGATCCGGGAAGTTATCATCAAGTTTATCCAATACAGGAACCCCTAGTAAATTTAAGGCAGCCCCATTGCATTGTTGCTCGTATTGTCCCTGGATGGGGATTGCCAATAATTTTTTCTTCAGATATATGGCTTCTGCCGGTGTTTCAAATCCGCCAGCCGGTTATTATGCCATGACAATTTATAAGGCTCTCGTTGAAATCAGCTTTGGTTACTGGTATGTATTCAATATTTCCCTCTTTGATTCTTTCTTTTTTCTGATGTGAAAACACTTCGAAATGAAAATCAGTGAATGGAAGTAGATGCTGTTTCAGAACTTCATCGCAATAAGAGGGAAGATAGACAGTGATATGTCCCTTATCTTTTGCATCTGCTTTTAGAATTTCTGATTTGATGACAGGGGAGAAGATGAAGTTGTCGTAAGGCTGAAAATGAAGTCCGATATATTGTGTCGCCTTTGCATAATTCTTTAGAATCCATTCACCCATCTTGCTGGTTTTTTCAGGACGGGGTGTTTTGGCTGAAAGGAAACTGGCCTGATGTCCAAAATTCACCGATGGCACTTTTTTCCTGGCACATGCCATGGCTGTTATACATTCGAAATCGTTTATGACCAGATCATAGTTTTCTACTGGTAAATCCCTCACCTCCCTGAACATCTTTATCGGATCGATATGCTGAAACATTTTCTTATAGCTGAGAGTGCCGGAACAAGTATAAAAAAGACTGAGCCCTTTGCTACGGTATTTTACGGGACCGTCTAAAGCAAGTGTAGAAATATATGTTGGCACCATAATTCTTTAGATATGGCAACAATTCCATATCAACGCTTCCATGTCCTTAGATATGGCAACAATTTCCGTTGCCTGAACTGAATAAAAGTATTTTCATAGTTAAATTGCTAATGAGTTTATATAAAAGTCGATATCGTCGCTTATTACATTTAGCCTGGAAGGCATTTCAATATTTTGATGCAGGAAGTCTTTTTCATCATAAGTGAAAATCTTCCATTCATTATGATGGAATTCCAAAGCGGTAAGATGTTCCACCCAATCACCACTATTTAGATAAGTCACTTTACCTTCTGCATTTTCAACTACCCTGTTTTGTGGTTGATGGATATGGCCGCAAATAACATAGTCGTATTTCTTTTTGATGGCTAACTCTGCAGCTATCATCTCAAAGTCATTTACTTTAGCTACAGCTTTGTTGACACCAGCCATTACTCTTTTGGAAATGGAGACACGGTCTTTACCCATTGCTTTCAGGAAGAAGTTGATGAGTCTGTTAAATTGTATTAAAGCAGCATACCCATTGCTTCCCAGCTTTGCCAGAAACTTGGCGCTTCCTCTTGTAGTGTTATCGAAAACGTCTCCGTGGAAAATCCATGTCATCTTATTGTTGATCTCCAGCACTAACTTATCTGTGAGGGTAAAATTTCCTAATTGAAAATCTGTATACCTCCTCATTTGTTCGTCGTGATTGCCTGTGATATAGAATACTCTGGTGCCTTGTTTCATCATTAGATTGAGTACTTCTTTTATCACGGCCATATGTGTAGCCGGGAAATAGCGTTTTGAGAATTGCCATCCATCAATGATGTCGCCATTTAGAATGAGAAGGGAAGGAGTGATGCTTTTTAGATAAGCTACCAGTTCTTTTGCTTTGCAACCATAAGTGCCAAGATGTACATCTGAGATAACAACTACATCTACATTTCTTTTTTCCATCTAACCAGAGGTTTTGCAAAGAACCGAATGGAAGATTACTTGAATGTTACTCCTGTATTACCGATTGATGAGTTCTGTGTAAATAAATTGTTAGCGGTAAGTGCAAACATATTGCGTTAACATTTCCATAAGTTATGATTCACATTGGCATAACCCTCCCATAACACGATGATGATAGTTTCGCACTCGATAATCACTATCAAACAAATCAAAACATCTGTTATGCGAATTTTCAACTGCTATCTGAGGAGTATGGTCATTGTGTCGCTCCTTCTTGCCTTGCCTTTTCTGGCATTGGCGCAAAAAATTATTTCGGGAAAAGTATTGTCTTCAAAAGAACAAACTCCTGTTCCCTGGTATCAGTGTTATGATTAAAGGAACTAACACAGGTACTGCAACTACTACTGAAGGCTCTTTGCTATTACTGCAAAGAATGGCGATGTTGGTGTTTAGTGGTGTAGGTGTAACAACTAAGAGCTATCGGTTACATCTGAGTCCTTCTATACCATTTCTCTTGAAGTTGACTCAAGAGCTATGAGTGAAGTTGTGGTTACTGCCTTAGGTGTTAAGAAAGAAACCAAACGATTGGGGTATTCTGTTCAGGAAGTAAAAGGACAAGATCTTGAGAAAGCCGTGAGCCAAATCCAATAAATGGATTGGTTGGTAAGGTGGCTGGATTGGATGTAGCTATTTCACGTGAAATGCTGGCAGCACCTGCTGTATCTCTTCGTGGTGGAAATATCTCGCTCTATGTTGTAGATGGTATGCCTATCACTTCAGATACATGGAATATCAGTCCTGATGATATCGAAACCTACACAGTATTGAAAGGATTGGCTGCTACTGCTATATATGGTAGCCGTGCACAGAATGGTGCAATCCTTATCACTACAAAAAAGGGTAAAAAGAATTCAAAAGGATATACTATCGAATTTAACTCCAGTGTTCAGATGGATAAAGGCTTTATCGCTTTGCCAAAAGCACAAGCATTATATGGTGGTGGTGATTATTCACAGTATTCATTCGGTGATGGTAAAGGCGGTGGTATAAATGATGGTGACTATGATGTATACGGTCCAAAATTCGATGGACAGTTGATTCCACAGTATGATAGTCCTATAGATCCTGTTACAGGTGTTAGACAAGGAACTCCTTATATAGCACGTGGAAAGGATAATCTGAAGAATTTTATCCAGGCAGGTTTATTGACTACTAATAGTTTGAGTTTTTCTTCTAATACAGATCGCGCAAGCATCCGTATGGGACTTAGCCAAAGCTATCAGAAAGGTATTATTCCAAATACAAAACTGGGTATCGGCAATTTCAATGTTAATGCCAGCTACGATTTAAGCAGCCGTGTTAAGATTGAAGGTAGCCTGAACTATAACCGTCAGTCTACTCCTAATATCCCTGATGTTGTATATGGTCCAAACAGTGTTATCTATAGCATGACTATCTGGACAGGTGCTGACTGGGATGTTCGCGATATGCGTAACTACTGGCAGCCAGGTAAGGAAGGTATTCAATCTATTTTTGCGGAGTACCAACGTTACCATAATCCATATTTCATGAGTTATGAGTGGCTTCGGGGTCATTACAAAACTGATGTTTACGGTAATGCTGCTCTTACCTATAAAGTGAATTCGCACATGGATGCGGTAGTAAGGGCTAATATCAGTACGTATGACGTGATGCGTAATGAGAAAATGCCTTATTCTGCTCACCCTTATGGAAGAGAAGGTAACAGGGGTGACTATCGTGAAGACCGTCGCTCATTATTCGATAATAACGTTGAAGCTTTAGTTAGATATAATGGCAAGATTGGTAAGAACATCGGTATCGATGCCTTGGCAGGTGGTAATGCCCGTAATTTCAAATATAATTCCAGCTATACTACTACTGATTACTTGAACGTACCAGGGTTATATACTTTCTCCAACTCATTGAATCCAGTTAAAGCATATAGCTATAACGCAAATATGATTGTATTAAGCGGATACTACTCCCTTAATATCGACCTGATGAAATTCGCATCAATAACAACTACAGGTCGTGTAGATAAGAACTCAAGTTTGCTGAAAGATAATAACACGTTCTTCTATCCATCTGTATCTCTTGCCTCTGTGATTTCTGATTATGTTGATTTGCCAAGAGCTATCAGCTTCCTGAAAGTAAGAGCAAGCTATGCTACGGCAAAATCTCCAAGTACTACTACTTATATTGGACCAGCTGCATATCCAATTGGATATGGTACCCCATATGTTTCTGTATATGGTGGTCCTACCTATAGCCTTTCTGATCCGGCTTATAGCGTTGGAACAGTGTATAATAACCTTACTGGTGCCTATGCTCCGGGAAATCGTGTTGACCCTAATGTGAAATCATCAGTTCTTACTAGTAAGGAATTAGGTTTGGATGTTAGGTTCTTAAAGAATCGCTTAGGTCTAAGTGCTACTTACTATACCAATATCAAAGGACCTGGTATCGTGAATCTGCCAATTTCACAAACAACAGGTTTAACGGGTATTACTACCAATGCCATCAAGACACAGCTTTCTGGTGCAGAGATTTCATTGACAGGTAGCCCTATCCAAAACCCAGGTGGATTGAAATGGGATGTATTGGTGAACTGGTCTACCTACAAAGAGATATACAAAGAGCTTCCTTCTAATTTCGAGAGTTATCAATTCAAGCAAGGAGACAGGGTAGATAAACTTTTCGCCCGTTTGACAGCAAAGACAGAAGATGGACAAGTAATCAATAATAGTGCAGGTTATCCAGTATATCTTCCAAAAAACCAGTACGTAGGTAATGGTGATGTTAAATGGAGCTGGGCTGTTTACAACAAGTTTTCATACAAAACATTCAGTTTCTCATTCCAGTTTGATGGTAAAGTGGGTGGTATAGTTCAGGATTATGTTAAGAGAAAAGGTATTGAAGGAGGAAGTAATATCGAAACTGTACAGGGTAAAGTAGGTGAAGCAAGGGAATATGAATTCTATCATCATAAGGATCCAGGATTCGTAGGAACTTATATCGGTACAGGGGTGCAGATTGCTAATGGAGCAACTATCCAATATGATCCGGTAACAGGTGTAATCACTAACTACAAGGATCTTACCTTCAAGCCAAATGCATCACCAGCTAAGTATATACAAGACTACGTTAGCAGCTACTTCAACAATTTCGAGAATACATCAGTTGCAAAAACATATGCCAAGCTGAGGGAAGTTGTGATTACCTATTCTCTTCCTGCCAGTATCATTGGTAAGTCTTCATTTATTAGCAAAGTGGATATTTCTCTGGTAGGTCGTAACCTTTTATATTTCTTCCCTTCCCGTTTTCATGATATAGATGTTGACCAGTATTCAGGCAGGGATATTTATAATAATAACAGCCGCGAACCTAACCTTCAAACGCCAACAACAAGAAGTTACGGTTTCAATATCAATGTAACCTTCTAATTATTATTTCAATCTGTTATAATAAACAATACAGTAAAATGAAAAAGCATTCAATATATTCGATCCTGATGGTACTGGTGGTACTGATAGGGTCTGGCTGTAAAAAGCAGTTCGACGACTATACCAATAACCCGAACCTGCCAACCAGCGTTCCTGCCTATTTGCTGCTACGTCAGGTGCTGAACGATATGCCAGTTTACCCTGGTGATGATGAAGATAAGTTCTGTCAGTTTACTTTATCTTCTTATACTTACTATGGTACCAATGAATATTGGACAGGTGCTACTGATTTCAATTTTGGAACCCTGCGTAATGTGGTGGCAATGGAGAAAGAAGCTGTAAAAGCTTCCGGAGAGAATAACCCCTATTCTGCCTTAGCAAAATTCTTCAAAGCCTATTTCTTTGTAAATATGAGTTTGAAGGTGGGCGATATTCCAATGAGCGAAGCGCTTCAGGGTATCGAAAACCAAACACCGAAATATGATAGCCAAAAGGATGTATTTAAACAATCATTGCAATTGCTGGAAGAAGCGAATACGCAATTGGCAGCATTGATTGCTTCGTCAAATACATCGCTTCTTGGAGATTTCTTCTATCAGGAAAGAATCAGCAATGCAAAAGATCCGTTGACTGCATTGAAGCAATGGCAAAAAGTGGTGAATACCTATAAGCTCCGTTTGCTGATTCATTTGAGCAAGCATGATGCAGATGCTGATCTTGGCATCAAACAGAAATTTGCAGATGTAATTGGCAACCCGGTTAAATATCCAATCATGACTGATATGTCGGATAACCTGGAATTTGTATACAATGCCAATTATAATAAATACCCTAACAACAAGGATAACTTCGGTTTTGATGCCCTTCGTCTTTGTGTTGCAGCTACCTGGCTTAACACGTTAACAAGTCTAAGTGATCTCAGAGCTATGAAAGTTGCAGATCCTGCAAGAGCCCTTGGTTTTGCCGATACTGATTTCCGCTCTTTTGTTGGCGCCAGCAATGGTGAAGACGTAAGTACCATGGGTGGTAAAGTGGTAGCAGGATTGTATTCTCCAATTGGTAGAAAACGTTATTATGATGGATATACCGGAGAAAACACCTTCATCATCGCTTATCCTGAAATGTGTTTCAATATTGCAGAAGCCATCAACAGAGGTTGGATAGCAGGTAATGCTGATGATTGGTACCAGAAAGGGGTGAAAGCGAGCTTTTCTTTTTATGGTGTGGTTGATGGTACTAATACGGTGAGCTTCCTTAAAGGAACAGCTCCTGGCGATTATATCAACTATTCTGTGAACTTCAGCTTCGCTACTTATTTTAATCAACCGGCTGTGAAATATGCTGGCAATAATGCAACGGGTCTTACACAGATACTGACTCAGAAATACCTCGCATTTGCCCGAAATTCAGGTTATGAAGCCTATTACCAATGGCGCCGTACAGGTGTTCCAACCTTTCTTACAGGTCCTGGTATTGGAAATAGTGGTGTAATTCCGTTGCGATTCCAGTATCCTTCGAGCGAACTTTCTACAAACAAGGATAACTATACAGCCGCTGTTCAAAGTCAGTATGGTGGGAATGATAATATCAACTCGAAGATGTGGATCATCAAATAAGATTTTTCTAAGACAAGCAATCAAGAGCAACTAAGCAGTTTAATTTAGCGGCGGGGCTTTTCCAGGCTCCGCCCCTTTTTTGTTAACTTTCCAGTCCAGAATTATTTGCTATGAAGTATTTTTTGAATCTCTTTCGGTTTTCGTTTGTTTTGTTTCTATCCCAATCCTTGCAAGCGCAACAACCGGTAACTATTCTTACTGTTCCAGGAGAAAAGGAATACGCCAGCATTAAACCCAATGGTGTATCAGTATTGCCCAGTGGAAGATATGTGACCCCTGCCGGTAATACTGTTAGAATTACACATGACCCCTTTGGCATGGCCATTTCTCCTGATGGAAAGAAAGCTGTAACTCTTCACGATGGTGTTTTTACAATTATTGAATTAAACAGCCTTCAATCGGTTAGGGTTCCATCATATGATGGTAAAATCATTTCCTTTTACAAAGGTTCATACTCTTCGGTGTTGCTTTTACACCAGATTCAAAAAGCGTTTACCTCAGTGGTGGCGATATAGGTGCTGTTATTGTTTATGATCTTGAAAAGATGAAACGCACCGATTCTATTTCCCTTAATGGAGCTTTCCAGGGAACTGTTTATGATGATAGTTTTACCTCCGACTTATTATTGAATAAGGATAAGAATGAACTATTGGTTCTCGACAGAGGTAATTTCAGGATGGTAAGGATAGATGTAGCCACACAAAAAATTACCGCCTCCATAAAAAAGTGGGAAGGTTTTGGTATCGCCCTTTCCCCCGATAAAAAACTGGCTTTCGTTTCAAATGTAGGGATGTATGAATATCCCTCTTATTGAAGGAGCCAATCCAAAAAATTACGATTCCCTGATGATAACCTGGCATCCTTTACGGGAACGATACAAAAGAATCAAGGGAAGGTACAGAGGTGGAAGGAAGGAAAATTCCTGGTGTAGGCAGTCCTCATGCGCCCGAAGCCATGAGCGTATATACAATCGACCTCGATAATAATACAGTGGTAGATAAATCAAAGACGGGTCTGCAGATTGGTGAAATGATTGAAGAAGTCGAAGTGGTTGGCGGGGCAAGTCCCAACTCCATTGCAATCGGCACCCGCTTCGCCTATATCACAAATGCTACAAACGATAATATTTCGGTAATTGATTATAAAAGCCGCAGGATTGTTGATCATATCCAAATTAAAGTCGATTCTCTTTTAGATCATTACCGGCCTGATTCCATTTGGTATTTCACTTAGTAAAGACGAGAAAACACTTATGTGGCATTACTTGGGTTTAACGTGCAGTGGTTGTAATTGACGTAACAACAAAAGTTACGAAAGGATTGATTCCAACAGGTTGGTGCCCGGCAAGAGTGCAATTGTCTGCGGATGAAAAAGAGTTATATGTTATTAGTTGCAGAGGATATGGAGCAGGGCCGGGCTGGTGGTAAGGGATTTGTAAGTCCTCCGGCAGGAACATATATAGGAGATATCCAACTGGGTTTATTCCAACGTATTCCTTTTCCTGATGAAGTTACTCTGGCTTCATATACAAAACAATCTCTTGACAATACTTTTAAAAGGGTACAGATAAAGGATGATAAGAAAAACCCTTTGCCTGTATTACCCGGTATGCATGAATCTCCGATTAAGTATATAGTTTATATAACAAAAGAGAATCGGACATATGATGAGATTTTAGGCCAGTTAAAAAATGGAGTGGGAGATAGTAGTCTGGCACGTTATGGTATGGGAGTTACAGTTACAACAAAGAAGGATACAATACGTAACGCCAACATAATGCCCAACCACCACAAGATTGCCAAGCGTTTCAGTCATTGCGATAATTTTTATTGTGATAGTGATGCTTCCATACATGGACATCACTGGATGGTTGGTGTAATCCCTAATGAATGGGTGGAGACCAATTCAAGTGTTGATAAGACTGCAAAAGTTTTTTCTGCTGCTCCGTCAGCCATAGTTTCCGGGTCTACAGGAAGTATGGTTCGGAAGATTATGCAGAGATCGGCGGACTTTGGGAAGCATTGGAAAGAAAAGGAGTGCCTTTCTATAATTTCGGTG
The DNA here is from genome assembly GCA_044220885.1 of Chitinophagaceae bacterium. GTDB lineage: Bacteria > Bacteroidota > Bacteroidia > Chitinophagales > Chitinophagaceae > Endoryza. The sequence goes on from JBGAQE010000073.1 coordinate 20,814, forward strand.
AAGCGAATGAAACGGCGCATGTGAGAGAAGAGTGGATGGATACGGCAACAGGAGCCTCACATGGAGTGATGGTACCGGCGCAGAAAGCTTTATGGAGCAGAACTAGTCATAACTACGCTGATCTAACACAAATATTCCTGACCAATTCAGGATGCAGCAGTTTGAATCTGAATTCACCAAAAAATGGTTGAAAGGAAAAGAAAAGATGCCGGGACTGATAGCATTACAATTGCCAAATGATCATGGCGCGGGTGTAAGGCCCAAGGATGGTT
>JBGAQE010000272.1:0-2133 GCA_044220885.1 Chitinophagaceae bacterium
CAAATAGGCAATTTCTGTAATATTCAATTCGTCATAAACCAGAAGCTCCTTAACGCGTTCAATTTTATGCGCAATAAAAAATTTCTCTATGGTTGTGCCAGTAACTTCAGAGAAAAGATTAGCCAAATAGGTATAGTTATGGTTCAACTTTTGACTTAACAATACTGATAATTTGATATTCAAAGGCTCTTCTGCATAATGTACTACTTCGATGATGATATTCTTGATTTTTTGTATCAACACACTCTTTTTGTCATCCATTAATTCCAGACCAGATCTTAGCAAAGATTCTCTTAGTAACTCTATTTGTGACGCATTTATAGGTTCAAGAATGTCAGCTTCTCCTATTTCTACTGTAGTCAGGTGAAATCCAAGTTTCACTAATTCAGATTTAACAAGCATCTTACAACGGATGCATACCATATTTTTTATAAATAGTTTCAAATGACTAGTTTATGTGAACAAATCAGACGCCTATGGAAACGACGAAAGGAGCTTTTATGGATGGGATATCAGTAAAGGTAGTGTTTACTGGGCTGTAAAGATGTTTATTAAATATTTTTGAAAACATATAGCCCTATTTAGGTTTCATCTAATACTTAGCTGAAAAACTGATGAAAGCTATGGTATATGTGTTTTTTAATCAGGGTATATGTATGTTCTTTGTAAAGAAATAGCTACAATTGTCTATTTCATAAAAAGGGGCTGGATGGAAATCCTGCCCCGTTTTTAATCCAATATCCTTTGAAAAACCATGTGCAAGATACTTTTGACTTTCACTTAAAATAATGTTAGAGGTCATTGCAATTGCTGATGTAAAGCATATTTCACATATTTAAAAGCATGACTGATAGCAGTCATTCATTTTATTGCAATCCGTCATTTTAGCATGGTTTGTGCATTATTAAATTGCATTGATTGTTAACAATAAAATTTTATTTTATGAACACTACAAGTAAGATTCTTGCGGCAATGGCTGTAGGTGCAGCTGTTGGTGCGATTGCTGGAATTATGCTGGCGCCGGATAAAGGTTCTGAGACAAGGAGGAAATTGAAGGAGCAAGGGAAAAAAGTAGCTGATAATCTGAAAGATAAATTTAATAACGGCAAGGAAAAAATGAACGGGATGAAAGAGGATATTGAACAAGTAGTGAAGGATAAAGTAAAGGAATTCGCCTGATTATTTTGTAACGACGCAATGAAATTCGGAATTTTCAAATAATAGGTTATGGCAAAGAAGATCATGCCTTTAGCACCAGCGGAAGTTCCTTATCCCAACAAATACCCTGAAACAAAACCGGCTTTTGAACCAAATGAGCCGATTCCGCCAGATGAAGATCCCGATAGTATTCCTGACGAAGATCCATTTGAGAATCCTCCTCACGAAATACCGGTTCCAGGTGAAGGACCCTGACAAGATATAATTATACTCTGATCAGTCCTGCCACCTCTTTTCCGGGTTCCTATTACAATGGAATTGGAGAATGAATGGATTTTGTAGACCATCAGGAATTATAAAGCAATACCCGCCCAATACATCGGCGGGTATTGTTATTTTAACAGGAACCATTATTTCTGTAAATTCATTTCCTGCCTTTTTTGAATGGGCACTGCACTATGATCAGGAATTTCTTATTGATTGCCATTACATCCTTTATTTCGGTTTGTTCGCTGGTACAAATCAAAATACTAAATACACTCTGTAATAATCGTACTAATCCAACCGGGATTGAAAAGGGTACTCTTCGTTTCGGTTGGGAATTGGAGTCTTCTCAGCAATCCGACTTGCAATCAGCCTACCAGATTCTCGTAGCATCTGATATTACTAAGTTGGATGAAAATAAGAGTGATCTATGGAACTCAACAAAAATCAGCTCATCACAATCTGTTTTTGTGAAATACTCAGGTAAAGATTTGAATTCAGGTACCCGATATTATTGGAAATGCAGGGTCTGGGATAAAGATGGAAAAGTTTCAGGTTGGAGTGCCCCGGCTTATTTTACAACAGCTTTGTTTACTCCAAATGATTGGGCAAATGCTGCGTGGATAGGATATGATGAACTGGAAGAAGACTTACGCTTAGTACCAGGCGTTCATGTTCCACCAGTTGGAAGTCTTGGGAATAAAGCAATGA
>JBGAQE010000074.1:0-18613 GCA_044220885.1 Chitinophagaceae bacterium
AACTATGGCACCACTAGTTGGCATAATAATGGGTAGCGATTCGGATCTTTCGGTAATGAAAGGGGCTTCTGATATTTTAAAGGAGTTTGGAATCCCTTTTGAATTGACTGTGGTGAGTGCCCATAGAACACCTTTGAGGATGGTTGAATATGCTCAGCAGGCAGCGGGCCGAGGATTAAAAGTTATTATCGCAGGTGCCGGTGGGGCCGCACATTTACCTGGAATGGTGGCTTCCATTACTACCCTTCCCGTTATAGGTGTTCCTGTTAAATCATCTAATTCTATCGACGGATGGGATTCTGTGCTCTCTATACTTCAAATGCCAAACGGTATACCTGTTGCCACTGTAGCTCTCAACGCTTCAAAAAATGCCGGCATACTGGCTGCAACAATTATCGGCGCCTTTGATAAAACCGTTGGAGACAAGATTTCAGCCTATAAAAAAACACTGGAATCGGATGTGCTGATGAAGGTGGAGAAGTTGAAGTTGGAGGGTTGGGAAAACAAGTTTGACTGAGAATACAAAATTAATAATGAGGAGATGTGGAAATGTGAAAATTAATCCTCAATCATTAAAATAAAAAGAATACCAACCATCTCTGAGTATAAAACAGCATGAAGTGTTCAATTCGTTCTTGCAATCCATTGAGTGATAAGTTGAAGTTGGTCGGTTGAGATAACAAGTTCGACTGAGATTCCAGACTGAGACTTTAGACTTAGATTTATTAACTGGGATTTATGGGATTGAGAGGGATTAGCTGGGATTGAATTCTAAATTTTTAAATATTATCTCGAAACATCGGGATTTTCATTTCCACATTTCCACATCTTCACATTTCCACATTCTCACATTAACTCTATTACCCCAAACTCCATCTCCAACCCCAACGAATTTTTGTAAATCAAGTCAAAGAATTCAGTTCCCATTCTTGAATAATATGGCATGAAGTTTTCAATTCTTTCTTGCAATCCGTTGAGTGGGAATAATGCGGATTTTATCTGGTGAATGTTATTCTGATCTTCTGCGTATTTTCTTTTTTCTGCTCTTAGCATTTTCTTTTCAAGCTCTTCCAGAGGTTTCAAGGTTTTCGTCTTTAAGGCATCCACATGCTTTTCGAGTGTGGTATCAATAGCGACTGCCTTATTCTTCATTTCTTCATATAGTTGAATAGCCGATGCAATTTCAGCGGTAAGCTGGAGTTGTCCGTTCTTATTGCGCTTTACAAGAGTATTTATAAGAGCTGTTTCTGATTGGAAATAATCAAGGACAGCAAAACCTGATTTCCTGATCTTATCCTGCCACTTTTCTGGAACAATCAAGAAAGAATTACGCAATACTAAAACCGGATAAGGAACTTTGTAATGAGTAAATAGTTCTTTTAATTCGAGCCAATAAGCAGTTTCTCCCCCACCTCCAACAAAAGCAATATTGGGAAGAACCGTTTCCTGGAACAAGCCCCGAAGAATTACGTTTGGACTGAATCTTTCCGGATGGTTTTTGAGTTCCAGAAGAATTTCTTCAGTACTGAACACAATGTCTGTATCAGTAACTATAAATTGTTCTCCTTTCTTCTCAATGCGATTGCGGAGATTATCCTTAAAGTAAAAGAGGTTTATTTCTCTTGGATGCGCCTGTACTTTATAATTCTTTTCCAGTTCGGAAGTAGTCTTTGAAACAATTGAAGAAGGGATATGCTGTAAAAGATCCTCTTCAAAAACTGCACTCATCAATTCTTTTAAGATAGTTGTATCGGGAACTATCACCACCAAACCGAATCTGGAAAACAAACCATGTAATAGTTTGAAGGTAGCTGTTTGTATATCGGTACTGTTCAGATAAGCATCCTTTAAAATCGAAACCAGTTCCTTACCAAAAGGGAGTACAGAAAGTTCTCCATCTATCCTGTTGATTAAAGAATCCAATCCTTTAGTAGACATCTTACCCACTGCACCCTTTTGCTTGGTATTCCAAACTATCTTCTCATTGCTGAGATAGAATTTTCCTAATTCATCGAGATCGGCATCTTCACTACCCATCCAGTAGACAGGTACAAAATCGTAAGATGGAAATTCCTGTTTCAGGGTTTCGGCCAATCTTACGGCATGCAAAATCTTATAGATAAAATACAATGTACCTGTAAAAAGGGCCGGCTGGTGTGCTGTGCAAATAGTAAAAGTAGTGTTCTTGCTGAGTGATGATATTTTTTGATTGACTATTTCACTTGAAGGCAATCCTTCATATTGTTGCTGCAGGTGTTTTACAAGTCTTGTTCTGTCGGTTGGGAATTCTTTTCGGGCTTCAATGGCGGCCTTCATCCCCTCAATTGAAACCGGATGCTTATAAAAAGGTTGCAATGCCGGGGCAGCATCCAGATAGTCAGTTATCAAAGATGAAAAATATCCTGTTTGCCTATAAGTGAGCTTAGTGAAATTCCCCTGCATGTAAAAAATTGAGCCTCAAATTACAAAATTTGGCCTTATAAGGAGCCATTGAACTTATTTGAACTATTTCAGTTCATAAGCGATGACACTATTTCTCCAGAAAGTAGGTACAAAAATCATTCTGGCTATAGGATCATATGCAATATCTGCTGAGTTGAACTTTGTATTCCTTGTATCCAATAATTGCTCTTTAGTGCCGTCTGGATATACGTAATAGATAACTCCTGCCCAGCAAGAAACCAGGAATTCCTTTTGTGTAACAGGCTCAACACCATCTGTTCCACCTTCCATTCCATCTGCCAGTTTCGTAAGCTTCCGGTCATATTCCACTTTGAACAATCCCCCTTTATCCAATATATAAAGGTTCTCATTGAACCATTTCACACCGTTAGGGCCTTGCAATCCTTCAACATAAGGACTGGCATCATTTCCCTTAACTACATAAACACGTTTTCCTTTTGAATCTGATACGTAGATATTGCCTTTAGGGTCAATGCTGATATCATTTAAATTTTCAGCATATGGAACCGGGATGCGTTTCTTGATTTCTCCTTTTTTAATATCGATCTGAACAACATCGGTAAGGTCAGCTACATACAGATAGCCTTTATAAATACCCATACCTTTTGGAGCCTGTAGTCCCCTCACCCAGTCAACCGCTATTATCTTACCATCCATACCCAGTTTGCCAATGGAGCCCTTATTATCGCGCCCCCATGGATCCAGACCATCAATATTGGAAACATACAGCACCTTATTCTCATTATCTATCAGTACAGACTCAGGCACTTTAAATGTTGAATCTGTTTCCCAAACCTTTAGCAGGCTGTGTTGCTGAGCATAGCTTGTAACAACTAAGGAAGCTGTAAATAAGGCAAATAATATTCTCTTCATATTGACAAGTTTTTCAATTGCAATCTGCAATAAAATAAAGCATTATCCAAACCGCTCTACCTTAAATGCTGTTAAATCCATGCTCAACGGCTTTTCATCGGCCAGTTCACTCACTAATTTTCCGGTTCCCGCCCCAAGACTAAGTCCAATCATGGCATGACCGGTAGCAACAATACAGTTAGGGATATTGTTCAATCGGCCGATATAGGGCATGCCATCTGGTGAGCAAGGACGGTATCCATACCAAACATCCTCCATTTTTGGCATCTGGATGTCAAATTCGGGTATGAATTTCTTTACAGATTCCAAAATACCCGCTACCCTGCTCATTTGTGGTGGTCTTGATGTAGTGGTTATTTCCATGGTTCCCCCAAAACGAATCTTGTTTCCATCCATTGGAGTCAGTGCTACACGACCCTCAACGAGCACCGCCGGATAATTGAGTTTATATTTTGAATTTTCCAATGTAAGTGAGTACCCCCTGCCAGGCATCAGAGGGAGTTTCAGATCCAATAAAGCCGCAGTTTCCCTGCTCCAGGATCCGGTGGCTATCACAACCACATCGGCATCATAAACAGCCTTGCTTGTCTTTACTCTTTTTATGCGATTCCCTTCCTTTTCAAATCCGGTTACTTCCTCATTGGGAACTAATGTCACTTTATTCTCCTGCATCCATCTTACAAAATCGCGCATCAGTTTATTGGGATACAGATGGGCATCACATTTAAAATAGACTGCCCCCTGAATATTCAATCGGGTTTGAGGTTCCATAGCCTGAACCTGTTCAGCCGTCATATACTCTGTTTCCAGTCCAAGGGATAAAGCCTTTTCAACCAGCTCATGACCATGGGCTGCTTTTTCTTTTGTAAGAAAGTATTCGAAAAGTCCTTTATGTTCGTATGCAAAATCAAAACCAGGTGCAGAAACCAATTCCTCATAACATTTCTGGCTCATCAGCGCTGCATCACGAAGAGGTATAGCTGCTTTTTCAACGTTCTTGTCCGTAGCACTCTTTATGAATTTCAAACCCCAGTCAATCAACGACCAGCTTAATCGGGGTTGCACATAAAAAGGACTCTTTGAATTCAACATCCATCGTAATCCCTGCTGTACAATACCGGGTGTAGCCAATGGCACAAAATGGCTGGGACATACATATCCCGCATTGCCATAAGAACAGTTATTCAGGAAATCACTTTGATCGATTACGGTTACATCCCAACCGTTTTTACTTAAATAATAGGCCGAGCTCATTCCGATAACTCCGCCGCCAACTACGATAGCCTTGCTCATGAAAAAGAAATTATAATTTCAAAAAAGAGATACGTTTAAAGTTCAAGGTTTAAGGTTTAAAGTTTAAAGTTTTCTAAGGCAGTCATAAAAACTAATAACTAGCACTATAAGTTGCTATATATTAACTGCCGAAACTCTTAATATTTATCCGCCACGGCGTACACTCCCGACTCCCGACTCCCGACTCCAGACTAAAGACTAAAGACTCCCAACTACCCTCTCATCGTCCTCGCTCCAAAAACCCTGCCCGCTGTTTTGCCATAATTGGCTTCTATCCTCACACTGATCTGCTTTTTATCTTTGATCAATTCAGCTGGTAAAGCGTACTCCAGATCATAGAACTTGCCGGTCTTCCCTCCTGGCCAATCAACGGTAGCAATTTTTACTCCTTCTACCAAAATATCGAATTTCCGATCTTTATCGTCACCGATATAGGTCAGCAATAAACTGGCGCCTGGTTCTACCTTCATATCGAAAGAAAAATAATTTTCTCTTCTTGCTTCTCTTCCGGTTCTTCCAAGAGCTTCATCCACATAAGATTTTTCACTGGCTTTCAGGTTATGATCTCTTTCAGGCTGCATTTCCCCTATTCGGAAATTATCGATAGTACGAAGTTCAATTTCCTTCGCCCTTGCTTTCTCTGCTTCATATTCCTTTTGGAGATTTGTCCATGCCTCCGGGGTGAAATAATCCCAGTACACACTATAATACTGGTCATAAACAGAATAAAATGGCACCAGCTTTACATCAAATGGTTTGCCTACCCCGTTCATTTCAAAAGCAAGCGGCTGCGAAGTGGTCTTTATCCAGGAAGCAACATTTCTGTTGTCTGTAAGCAATACAGGAGTGCCATACACTGGATCCGGCTTATTCTTGCCTAATAATCCAGCTAATACAATTGGTCCATACTTGAATGCAATCCTGTTCTTATTATCGGGCATCGATTCTGTATAAAGGAACATTGGGAAAGAAAATTCCAATACATCATTCGAACTGAATTTTCCCTTTACAATAATGAATCCATTCTCATCATACCCAATCTTTATACTTTTACCGTTTAGTTTAATTGATATTTCCTGATTTGTCCAACCGGGCTTATGTATTTTCAGCGTTAATTCTTTTTTTGCTGCCGACAGGAAACGAATACGAACCTTATTGTTGTTAGGGAAATTTGTTTCAAGGTTTAACAGCACTGATTTTGACTTCCAATTTAATTGTGAAGGGATAAATAGATTAACATAAAGGGCGCCATCATTGCCTTCATTAAAAATACTTTCAGCGTATTTACTATGGTTCTCAATGCCACTACCTACACAACAAGTGAATGTATTGAATGAATCACTAAAAGCTTTTTGAGTACCCATACGAAGGGGAACAAAATAGCACATCATACCATTAGTAGGATTCTGAGAAGCGAGTATATGATTATACAAGGCCCTTTCGTAATAATCCAAATATTCATTTGAAGGCTGCAATGAGAACAGATGCCTTGTCAACTTCAGCATATTGTAAGTATTGCAGGTTTCGCAGGTATTATCACTAAGCCTATCGCTCAGTGAATCAGCTTTGCCACAATACTCATAATTACTATTTCCTCCAATAACATAACTATGATGGTTTACCATAGTTGACCAGAAGAAAGATGCAATGGTCTTGTCTCTTTCATTACCTGTCAATTCATATTGCCTGGCACTTCCAATGGCTTTGGGAACATTGGTATTGCTATGCTTTCCTGGTAATGGATCAATTTTTTGAGCCAGTTTACCCATTACAAATTCATCATAGAACTTATAAGACAAGTCGAGATATTTCTTATCGCCCGTATAGGAGTAGATATTTGCCAGCACGTCATTCATTCCTCCATATTCACAATTCAACATCTTTAACCTCAGTGAATCCGATAAGTGATTTACAGTATTATAAGTCCAGTCGGCCATTCCTTTCACCACTTTCAAAGCCTTTTCATTATCACAGTATAAATAGGCATCACATAAACCCGCCATAACTTTGTGAACAGTATACCAAGGGCTCCAACCACCATTAAGGTCAAATCCTCCTGTCTTTATTTTCCCGAGAGCAACATTACCAAATATGCTGTCCTCTTTGGGGATGGCTCCAACATAACCAGTCTTTCTTGCAACCTGACAGCGTTCCAATTCATTTACTATATAAGTTACTTTGTCCTTAAAGGCCTTCTGACCTGTTGCCGCATACATCATTGAAAGAGCGGAAAGATAATGACCCATGGTATGTCCTGAAAGTCCGTCACTTTCCCATCCTCCATAAATAGAATCCTTAACAGGCAATCCTGCATTCTGATAAAACCTATATAAAAGCCTGTTGGGTGACAGCAACATAAGGTAAGCACTATCCTTACTCATGGCATTGCTGAAGGGGCTATTCAATAATTTTACATCCTTCAGATTAAAACCATAAGCCTTTACAGGAACAACAGGAGACACTTTTACTTTTGCGTTGCTCTTTTCTGGAACATAAGACTGTCCCAAAGCTATAAAACACAGAAAACAGGAAATAATACCTATTACAATTTTTCGCATTACTTATTTTTTAGATGTCAGTTGTTTTATCAGATCTGTTTCTTTTTTATCGTAAGAAGTTCCATCTTTCCTGAAGATATCATGGAACCATAATTGGGGCTCGGGACTACCTTCTTTACTACCCCAGGGAAATATGGTATTGCTTTTACCACTTACCAATCCCCAGTTAATAGCACCTACCTTATATTTCTTGAACAAAGGCAAATGGGTTTCAAAACGGCTATTATTCGTTCTGGCCATATATTCACTACAAATAACAGGGCGACCTAATTTTGTTTTTATCTTCAATTCCTTTTCCAGACTAGTAGTATCACTATAATTATGAAATGTTATAACATCTGAATTTGTCAATACATAATCATTAAGCACTTTGTTATCGTACCAGGTGGCAGAAGTTAATGGTTGTGATGGACGAACCGACCAGGCCCAGAGATACATTTTCTTTAATAATTGAAAAGAGCCCAAATTATATCCACTATTACCTGGTTCATTGTATAGATCCCACATCAATATCCTTTTATCATCCTTAAAAGTGGTGAGGACATCCTTTACATATTTCTCGAGATAGGTCCAATGAAGGGTGCTGTCATGTACATTCTTAGAAGGGCTCCTCACCCATCCGCTATTATGAACACCTGGTTTAGGTTTCGGTTGGGTGCCAATTTTAGCATCTGGGTTCCAGCAATCATCTAGTATTGTGAACAGGATTTTTATTTTATGACGGGCAGCAATTGAAAGGAAATCATCCATTCTTTGTTTGAAGCCTGTTGGGTCAGCTTTCCAGGCCAAATCATGCAGGTATACACGCATTACATTCATACCAATACCCTGCGCCCATCCCAATTCCTTATCAATAGTATTGGCATCATAGGTTTCTGCCTGCCACATCTCCAATTGATTGATAGCAGTACTGGGTAAGAAATTGGCTCCTACCAACCAGCCTTGTTTTTTATACCAGTCATTTGCTTTTTTTGCAGACCAGATTTTCTTTTGGGAAAAACTACCAACAGCTATAAAAAACAGAAGGCTAACTAATACTATCTTTTTCATCTTTATTTATTTGAGATTACTGGAAATGCTGAAATGCGAAGCTTGGCTGCTCCCATTGGAATCAGCGTTATCTCTTCTACCTTTTCGTTTGAGGCTACAGGGCTTTCTGGAAGTACAGCACAAAGACCATATTTATCGATAGTCCATGTTGGTATCTTCTTTCCTTTTGTTTTCATTTCAATGGGTACACTGGCCAAAGTAAATGGATTATTATCTGCAGGCCATGCCTTCTTGGTTATCGAAAAATTAGCAGGAATATCATAACCGGTCAAAAACAATCCATAATTCCAGGGGGAAGCCGGAAATATTTCAAACGAAGGCCATTTGGTGTGATCCACATTTTCTCTCCACTTGGCATCCCATTGGGCAGTCTGTTGTCCATCCATCTGCCGGTACTCTTCATTTATCTTCAATGAATACGTCAATGGGCCATAATTCACACTGGCAAAACCCTTATTACTTACCCAGGTTCTTACACTGATTTTCATTGGTAATTTCAGTGAAACCTTATCGCCCTGCTTCCATGTTTTTGTAATCTTTATATATTTCCCTTTTGAATTGGAGGTAGGCATCGGTTCACCGTTTACCATAACAGTTGCACTATCTGCCCATGAGGGAATCCGGAAATAGAAGGGGAAATCTACTGGCTTATCAGTTTTCACTTCGAATGCAATTTCATCCTCAAAGGGATAATTGGTTGTTTCGCTTATCACTACAGAATCACCTTTTCCAACTTTAATTTTGGATTCACTGGAGCTATAGAACATAGCCGCCACGCCATCATCGGGCGTTGCCATCATAAGATGTTCAGCATAATAAACCCATCCACTGGTATGATTATGTTGACAACACCTGCTACTGAATGGATTCATCATCAGGTAGGGTCCACCATTATCAATACCGGGAGAATGATCCTTACTATCACTTACCACCATATTGGGGGCTGTGAGATATCGTAGTGATTTCTGATCGGGCATAAAGGCTGCAGGAAAAGTATTGAAAGCAACATCTTCACAGTTCTCAGCCCATTTTTTATCTCCTGTAAAACGTAGTAACATTTCATCGGAAGCCATTTGTTCTAACATGCCACAGGTTTCAACACATTGTCTGGGATCGGTATATCCTACCCTGCTGTTTTCATCTGACCCGAACATGCCACCAGGCACCTGCCCGTATTTTTCCCGTATCAAGTCAAAATTCTTATAGGTAGCATTCCTGTCTCTTTCATTATGTGATTGCAGAAAATAGGTTGCAGGTTCCCTGAAACATTGAGCAATATTCACATTATGCCAATTGGGCAATGTGGTGTCTTGTCTCCAATTTGCTGTATTACGATGTATTTTTTCTGCGAGACTTAATAATGAAGTATCACCGTTTATATTATACAACCAGTAAACACTATATAGATTATCGCCTCCCCTGCTATTCTCCCAGTAATCTTTCAGGAATAGACTGTCAGGAACTGTTTGCTGCCATTTGAAATAATTACCCATCAGCTGAAGCACTCTTTTATCGTTGCTGTATTCGTAATAAGATTGCAGACTGAAAAGCATGAGCATATTCGCCCATAAGTCTCTTTTCCCGTTTCTATACACAATGGGGCCAAAATCGCCAGTAGGCCTTTGGCTATCCATAGCAGCATCTAACCATACCTTTGCCTCATCAATCATCTTTTTGTTGCCTAACACATAACCGATATTACCGTAACCTTTTAACCAATAGGGCATTTCTTCCCAACCATATTTACCTAATCCATCTTTACTTAACCAGGCACTGCTGTCTTTTCGCAACCAAACACTGATCTCACTAAGATTACCAGCCAATCCGTTGCTCTGTAATTCAAGCATTTTACCTAGCCATGAAGCTGGCTTGATAGAACCCACAGGTAGTTTGTATAGGTATAATGACTGGAGAGGTTTTCTATTATTAACATAATTGCTGTTCGACAATGAATTATCCAGATTCTCAACTATATCTACTTTTGTTTTAGTGTCCTTCACATTGCAATAGCAAAGGCCAAATGATAAAACAAATACTATTATTTTAAATTGATCTTTCATAATACGAAACTTACTTTTAAAATATCCTCTTCACTATTATCACTCATTTCTTCCATTTCATTTCCAACAACTTTATAAAATATCCACCCACAACGCTTCTGGCCTGAAAACCTATTTGTTTCCCATTGGTAGTTTCATGCCAGTCGGTCAAAGGAACTCTTGTTGGTGTTTCTGTGGCAAACTTATACACTGGATTTACCAATGCATCAAAATCGGTTTGATTACTGGCCAGTGTGGCGGTCCAAAGTATCCAATCGCTTTTTGTGTATGTTTTCCGGCTATCCAATGGCAAACCGAATGCATTCTGTATTTTGATATAATACTTGATTTCCTTTTCATAGACCTTTTTAGGAAAGAGTCCGAGTCCTAAAAGTTTATCCCAAACCAGATTGTATTTCTGACTCCAGCTATCTTTTTTGTCGAATGTGAGAGCGTAATGATCTCCTGCATCTGCCATTTTCTGCCATTTGGCAGCATAGTCTTTTGCAATGGACAGATACTTACTTGCCAGATCTTTCTTCCCCATTGAATTTGCCATTTGCGCATAAGAAGCAATACCAACAATGGCTTTAACAGAGAGGTTTGCATTTCTTGCTAAGTGACCAGCAAAATCATCCGTACATAATTGGTTGGCTGGATCCAATCCATCTTTCACCAGGAATTCAACCCACTGCGTTAGTGAATTCCAATGTTTTTCTGCGTAGGCAGCAGATTTTTCTGATTTGCAGATTGCTGCTGTAAGTATTATCATATTCCCGGCTTCTTCAACTGGCATATCTTCCGGATAAGTCTGGCCATTCGCCAATGGATAGGTTCCTAAGTCATGAGCAGGAAATGGCTTTGTCCATTTACCACTTTCACTATAATAGAAAATACCATTCAGCATCCCTTTTAAAAGATCGGGGTTATAAGCAAGATATAGCGGTGCTGAAGGATAGGTTACATCTACCGTATTAATGCATGCACCACTGAAATTTTCTTTTGAAAGGAACAAGATATCACCTTCGGGGCTTTTCGTCAGTTTATGGGCAGCCACTGATTGCCTGTAAGCCATCACACAAAGCTGGGCATATTTATCACCCCCTGCCAGTGTTGCATCCTGATACAATTGCTTATCAAATGCCTCACAATTCGCCTTGATGGTTTTATAATCTTTCAATGCCGATTGCAATTCATTCTCAATCGTACTTCCCCCAAGAGCCCACCAGGCTTTCAGGTTTTGCTGGAAGTATTGAATGGAATAAAAATCATCGTACCCCAATAATACCAATTGTTCAACAGGATGATTATCGATACCCTTGAATTTAAAATCGTTACTAAGCACCTGATAGTTGCCTGTAGCAATAGAATTATAAGACAACCCTGTTTCAACAAATCGTTTAATTGCAGGCTGAACCTCCGAAGAACTTTGCACACCAGTACCTTTTGGGATGGCTACATATAGATACCCCCAATCTATTCGAAGATCATCACCCTTCTTTTGTAATACAGGTTGACTCAATGTTCCTGCCTTTATAATTGATAACTGATCTTTATCATACCATGATACCGCTACCTTTTCCAATGCATTATTAGTTGCCAGATCGGTGGACACCCCTAAATAACAATTCGCATCATGCTTTTTTCCATCATTGGACTTAATCTTGAAATTCAGATAGGTAACCGGCCTGCTCAACAATGCCAGATTATTCGGTAGCAAAGGACATAAGAATTCCAACTCCAGATCAATGCCTCCACATCTGAAACTATAAGCAGTACTGGTTGCAGTCATAGTCCTGCTAAGTTGTTCTGCAGGCTGAGTCGAAGCAACAGGAGAAGCTAATCCAATACCTGCATCTAACCATGAATAACCAGCCCCATTAATACAATGCATAGCAATCAGGTTGCGACCTCTCTTCAAGTTCTTCTTAATAGCAGCACTTATTTCATAATTCATCAATTTAGATACATAACAGTCTTTACAGCTATATACTAATTCTCCATTTATATAAACTTCTACATCATCATCATGCCTTAATTGTAATAACAGGCGTTGTGTTTGACTTTCTGTCCATTGCCTGTCGTTCAATACAAATTCCTTTCTCATCCAGATGGACTTACTTGTCCATGAAGTTTTAGCACTATTATCCCAACCATTTCCAAACGGTGTTCTTCCTGAAGCCCAGCTATTGGTATTGAAACCCTCATTCATCCAACCAGTACCAGGATCCGTTTCGGTATAAAAACACTCGTAGGGGACAATCTCCCCTGCTGGCATAATGGGAGTAACAGGCTCAACAGGCTGACCTAAAAAATCATAGGTCTTACCATCTACCCTTATCAATCCAAGCAATGAATGCTCAGACCCTGTCCAATGCCTTGTCACCGATTCATTCAACGCATCTGAAAAGCTCCACACACTCAAATAAGGGTCGTGCGTTATAAGAGGATAAGCCGGCGCCTTAGTTACCTGCGCACAAAGCCCCATTCCCAATAAACAAAAAGACATCAAAAAAGTAATCCTTTTCATACAAAACACTTTACTTACTTCTTACAACTTATTACTTACAACTTATAACGTATCACGTAAAACTCACTACTTCACAGAAAACTTATATACTGTCTGTTGCATATAGGTTTCTCCTGGCTTTAATATAGTACTCGGAAATGAAGGCTGGTTAGGTCCGTCAGGAAAATGTTGTGTTTCCAGACATAGTCCAGCATGTTGAACATATTGTCTGTTTTCTTTCCCTGTTAATGTTCCATCAAGGAAATTGCCTGTATAAAATTGTATACCAGGTTGGGTAGTGAACACTTCCATAAAACGGCCACTGAACATATGGTGTAAAGATGCAGCCTTATGCAATTGTGTACTGCTGTCGCGAAGCACCCAATTGTGATCATATCCCCCTTTAACTAACCCTATTTCTTTTCCTATTTTCTTCATGGCGGTAAAATCCATCGGAGTACCTTTTACAGGAGGATTAACACCTGTTGGGATGAGTTTATCATTTACTGCAGTATAAGCATCTGCTTCAATCTGAATTTCATGATCTAATACAGTAGCATCATCCCCTGCAGACAGGTTAAAATAGCTATGATTAGTCAGGTTAACAGGAGTTGGTTTGTCTGTAGTTGCTTTATAATCTATTTGAAGTGAATTATCACTGCGAAGAGAATAAATCACTTCCACCTGCAAATTACCTGGATAGCCTTCTTCCCCATCCTTACTTGAATAGGTCAACACTAAACTGCTATCGCCAGGTAAGGGTTTCATATCCCATACCACTTTGTCGAAACCTACTAATCCTCCATGAAGTGTGTTGCCGTTATTGTTGGCTGCCAGAGTATACGTTTTGCCATCGAGGTTGAATTTAGCGTTGGCAATACGGTTAGCAAATCTTCCAACCAAACAACCCATATAAGGATTGTTCTTTTGGCGATAACCGCCGAGACTATCATAACCTAAAACCACATCACCCATTTTACCATTCTTATCAGGAACAATCATGTTGGTAACCGTACCCCCATAATTGATGATCTTAACGATCATTCCATTTGGATTGGTTAGAGTTGCCTGCATGATCTTTTTTCCTTCAAATCCAGCATAGGGCTTAAACTGAATGGAACGGGTAACAGTAACCATATTAGTATCAGTTGTAGTGGTAGTACTGGTAGTTTTGGGATCCTCTTTACAGGAAACAGCAAAAATGGAAAACGCAAGTGAAAGAAAGAGAAAATTGTGTTTCATAATCCAATCGTTTGAAAGTGGCTGATTAATAATTGATCTTTACATCCTTGATTTTTACGGGCAACCAGATCTGCATTTCATTCTTTCCCCTATTCGCCCATGTATAATATGGAATAGCAGTAATGGTTTTCATTTCAGTAGTGAGCGCAGTGCCATCAGCATTTACCGTTACAACAGGAACACTTGCTTTGAGTGATACAATCGGCTCATCCAAAACTTTATCGGAGTTTGAAGTGAATACCGTTTTTTCAGGAAGAATGATATTCCATGCTTTCCCATTATTATCGGCACCTTCAACACAATACACCATCGGTCCTCTTTGTATGGCTACCCTGCCCTCGTCTTGTTTTATCTCCGGTCTTGCTTTTACTAATTGTGCTTGCAGGTCAAATGCAAAATTCACTACATCTCCTTTCTTCCATTCTCTGTCAATAACAGCATAACCGTTTTCCATAGTGGCAGCATAATTGACACCATTCACAGTAAATGTTACCGGAGCCATATTGGTAGCTTCAGAAATAAAGGAATCACCTGGCACCATCTTGGCTTGCGCCCATCCTGGAATCCTTATATATACTTTGAATTTTCCTTTCTTAACAGGATCTACGAATAAGGACACATTTCCTTCTGCTGGATATTTGGTCTCCATCCTGAAAGTCACATCATTCTTACCGATCTGTTGCCTTGTTTCACTTCCTACAAATAAATTCACCCAGAGACCATTATTGTTCTTTGCATACACATAATCTCCAAGGGAAGCAACTAGACGAGCAATATTCGCCGGACAGCAAGCCGTTCCGAACCATTCGCGACGCTGATGTTGACCTCTTGAAGCCAATACATTTCCATAGAAGAAACGGTCACCGGAAAGACTTAAGCCATCCAAAGCACCATTGTATAAACTTCTTTCCAATACATCAATGTATTTACTATCGCCTGTCAATAGGTTCATACGCTGGTTCCAGAAAACCATTCCCACAGAAGCACAGGTTTCGCAATACGCTTGTTCGTTTGGAAGGTCATAATCCTGAGAGAACCCTTCATTACCACCTGCAGAACCAATACCGCCTGTGATATACATGTTTCGGTATACCACATCTTCCCAAACAGTTTTCATGGCATTCATATACCCTGCATCACCAGTTAAGGCAGCAACATCTGCAGCCCCAGTATACATATACATGGCTCTTACTGCATGTCCTGTAATTTGTGTCTGTTCCTTTACAGGTAATAAGTCTTGTGCATAGCCAGTGTCTTTCCAATCTGTCCAGGTATATCCAACGGCATTCTTATGTCCTCTTTCACTTAATAACCAATTGGAAAGTTTCAGGTATTTCATATCGTTAGTAACCCTGTACAATTTCACCAATGCCAGTTCCAATTCCTGATGACCAGTAACCCAATGTTTTTTATTTGGCCCGAACAGTCCATCAAAATGATCAGCCCATTTAATACACACATCAAGGAATTTTCTTTTGCCTGTAGCATTATAATAAGCTACAGCGGCTTCAATCATATGACCTGCATTATAATCCTCATGCATACTCATATCCTTATACCTGTCTTGCAAGCCTTTTAATGTATACCATGTATTCAGATACCCATCGGGTTGTTGTGCCGCAGCAATCTTATCAATCCATTCATCGCATTTTGCTTCCATCTCTTTACTCGGATGCGTTTTCAAAGAATAAGCCATGGCTTCCAATGCTTTGAAAACATCGCTATCGTCGTAGAAGATTCCCTCATGTTCCTCTCCTTTTCCTCTCGCCACTTTTTCGAAGTTGCGGATACGGGGAGTAGCCACTTCCGTTTGATAGATACAAGCTGCCAGTGTTTTCACCGCCACCTTATCAATCTTTGGTTTCCAGAATTCATCTTTGATGGTTACCTGCGAAAAACTCACGGGCTCCATTTGCCGAAGGCTTTCCTGTGCCACAGCTCCGGTGCTTATTAAAAAGCTGGAGCCAACAAGAAGGAATTTGATGCGATTGTTCATATGTTTTGCAATTGTTTTTGACTTTTAACTTTTGAATTCATTGCCGGGAAAACGGGAAAGCGGTAATTATTCTTTCTTACTTCCCTACTACCTAACTTCCTAACTACCCTACTTTCTATATCACCTGAAACCCATACGCATATGGATCATCTACCGGATCAATGGAAATAGTATTGTATCCATAAATACGCGCCCATCCTTCTATACCCGGACGAATAGATGGCTTTCCTCCAACTGTTGTTTCTTCTTCAATGGTTCCAATGAACTTGCTGCCAATGATGCTTTCGTGAACAAAGGAATCTCCCTTCTTCAATAAACCTTTTGTATACCATTGTGCCATCCTTGCCGATGTACCTGTTCCGCATGGGGAACGGTCGATAGCTTTATCTCCATAGAAAACAGCATTACGTGCAGTTGATGCAGGATCAATTACTGCACCCGTCCAAAGAATATGGGAACAGCCATTGATAGTTGGATTATCGGGATGCACAAACTCATACTTTGCATTGATATTCTTCCTGAGTTCTCTGGCCCATGCAATCAATTTGTCTGCCGTATAGTGTTCCAATCCTTTGAAATTCTTTTGAACATCAACTATCGCATAAAAATTACCACCGTAAGAAACATCTAATACCAACTCTCCCAGTTCTGGACAATCCGCGGTAAGTTCTGTTGAATGAAGATAGGCAGGTACATTGGTCAGTTTAACACTTTTGACTTTTTTGCCTTCCGACTTATACTCAATCATCACCAATCCGGCAGGCGCTTCCATTCTTACAACACCAGGAACTTTTGGAATAATAAGTCCCTCTTCAATGGCCATAGTGATGGTTCCAATGGTACCATGTCCGCACATAGGTAAGCAACCACTTGTTTCAATAAACAAAACCGCTACATCATTTTGTGGATCATGTGGTGGATACAGGATGCTTCCACTCATCATATCATGTCCACGAGGCTCAAACATCAGCCCCTTTCTTATCCAGTCATACTCTTTTAGGAAATGTTGTCTTTTCTCACTCATAGTATTTCCTTCCAACGCTGGACCACCTTCTGCAACCAGGCGAACAGGATTACCACAAGTATGCGCATCAATACAGTGAAAAGTATTGCCACCGAAGCGGTCAATACCTGAGTTGGGATATTTTTTTATTATCGGATTCGATTTCATCAGAAAACAGATCAATTAATTTTTCAAACAATCTTATACTCTACTCTTTTATTATTTCAGGATCGAAATATCGTCCAGAACATATACACCTCTTCCATAAGTGCCAATTACCAATTTCAAATCTCTTGGATGTATGAACATATCATCAACAGCAACAGAAACAGGAATATTTCCATTAAGTGCGATCCAGTTTACACCTCCGTTTTTTGTCATATAAACACCCATATCGGTTCCAGCAAAAAGTATCTTGCTGTTCTTTGGATGTTCTATCAATACATTTGCGGGAGCATATGGAAGGTTTCCAGATATTAATTTCCATGTAGCCCCTTCATCATCCGACTGATAAAAATAAGGCTTGTTATTATCTTGTCTCCGGTCGTTTAATGTAACCTAAACCCTTGAAGGGAAGAAAGCGGAAGTGGTAATCTTGGCCACATGTTTGTAAACGGGTAAACCCTTACTTATTTCCTTCCAGGATGCACCATCATTTTTTGTAATCCATACTTTACCATCATCAGTTCCAACATAAAGTATACCTGCTGCATTACCTTCTTCAATGGCTGTAATGGCCTGATGATAGATCAGATAAGGATAGACGCCCATTCTTGATGGATCATTACCCGATAAATCGGGACTGATCATTTTCCAGCTGTCACCGCCATCGGAAGTTTTGTAAAGATGTTGTAATCCATGATAGACAACTTTATGATCGAATTTCGACATATGTGTTCCGGCCAGCCATTCGCCTCTCAATGAATCTATACGTCCTACATCAAAGAGCGGAAAATGTTGTGAAGCTTTATTATCCTTTCTACCCATATCTGTACGCATCAGTCTTCCATAATATGTGGTGGAGAAAACCAGATTGCTGTTTTGGGGATCTACCTGTATCTGCGTGCCTTCACCACCAGGAGCCATCATCCATTCCCTAACAGTGGTGTCTTGTGGTTTACCAAAAGTATTGGTAACATTTCCACTCATCGTGCCTTCATCCTGCACGGCACCGAATATATTAAATGGGGTCTCCATATCATAGGTCACAGTATAAAATTGGGTGGTGGGCATCTTATCAAAGAAGTTATTCCAGACCTTTCCGCCATCCATTGTTATACTTACTCCACCATCATTTCCAAGGATGATTCTTTCAGGATTTTCCTTATCAAACCAAAGGGCGTGATTATCTCCATGAATATTTTCAGAGGATCTGTCAGAAGGCCTGAACATTTTCCACGTCTTGCCGGCATCGGTTGATCGTCCCATAGAAACTCCTAATGCATACACATCATTTTCATCCTTGGGATTTACGCGTA
Source organism: Chitinophagaceae bacterium (assembly GCA_044220885.1). GTDB lineage: Bacteria > Bacteroidota > Bacteroidia > Chitinophagales > Chitinophagaceae > Endoryza. The sequence goes on from JBGAQE010000074.1 coordinate 18,505, forward strand.
TCTGGCTAAACACCCAACCATAAGTACCGGAGAATGGTTTGAAGAAATCATGAACTTCTCCCTGCTTTTGCCAATGCTCGCCTTTATCATTACTTCTGTAAATAGCTCC
>JBGAQE010000273.1:0-920 GCA_044220885.1 Chitinophagaceae bacterium
TTCCTGGCATTTGTCCTTTTGCTGGTACTTATCAACTTCGGCGTATTCGGCAAAATGCCCTCATTAGCCCAACTCGAGAACCCCTCTATAATGCAGGCTACTGAAGTTATGGGTGATGATGGCACCCCGATGGGTAAGTATTATAAAGAAAGGGGTAACAGAAGCAATGTAAGCTATAAGGATATATCCAAATATGTAATAGATGCGCTTGTTGCCACTGAAGACGAGCGTTTTTATGACCACTCAGGAATTGATGCGAAAGGTGTAGCCAGAGCAGTGATGTTCCTCGGACAAAAAGGAGGTGGTAGTACCATCACCCAACAGTTGGCCCTGAATATGTTTGATGAAAGAGCCAGTAACCCATTGGCCAGAAGTATCCAGAAATTAAAGGAATGGATAATCGCCATCAAACTGGAAAGGAATTTCACCAAGGAAGAAATCCTCGCTTTATATCTAAATACTGTTTCTTATTCTGAAAACCAATTTGGAATCAGAAACGCTGCAAGAACATTTTTTCAGAAAGAACCTGATCGTTTAAGTGTAGCCGAAGCCGCAGTACTGGTGGGTATGGTAAACGGCCCTTCTGTTTTCAACCCAAGAAAAAACCCAAAAGCCGCTCTTGACCGCCGTAATCTGGTGATCAGCCGGATGGTTACCAATAGTAAGATCAGTGAAGCAGAGGGACAGAAAATAAAAGCCTCTCCCATTCAACTTAACTTCAAGAAAGTTGATGAGAACAACGGTATCGCTCCTTATTTCCTGGATGTAATCAGGGAAGACCTAAAGAAATGGTGTAAGGAAAACAAGAAAAGCGATGGTGAGAACTACAACTTGTATGAAGATGGATTGAGGGTATATACCACCATCAACCCAAGAATGCAATTATATGCTGAAGAAGCTGTTGCTAAACATATGCCTGT
>JBGAQE010000273.1:968-2104 GCA_044220885.1 Chitinophagaceae bacterium
GGAAAGAACATGAAAACATCCTTCAGACTGCTGTAAAGAATAGTGATCGCTGGAAGAACCTTAAAGAAGATGGATTGGCAGATGCTGATATCAAAAAGACTTTCTATGTAAAAACGAAAATGAAAGTTTTCGCCTGGAATCCACAACGGGAGAAAGATACCGTGATGACTCCTTACGATTCTATCAAATATCATCGTGAAATGCTTCAGACAGCTTTCATGGTAATGGATCCATTAACCGGTCAGGTGAAAGCCTGGGTGGGTGGTATCGACTTCAAGAATTTCAAATACGATCACGTAAACCTTCGCACTAAAAGACAAGTAGGCTCTTCCATCAAGCCCTTCCTTTATGCATTGGCCATGGAAGAATATGGATTCACTCCGGAAACCGAATGTGAAGCCACCCAGCAATATTTTCCTGGTTCCGGTTATGTACCTGCAAAAAACAGCGGTCGTACTGGTACACGTACTATGGCGAGCGGACTGGCATGGTCTGTAAATGAGGTAGCTGCCTATCTTATTAAACAAACAAGTCCAAAGCGTTTTGCAGACTTCTTACATCAGATCAATATTCCAACAAAGGTAGAACCCTACCCTTCTATCAGTCTGGGTTCCTGCGATCTTTCCTTATACGAAATGCTTTGGGGATATACTATGTTCCCAACAGGAGGTTTCAGTACAAAACCAGTTTATATTACAAGGATAGAAGATAAGAATGGTAATGTATTGGCACGTTTCGATACCGATAGAAAAGAAGTGATCAGTCAGGCTACCGCATATAATATGGCGAGAATGATGCAGGGGGTAGTTGATTATGGAACGGCTGCCGGACTAAGAGATCGTTTAGGCATAGCCGAGATGGGCGGAAAAACAGGAACCACCAACGATAACTCCGATGCCTGGTTCATGGGCTATACTCCGCAATTACTCGGTGGTGTATGGATCGGTTGCGACGACCGTTTTGTAAGATTGGAAAGTGGATTGGGTTATGGTGGACAAGCTGCCCGTCCTATCTGGGAATCATTCTTTGCAAAAGCCTATGGCGATAAGACCCTTGGTTTAGACCGCTCCGCTAAATTCGTAACACCAGAATCTCTTCGCAACGAAGAATTCAATCCATATCCATTCGATCCTGCC
>JBGAQE010000274.1:0-2100 GCA_044220885.1 Chitinophagaceae bacterium
GGTACACAGGTACTTACAAAAGATAATCTTCCGGCTGAAATACCGATTAGCAAAACACCGAACATATATAATTTACCTGCCAGTCGGTGGAATTTAAGGTAACGGTTACGGAAAGCCGGCCAGAATTGTGAGGGGCCAAGCAAAAGGGCGAAGGTGCCTCCAACCATATGCATAGTAACCCAGAGTTGATTATTGAAAAAAGCTGTACCGAAAATACGGCTGCGATATCCATAGAAGTAAGGGATCACTGATTCGTAATAGAAAAAAAGGGAAAGCACAATAATGCTTGCCCAAAAAAGGATTTTCCCAATCAATAAAGATTTTCGCATTAGCAGATGAGTTGTATGATGAATTTAGCCATTTTTTAATGCCCATCCAATACAAAGGCTTATATCTATAAATTCAAACAAACAGGAGCCTTCCTTTTAGCTACAAAAACAAATCAAAAATGCCAATGCCTATAAAAAGAGGCAATAGCGAAATGAGGTGAAATTTGAATAAGACCCTTGTCCGATTTACTATGCTTATAGAAATTGAAGGAAAGGGAAGGAAACAAAAAATCGTTTATTGACGATCCCTCTGTTTAAGGTGAGGATAACAATGAATAAACACTATTTTGCTATGACTCTTTGCAACTATTCGTGCAGCAGGATACGTCTTGCACTTGTCTATCCATTAACCCTTGCAAGCCATAGAGTTAAAGATAAAATTCCTTCCAATTCGCTTACTGTTAGGCAGTTAAGCAGTCCTCTGAAAAATCGTTCGCTCTAAGTAGTTTCACATATAAAATTTATTTATTTTTACGGTCCCTCCTTTGTTGACCGTGCGCCGTATCACTATTACCAAAAACTCATGTGCTTATGACTATAATTAGACTTATCCTATTTATTAGTGTTTTCTTTATTGGCGGCTATTCCGCCTTGGCTCAGGATCTGCCCAGAAGCCACGATCCAAAAGCAGAGACCTATTTGAGTCCAAGTACCAACAAGAAAATCTGTCCCACCACTAACCCCATCATCAATCCATTAACGAATTGGAAGTTGAATCCTTTATGAATTATTGAACCCGCAGCGTACTATCACTCTCTATCCATCCAGCAATGCTATCAGGGTTCTATATCTATTTAATAAAAGCGATGAACTAGCTGGCTATATCACGCAAGCTTCACAGGATGTATTACTTTGCTTTAGTATTGCAGGAGAATGGACCTGTTATTATGTAAAGACTCCAGAAGGCACCTATAACCAGTTTGAAAAAGATGGTAGATGGAATGGCAATTATATCTGCTATGATAATACAGCGGGATATAATCAGTTTGATAAGGAAGGGAAGTGGACTGGGATGCATATCAAATAACAATTCTCACAATAAAAAGAGAATGCCCATACTGCTAACAATATGGGCATTCTCTTTTAGGATAGCTCTGCGATGGAGTAAGGTTCAATGGTTAAGTTCTTTTTATTATCTATTCAATCTTTTCCAATCTTCTTTAAACTCCACACTTGGATCAAATGCCGGATTGTTAGATAGTATATAAGTGCCATCTCCCTTACTCCAGGCATTGGTATACCCATTTGTCAACTCCACTTTGTTTCCGCCTTCATCTGTCCAGCTATCAACACCTCTAAGATATTCACTGAACTGTTGTTGAAAATCACCTGTGTTTCCCTTATTATTATTTTTCTCCCAATTACGAATGATACCATTGCTGATTTCTTCCTGTGCTTGTCTTGTAATTTCAATCTGTTTACCTAATTCAATCTGTGCGTTCCTGCCGATAGCACTTAATACATTTTGAACGGCTGATGACCATTGAGGATTTATCCGGCCACTGCCCATGAATGTGCTCAATAATTTTCTGGCCATCTCTTCTTTTCCTGCTTCGTACTTCATTACAACCCGCATAGAAACATAACTTTGATATGTATTGGTCATTCCGCCCTGAGTACCAGGCAAGGTGGTGATAGTTTGCATAATGGTACATAAAGCTATTCCCTCCTTACCGTCATTAAACTGTAATACAGCTTCGGCAGCACTTCCCCGATGACTATAAGCATTATTCCCAGCTTGCCTGGCCATATTGGTCATTTGTTGCGCCCC
>JBGAQE010000075.1:0-24065 GCA_044220885.1 Chitinophagaceae bacterium
AAACCGCTCTTATTAGTCAAACCAACAAGCTTCCTGAACAAAGTGTTGGGTTTTACAGAAACCTGGTAAAAGATGCCAAAACGGAAAGAGAGAAAGTAGCAATACTCTATAAATATCTGCAAGACAACTTCAGGTATGTTAGTATTCAATTAGGAATTGGAGGCTGGAAACCATTCCCAGCCGAATTTGTTGAAAGTAAAAAATATGGTGATTGTAAAGCCCTTAGTAATTTCATGCAGGCTATGTTGAATGCAGTAAATATCCGAAGCCATTACGCAAAAATAAATGCCGGATATGATGAGATGCCTGTTGATAAAGATTTCCCACATAACGGTTTCAACCACGTTATTCTTTGTGTACCTCAACCAAAGGATACAATTTGGTTGGAATGTACAAGTCGCACCCAACCCTTTGGCGTATTAGGCAATTTCACAGAAAACAGAAATGCCTTCCTTATTACTGAAACAGGGGGCGTTATGGTGCCTACTCCAAGAAGCAAGGCATCAAACAATGTTTTGCATTCATACACACTAATAACCATGGCAGAAAATGGCTCAGGTACTGCAGCTATAGATGTTCATCATACCGGGGAATTTACAGACGTATTGAACAGCCGTTTATTTGAATCAACCGATCAGGTAAAAAAATCATACCTCATCAACAGGGTTGGATTTAAACAACCAGATGATCTTCAGATCCTGAAAAAAGATGTGAATGGCAGCCAGTATACTCTTCATTATGATATGAGCTTTGAAAAGATTCCGGATTTCAGCACAGGCAGCGAGATGTTCCTTAATGCACGACTTTACAAATTCTGGAACACCGCTTTACCAAAGATGGAGAAAAGGGAATCCGATTATTATATGGAGTTCCCCCTTATTCAAACAGATACTACCATTTACCAATTGCCTGAAGGTTTTATTGTTGAAACCTTACCAAAACCTACAGTAATTAAAGATCAAATTGGTCAATTCGAATCTGACTATAAATACGATGCTTCCAAACGACAACTTTTCACTACCTGTCGCTTAACCCTTGACCAATATGTAATCAAAGCTTCACATTATCAGGAAGCCGCGAAATTCTTCAGCGATATAATCAGGGAACAGCAGCAGAAACTGGTAGTTAAAAAAGAATAAATTCATTTGACCTGTCATGTTCCCACAATTTGATGCAATGAAAAAGCTATTAACTATTTCATTACTGGTATTGCCTTTCATTTCAAAAGCGCAATCAAAGATACCAGACTACGGTTCTATATCTAAAAGTGATATTATGATGACTGAATGCGCCTTCGACAAGGAAGCGGATGCAGTTATCTTACTAGACCATGCTGTGGCTACGCCCGTAGACTATAATCTTGTAACAGTAAGAAGAATCCGAATAAAGATACTTAAAGCAAGTGCCCTCGACAGAGGCAATATCAGCATTCCCTATTACAATAAAGATGAATTCGAAACTCTTTATGATATAAAAGGGTATGTACATAATCTTGATGAAAACAAAGTGCCCTATGTTACCAATCTTGATAAAAGCTCCATTTTCCGGAAGAAAATAAATGAGTATTATTCCGAAGTAAAATTGGCGATGCCCGAGGTAAGAGTAGGCAGTATAATCGAATACCAATATGAATCGAGGATGAAAAGTTTTGCAGGATTGGAGGAATGGCGTTTTCAGACAGACATCCCCACAGCAATCAGTCATTATGACCTTACCATATTACCAAGACTAACATTTGCTTATAAGATCAGCAAAAGCCCAAATCTGGTCTTAGATACAAAAACTATCCAGGATGAAGGAAGGGTCATTTTTGAAATGAGGGATATCGCTGCATTACGAAATGAGCCTTACATGGATGCAAGGGATGACTATAGACAACGGGTGATATTCCAGATTTCACAGTATCAATCCAGCGATGGCGTAAAACAAAAATATGATAATACATGGGAAGACCTGGGTCACGATCTTTCAATAAATGAATCATTCGGTCGCCAGATAGAAAAGAATATTGGCGATGCTGACGATTTTATCAAGCAAGTAAAAGCCCTACCTACCGATTATGAAAAAATGACAACGGTATATAACCTGATCCGGAAAAAATTCAATTGGAATGGGATGAGTTCAAAATACGCCAGTGAATCTTTGCGAAAAACATGGGATAAAAAATCCGGAAATGCTGGCGAAATAAATCTGCTTCTTATTAACCTGCTGATGGAAGTTGGACTGAATGTATCACCAGTTCTGGTCAGTGAAAGGCATCATGGAAAAGTAAATACCACCTATCCATTCAAAGATCAATTCAATAAAGTGGTTGCCATGGTTACTATTGACAATAAGAAATATTTTCTTGATGGCACTGCTACTGATACTCCACCCAATATCATTCCTTTTGAACTCATAAACACTACCGGGTTTCTTGTAGCCAGGAAGAATTCAAGTTTAATATCATTAAAAGACTCCACCAAAAGTCAAAAGAACTATGTAGGAATTGTATCTACTATCAGCGAAGATGGAATACTTAAAGGCCATGCTACCGTAAGCAGCTATGATTATACCCGTCTCGACAAACTCGATTTCCTAAGCACCCACGATCAAAAGGAATTCACAGAGAAATACCTGATAAAACCGGTAAGCGATATGATAATAGATAGCCTTGTTATCAACAACAAGGACAAGGAGGATGCCCCATTAGAACAACAATTCAATTTTACAGTTTCAAATCCATCTTCAGGTGATTATTATACTATCGATGTCAATTTATTTAATGGCTTGAACAGGACGCCATTTGTATCGGATATCCGTTTCACCAATATCAATTTTGGAACTGAGGCTACAAGCGTTGTTACTCAGGTAATTGAATTACCCCCAGGCCTTAAGCCAGAAACACTTCCCCAAAACATAAACCTCGTAATGCCAGACAACAGTATTACCATGTCGCGGTTAATGAATTACGATGCACAAACACGGAAAATAACTGTTCGAATAAAAACCCAGATTGCACGCCCGGTTTTTGATTCCTACGAATATCCTACTGTGAAAGATTTCTATAAGAAGATGGTGAATATATTGAATGAACCGTTGGTGTTGAAGAGGGGGTAAAAAAGTCCGTAAGTCCGCAGTGTTTGAATTTTGAGGTCTCTGATATTTAAGTCCGCGGCTCATGTGCTTTGGAGAATCTGAAATTCTAGTCCGGAAGAAAATACAAATACATAGTAAGGAAGTTAGGTATTGCGGTAGTAGGGAAGAATTATTCGATTATTGGTTTACAGTTCTTACAACATAAAAATATAACCGCAGAGACGCAGGGACGCAGAGGACTTTCTCTGCGCCCCTGCGCCTCTTCGGTTAAAAATATCACCTGCAAAAAAATTGTATTTTCTACTTCCCTACTACCGCACTACCTAACTTCCCTACTATGTATTTGTATTTTCTTCCGGATTAAAAATTCGGTATCTCCGAAAATCATAAGCCGCGGACTTAAATTTCAGACTCTCCATAATTCAAACGCTACGGACTTCCGGACTACTAACTCCCGACTCCCGACTACCGACTCTCCACCACCGCTTCCTCCCCATAAATCTGCGCCTTGAATTTCAACGATGGTGATGGCTGGAAAGCACCTAACCCAAGGGTATTCCATTTCGCATCTACGGCTGCGATAGTAGTATCAGCGGCTACAATGATATTGGGCCAATCGCGTTGGAAGTTATCAATCTCTTTGGTCTTTATAGTTCCGTCAAAACCCATGCACGACCAATGGGTCATTGGGTATTTAACCACTTGTTTTTCGACGAGGATGCTATCCCTTTTAGGATCAAGGTTATTGCAGAACCTCCACAAGGCAACAGAGAGGTCATTGGCATCTACAGTATGTTCAACATATAAGATCAACTTCAAACCTTCCAATTCTGGCATATCACATAATTGCTGGTGGAGCGTTTTGATATGCCCGGGCCTGTTCTTTTGTACAGAAACAAGAATACATGAAATGTCATCTGGTAAAAGCGATGTATTGACTGCTTTAATCTCGGGGAATTTATCCATGATTACACGAGGATCCACCACCTTATTATCCATAATACCCTGGAACAATTCATTTCTCTCCTCTTCCTTTTTCACTGTTCCATCAATACACATCTTTCCTCCAAACCCTAGTTTGCTGCAACTATGATCCAATACATCCATTGGGCCTTGTGAAAATCCGATATCGTTTGCCGGGTCAAGATTCTTCGAAACATATTTTGCAAGCGCTTTGTAGTCTTGAATCTTTACTGCCGTATCTGCCAGCACCAGAATTTTATTGAACATCATCTGTCCTGCTCCCCACATGGCATTCATCACCTTTTGCCCCTGTCCTGCATAATCCTTTTGAATCTGGGTAATCACCAGATTATGGAAAACCCCTTCCAATGGCATATCCATATCCGTTATTTCAGGCACCATGGTCATTTTGATAGGTGCCAGAAATATTCTTTCGGTTGCTTTACCCAACCAGGCATCTTCCTGTGGTGGGATACCAACAATTGTGGCAGGATATACTGCCTTTTTCTTATGGGTGATTGCGGTAATATGAAAGCGGGGATAGAAATCGGGCAATGAATAATACCCTGTATGGTCACCAAAGGGGCCTTCCCATATCAATGGGTCTACCGGATCAACATATCCTTCAATGATAAAATCAGCGTCTGCTGGCACTTCTATTTCAGGCTGAGTAATACATTTAACCAATTCCACTTTCTTTTTACGCAGAAAACCAGCCAGCATGTATTCATCTACGTTTTCAGGCAATGGTGCGGTGGCTGAATATGCATAAACAGGATCTCCTCCTAATGCAACCGCAACAGGCATTTTTTTACCCAACTTCTTATACTCAGAAAAATGCTTTGCACTCACTTTATGTTTATGCCAGTGCATACCAGTTAAGTCTGGTCCAAATACCTGCATGCGATACATTCCAACATTACGTGAATTGGTATTGGGATCTTTTGTATGAATAACAGGTAATGTTACAAAAGGGCCGCCATCTTTTGGCCAGCAGGTAATTACCGGCAATTTGGTGATATCCGGCTTGTCTGTAATTATCACTTCCTGACATTCACCTTTACCACTAACCACTTTTGGCATCCAGCTGGAGAACTGAGCAAGCTTTGGAAGCATCTTTAACTTATCTAAAAGTCCTTCCTTAGGAGCACTTAGCATTTTGAACAGGCTCTCAATCTCCCTGGCAACATCATCCAGATGAGCCACACCAAGTGCTATACTCATTCTTTTCTCACTGCCATAGGCATTCATCAATACTGGAAAATCGTAACCAGTATTTTCGAATAGAAGGGCTTTTCCACCTCCGGGCATCTTACTAACCCTATCTGTAATTTCGGCTATCTCCAATTTAGGGTCAACATACGAACTGATCCGAACCAATTCACCCTCTTTCTCCAATGTGTCTATAAAATGTTGCTGATTACGAAATGCCATATGATGATTTGATTTGCAAAAGTAAAACACTATGCATTGGAAAAGGTTTTACTGCAGCATATTTTCTGGAGTTTTTTAAAATACTGTTTAAGGCAGATATTTCTTAGCACGCAAGATGGCTTAAACAATAATGGAAGCAGTGAATAATTGGCTTTGTACAAAAGCAAAAAAGGCCCACAAGAGCCTTTTTGCAATTATATAAGATATATTTTTAGAAGATTCTTCTTGGACAAGCCATGCTTCCTTTTTTTCCAAATCCTGAACCTGAGCTATTAAGAGCAAATGAAACTGTTAATCCATGGAAATAATACCAATCCTTGAATTGGCTTCCTCCCCTCTTATCGCCTGCAGTAGGATATGTAGCATTGCTGTTTTTTATTTCTCCCGCCCTGAAAGCCATTTCAACGGCTTTTAGTCCCTTTTCCTGAGCCAGAATAAACTGGTCAACATAGAGACCACTAACATCATCCAGATAATCTGTAAATAGCTTTCTCAGTCCCAATTCATATCCTAAAGTTACATTGTCAGACACCCTAAGCCTTATGCCGCCTCCGAAAGGAATAGCCCATTGACCGAGTTTATAGGGTTTTATATTTGGATATTGGGGAAGCCCTTGTCCTTCTGTACTAAGAGGTTTCAGAAATATCTTATTTCCTAAAGTATCAAAAGCATATGGGTCAAAATGATAGCGGGCAATACCAGCGAAAATGTAGGGAGAAAGGCGCTGACGGTCTAAATCGAAAAAAGTCCATTCCAACAATAGATTGCCTTCCGTGATCTTTGACTGGAAACTAAGGTTTCTTGGCTGGAGACTAGGTTCGTTATTCTTATCCTCCGCCGATACCCTTCCTAAGCTGAAATTGGAGCGTATGGCCAATCGGGAACTGATGTCATAAGTCACCCCTATTCCGCCACCATAATCAGACTGTCCAATTGCAAAGCGCTTATTTTGAAGGTCGCCCTGATAACCGGCGAATCCTCCCCATAATGTAATATGAAATGGTTGAGCAACTGACGCAAATGGTAAGAGGCAGATTAGCCAGATAAGGTTTTTCATGACTACTTAATTGTTTATTAGCGAATACCGTCAAAAATCCATCTGTGGAAGCACTATACTATAATCACAGACTTCTTCCGAGGAACAAGTATTACGCCAAAAACGATAAATCAGTTGGGAAATTGCCGGGAATAGAGGGAAAGCAGGTGTTTTAGAGAAGTAGTAAGTCTTAATTGAAGACTCCGATCATTCTTACTGCATTTTTTACCGCGGAGACGCAGGGGGCGATCCTCTGCGTCTCGGCGGTTAAATAAATTACCATCTACCCTATTCTAAATAAAATTAAATAATGTGTTAGGCACCTAAAGCCTGTTTTGCAAAAGCTAAACATCTGGCTGTTTCTTTTACTGCATCTGAATCTGCTGGCACATCATATTCTAATTCAACAGTTGCCGGGATGGCGTATTTCTTATCTTTTAGAAGGTTCAATATTTCCTTTATCGGTGTATCACCCTGCCCCAAAGGCATATTAGCACCGCCATTAGCTTTGTTTTTACGGTCTTTAATGTGCATGCTGGTAATCCTGTCGTGCTTCGCTTCAATTAATGCCAACAAAGTCTCTTTAGTATTATTTCCTCCTGCTGCTATATAATGTCCACAGTCTAGGTTCATGGAATTATAAGGGGATTGCGCCAATGCTGTATCCCATGCTGTGTCTGTTGCCTGCGTATGTGCATGATAACCGATATATACTTTATGCTTTTCTGCAAGCTTACCCAATCAGAGTGAATGAGCAGGATCTGTTGGCAATTCTACGGTAACAGATTTCGCTCCAGGGCTTTTGCCGCTTTCAATGCATATTCAATTTCTGCGTCAGTACTCTTTGGCTCAAGCGCATTGGGTTTGTAGGCATAAAATCGATACTCCTGCTTTGTTATGCATTTTCCTGAATTCAACAAACTTATCCATCGGAACTGTTGCTCTCCAGGCAGCAACCGCTTTGCATACTCTGCCATTTGTGCTCTTTTTCCTCATCAGTATATTTTGGAGGCTGTCCGTTTGTCCAGGGGTTTCATCTTAACCGGATTAACAGGTTACCAGCAAATTCCTCAGCAGGATCACCCATTAATTCAATAGCACTGATGCCACTATCGGTAATATACTTGAGCGTTTGTTCAGCTCCTCCTGGCAAACTTCTGAATGAATAGGTTATCACACCTACCTGAACACCATGAATTTGGAATTGGGGCCTGATGATTCAGAGAAAGTATTAGATAAAACTGATTTGCCTGCCAAAAAAATTCCGGCTGTAGCCAATGTTCCTTTTATAATGAATTCACGACGCGAGTTATTAGCAAGGCTGTTTTTTTCAATTGGCATACAACATCGTTTTAATAATTAATAAATATGCAGGCAATATGAATGTAGCTAAATTCTACGATAGCCAATTCATTTTAATTGTATCCCTAAACCAGGATTGTCGGGTATAGTGAATTTACCGAAACCATACTTTAAGCCTTCAGCAATATCTTCTGCTAATAGCAATGGGCCATCCATATCTACATAATCGAGCAAAGGCGACAAATGTGCAATGGCAGCTGAACCTACAGTTGTTTCGTTCATACAGCCAACCATAACTGATAATCCTTTCTCTCGTGCTTCTGAAATCATCTTTATAGCCGGGGTAATACCACTGCATTTTGTCAATTTGATATTGATGCCATGGAAATGGCCTTCGCATTTAGCAACATCTTCTGCAAAATACACAAGACTCATCTGCAATTAATGGTAATGGCGAAACTGTTTTCAGCGTTTTCATTCCTTCCCAATTATCCTTTGCAAGCGGCTGTTCTACCAGTTCAACACCCAGTTCTTTTAATAATGGTATTTTTTGCATGGCTTCCTCCAATGTCCAGCCAGCATTGGCATCAACCCTAAAAACAGCATCGGTATGTTGGCGCAGGGCTGCTACCCTTTCAATATCATCTGGGGTACCCACTTTTATCTTATATATAGGCCAGGGAGTAGCTTTCATTTTAGCCACCATTTTCTCTGTTGTATCAATTCCGATGGTAAAATCGGTCAATGGAGACCGGGAAGGATCCAATCCCCATATCTTATATAAAGGCTGCCTTCTCAATTTGCCATATAAATCCCAGGCGGCTATATCCAAGGCCGCTACCAGAAAGGGATTCTTTGGTATGAGATGGTGCAGGTAATGCCAGTAACGCTCCGGCTCTGTAAAGCGAATTTCTCAATAAAGGGCTTTCTCTCTCAATGTCCTCACCATTTTCTCTACCGTTATGTCATAATAGGTTATGGCGGGAGCCTCTCCATAGCCTACAATACCCATGTGTTCCAGACTCACAATCAAGGAAGGCTGGTGGGTTTTGGTACCCTTACTGATAGTGAAAGGATGCACAAATGGCGATAGAATACTTTGGTATGAACACTTCATAAAAACTGTTTTAACCCCTGTTTCGGAATACTATTCCCATTACGGGAACGATTTGGCATAAAGGGACTTTACAAAGGTCTGGAAATTAAGTGATTACTGATTGGCACGAAGATGGAAATATTACTAACGTACCTTTTAAAAACACCCTTATGAAACAAATTTCTACAAAAAACCTGATCATCGCTTTACTCGTTATCGCTCCTTTTTCCCTTTTCAGCCAGAATCTTTTAAAGAACTCCGATTTTTCAAATGGCTCTTCTAACTGGAGTACCAATGGTATGAAAGTTGAAATCAATCCAGAGACAACTTACGGTGGACGTAATAGCAGAAATAATACTGCCGAAATTGATACTGAAGTAGGACTTCGTCAGGTAGTTGATATTTCTGCTGATAACTATTATCAACTGACTTTCAAAGCAAGCCGCAGAACTTCTGGCGGAACTATTGCTTCTCCAGGTATCAACATCCAGGTTATCGGTGATGTTACTGGCACAAAATATATCAACACAAACAGAACATATACAAATACCAGTTTCGCATTTGCTGATCAGATTATAACCTTCAGCATTCCTAAAAATGTTACTGATAAGAAAGTAACTATTCAGTTCACAGGTTATAGCAACAACACTACATTAGGTGTTATACTTGATGATGTTCAATTCATCCAGATCAACAATGCCGCTTTACCAGTTCATTTCGTATCATTCACTGGTGAATTGCGTAACAACAGTTCTTTACTTACCTGGAAAACAGAGAACGAATCAAATAACCGTTATTTCATCATCGAGAAATCTGTAAATGGTGCGTCTTTTGATTCAATCGGAGTTGTTGCAGCTTCTAACCGTAGTGCAGCTACCTATACTTTCACTGATTCAAAACTCAGCAATACAAATGTATATCGTATCCGTCAGGTTGATTTAGACGGTGCAAGCATCTTCTCAAAGATGATCGTTCTTAAGAAAAGTGTTGTTAATGGTGAATTGAAAGTGTTCCCTTCTACCGCTACTACAACAGTACAGTATTCATTAGCTGTTAGTGAAAACACATCGCTTCAGGTTGCTATCGTTGATGCTTCAGGAAGAACAGTAATGCAACAGCTAAATCAAGGGAATGCTGGTAGCTTCCAACAGTCATTGAATGTACAGAACCTGAATAGCGGTATCTACTACTTACAGGTAAGAAGCAATGATGGTTCAGTGAATCTTACAAAGACATTTCAAAAAATGAATTAAGATATTTCTCAGGGTCTACTAACAGGTACAAAACAAAAGAGTGTGGTGAAAACCACACTTTTTTTATGCCCTTCCGGAAGCAACTATATATTCTTCCAATTCTGTATTGAAAGATTTTTTCTTTAGCAAGTCTTCCAAAGTAAGATGCATCCTGTAGCGCCAGTAATGTTTTGGATTGGCTGGAATATTGATACGCTCATCATGGGGATTCTCTCTCCTGATGGTTTCGCTCATACCTAGCAGATCCTGCAACTGGAATATGCTCCACATAGCAGGGGAATACAAGTGTTGCAGTAATATGGATTTATTGATCCATGGTTCACAGAAAGCAGGGGCTTCTCCCCATTGACCCAATTCCTTATTGTAGAATCGTTGTGTTTTTATCCTGTCTTCTTCCCACCATCCGCGAATGGTACTCATATCGTGTGTGAAGGTGTAACAACAGAAAGATAAGGGGCATAAGCCGGATTGAAGAATTCCGTTTCAGTTGCTTTTGGCATTCGTTGAATTTCCAGACTCAGGATGCCCAATTGCTCCATAACACTGGGTACACAACTAGGTACCATTCCAAGATCTTCACCGCATATAAGCATATTTGTTGACCGCTTCAGAGCCGGAAGTTTTTTCATGGCTTCTTTCATCCAGAAATCATCCTGACGACGGAAGAAATAATCTATATAGAGTTCCTTTAATCTTGCTTGTGTATGTGCATCCAGATACCTGAATGAAGAAGTTCCTTCAATATTGAAACGGAAATGGAATTGCTGGGCATTAGAATTTGCTTCTTCAAAAAGAATCACATTAGAAACTAAATCCATCAGGCCTTGCTTCAATTTTGCCAACTCATCAGTTGATTCCAAAGTATTAAAATGGTCTTCAATCTGTCGTTGTGTAGAGTACTCTGGCTTCAATTCATAATGACCATTTCCTATATCATTAAGAAACTCCTTGAACTTATCGTTATTGGGTCCGAAGAGTTCCCATAAAACAGCATTGTTTATGAATGGGGAACAGAATCTATAATGATCGAAGGAAATACCTTTCTGGGCAAATTCGTTTATATGAACAGGTGATGCAGGCACAAACCGTCCCATGATACCTTCAGTAGCACTTGTTGGAATACTCCATATCCTGAAGAAGCCCAGAATATGGTCGATACGGAAAGCATCGAAGTAATTGCTCATGTGCACAAAGCGCTTATACCACCATTTGAAACCATCCTTCGCCATTTGATCCCAGTTATAGGTTGGGAATCCCCAGTTCTGACCATGGATGGCAAAATCGTCTGGTGGTGCTCCTGCCTGCATATCCATATGGTAGAGGGAAGGTTCCATCCAGGCATCTACTCCATAACGGTAAATACCAATGGGAATATCACCCTTGATGATTATTCCTTTCTTATGTGCATAATCAACGGCCGTCTTCAATTGAAGATGCAGATGATACTGCATGAAATAATGGAAGGCTATTTCGTCGTAATGCTTTGCCTTTGGAGAAACATATTTTTCTATGGAAAGCTTGTTATAGGTCCCGTATACTTTCCATTGATTGAAATCGGGTGTACCATTCTTATCACGCAGATAACTGAAAGCTGCATAAGGCACTAACCAATGACGGTTATTAGTGAAGAATTCCTGGAAATCGGCATCTTCAAGAAATGCTTCTTTCATAAGCAGGAATAGTTCCCTGAAAGTTGCCAGTTTTATCTTCAATACTTCTTCATAATCCACATCAGCCAATTCGTTCAGTTCTTTCTGTTTTGATTTCAATGGCTTAATTAGAGCAGCATATTTCTTTCCCGCCACTTCCTCCATATTGAGGTAAATAGGATGAAGGGCAAACGCTGAAATAGCTGCATAAGGATAAGAATCTTGCCATGTATGTGTAGCTGTAGTATCGTTTACAGGAAGAATCTGAATCAGCTTCATATCGGTTTTTGAAGCCCAGTCGACCAATAATTGTAAGTCAGTAAATTCACCTACTCCAAATGATTCTTTTGATCGAAGACTGAATACAGGTATTGCTACACCAGCCCCTTTCCAGGTATTATTAGGCAGGTGAACAAATCCATCATGAATTATGGTCAGTTCGCGACCAGCTACACCGAATAAGCTACGGTTTGAACCATCTTCAAAACGAACAAAGCTTTCATTCTTTGTATTGTAAACGCCGTATTTGTAGGATAAGGGGAACGACTCAGGAGGAAGCGACAGACGTACACTCCACCAACCGTTTTCCCTTTTTAGCAAGGTTAGGTTTTCAGTATCCCAATCTCCCAGTTGACTACCTGCACCACTTATACAGAGAACTTCATTCTTTTTTAATAAGGGAGCTTTTACTTTGAAGATGTGAGAATATTGTTTGGGTGTTTTTAGTTTCTCACCAACATCACCTCTCTTCAATAAAACAGATTGATAGGGATCTGAATAAAAAACATTTTCGAATTCACCGGCATGGTTCCAGGTATCCACTACCTGAATTTCATCCAGGCCATTTGTAGCTGCTATTTCAAAATATCTGTCATCACCCCATTCTATAACAGAGAACCCATCCTGGTTGCGCAGCAGATATTTATAAGAAAGTTTGGTGAGAGATGATGTATCAATTTCGTAGGAACCGTGCCAAAACTCATTATCCAGATATTGTAATGGTACCGCTTGTTCAAGATCAGAATTACCTAATTCTGTACAGTTACCTGAAACAAATAATGATTGACCGAATTGAGTGTGAAAACGTAAATAAAAATGAATCTTCATCATCAGGGTTTTGGCAGCTGAATCGCGAAAGTATTATAAAGCGTACAAATTACACAATGTCTACATATTTTCAAATTCGGGCTTTTTTTTGGAGTATTTTGGGCGTTCCGGGCTGAATAAGAGGCATTTGCCAAAAATTTTCTTCTTTTATTTTTCCGGCATCCCTTATTTTTGCCAAAAATCAATCACAATATGGAGACTTCTAAAAAGAATACAGGTTTGGCATGGGTAGTTTTTTTGGGTTCTACTGCCTTATTAGGTTATGCCATCATTGATCATTGGGAATACCTGACCCTTATTATGCCTATTGTTTGTACTTCATTTGTGAAAGCACTCGATATTATCTAATTAGTTGAATATAAATGAGAAAGAAGGTGGCTTTTTTTATTTCAAAGAAGCTAAGTTATAAGTTTAAAGTCTAAGGGTTTAAAGTTCACCTTTTTGGGAAAATTTCTTTAAACACATAGGTTTTTTTTATTATTCATGTTTCTTACTAATTCTATGTGCCGCTATTTTTCTTAATGCATAGGAACATAGATTACAATTAGTAATTAGCGTATCAACTATGATTGATGTTCTAGTCTATCTAGAGTATTTTTTCCGAACGTTCAATGTTTGAAAGATCGGAAGTCCTGATTGATCTGTCAATCAACTACTCATGTCTCCGCGTCTCTGCGGTAAAAAACTCTCAATATAAATTATATGTATTTGTAATAGTATCCAGCCCCCAGCATCAAGCATTCAGCTCGGTTCAAGGATTCACCCTCTCAATAAAAAGGGACTGCTTAAGCTTCACTGCAACAGTCTTATCCAGGCGGAGAGCCGGCGTCCAGTGAGGCATTTTATCAAACTTATCTTCAATCATATCGTTCAGCGATTCATTACCGCCCTTGATAACTTTTGCATTGGCAGGCTTACCCTCTTTGTCAATAATGAATTCCACCATTAAATAGGTCTTTGTTTGCCCTTCCGCTAAATAGGCCGTCATTTCCTTGCTGAGTTGATCGAGGAATGTCTGGAATTTTTCGTTTCCACCAGGAAACTCCGGTAATTTATCTACCACTTTTGCTATCTCTTCTTCAGAGAATGTCCTTAAAGGCCTAGGGTCTTTTTTACGAACAGAAACAGAGGTAGTAGCAGGACTATTTTTTATGGCATCGGCAGGAACCTCTCCTTCTACAACATAGCCGCCCTTTTTATTAACCAGTACTAAGGGTAACTGATGGGTCTTATCAAAATACTGATAGGCTTTTTTCATCTGCTCCGAAAGAGGAGAATATTCAGGATAGTCTTTCAGGAATTTTGTCAGGTAATCAACACTCTTAGTATTCTTAAACTGAACGGGGAATATATGAACTGGAATAAAATCCTGCCCTTCACTTTTAGCCATACTAGCAAGAATATAGAGTTCTTCTATTTGCTGATTGGTGATAGGAATACATCCTGTTGTCACACAACTTCCGTGTATATAGATATCACCACCCGGCTGTATGGAATCACCCAATACCTTGTCTGATGCATTTGGATAATTCAAACCCAATGACAGATAATATTGGCTTTTGGGATTGAATTCATTGATATAATAAAATCCTTCAGGCACCTGATAATCTCCCTGCATTCTTTTGGGGCCAAGACTTCCAGATAAAGCACAAACCTTGTATGTCTTGAATAATTGAAAACTATTGCTTTTTTCTCCTTTCACCCAAACTTCGAGCTGACTATCGTACTTGAATGACCGAAGATATATATACTTGGCCGGCCAGGGTATGTTCTTTTCCTGGAATTGTTTGATAAGCGTATCCTGCTTCCTGCTCATGGCATCGTTAATACGGGGAAACGACTTCTGGTAATCTATAAATGAGTAGTTAGGTCCTGCTACATTTTGAGCAAGAACCGGAATGGCCCCTAACAGCAGAAAAACTATGATTTTAATTACCCTCATACTGAAAAACACTTATTGTAAAACGAATGATCACTACCAATATTTTACCCTTCTAACACAATAAGCGTTAAAATTAAAACAAAGAGTGTATCAAAAATCAGTCCGGGTTGTGCACAGTGTGGATAATTGCAGGGTGCTTAATGTTGCATGCTATTATTTGCCTAAGGCTTAAGGCCTAGGGCTTAAGGCTTACTTAGGTCTTTGGCCCGGGATATTTGTGCTTTTTATTTGAGTTTTTTGAAAATGTCTTTTGATTTATTACTGTAAAATTTACACAATTACGAAGTTCTTGACGTCGGGTCAAAGACAGAATCAAGCCTTAGGCCCTAAGCCTTAAGCCTTAGGCAAAAAAAATGCATCTAACATAATTAAAGATTCCCCCTCTGCTCCTGCTCCCTTTCAATAGCCTCAAAAAGCGCCTTAAAATTGCCTTTCCCGAAGCTTTTAGCACCTTTTCGCTGGATAATTTCGAAGAATAAGGTGGGACGGTCTTCTACTGGTTTTGAGAATAATTGTAACAGATAGCCTTCATCATCCCTGTCTACCAATATCCCGAGTTCTTTCAGGGGAGCAATATCTTCTTCGATGGTGCCTACTCTTTCAAAAAGATCATCATAATAGGTTGTTGGGACTTGTAAGAATTCCACACCCCTTTTTCTCAATTCTGTTACGGTGGCTACTATATCATTTGTTGCTAAGGCCACATGCTGACAGCCTTCGCCATTATAAAAATCAAGATACTCTTCCACCTGGCTTTTTTTCTTTCCTTCTGCTGGTTCATTGATAGGGAATTTCACAAAACCATTTCCATTGCTCATCACTTTACTCATCAGTGCGGAATATTCTGTGCTGATATCTGAATCATCAAAACTCAGGATATTCCTGAAACCCATCACATCCTGATAGAATGACACCCATTTATTCATCTGGTTCCAGCCAACATTTCCTACACAATGGTCAACATATAAAAGTCCAGTATCGGTAGGCTTGAAATATGGATTAGACCATGGCCTGAAACCAGGCATAAAAGTTCCTTTGTAATCATGTCGCTCAATGAAAAGATGAATGGTATCGCCATAAGTATGTATGCCACTCATTACCACTTTACCATTTTCATCTTCCATAATCACTGGTTCCATATATGATACAGCTCCTCTTTTGGTTGTTTCTTCCCAGGCCGACTTTGCGTTAGGGACTCTTAAAGCCAGCGCTTTCACTCCATCGCCATGTTTATAGATATGGTCAGCAATAGGATTACCCGAACGAAGTGGTGTAGTTAGAAGGAAGGTTAGTTTGTTTTGTCTTACAGCATAACTAACCCGGTCTTTAAGACCAGTCTCGGGGCCTGCATAAGCAAGAGCCTGAAACCCAAAAGCGGTTTGATAATAATGGGCCGCCTGTTTGGCGTTGCCAACATAAAATTCTACATAATCGGTTCCTTCCAATGGAAGAAAATCTGTTGCAGCAGCAGTATTAATGGGGAGCGGTTGATGGCTCATATAAAACAGTTGAATGATTGTTGAGTGGATAAAATGCGCAAACGATTGTAAAGCAGCCTGCCGAAAGGGCTTATTTACTATTGGGGTCCATAGCCAATGCTTCCATCAAGAGGCTAAACTGGCCTCGCTTGTCTGAAAAGGTCTTTTGTGGAAAATCAGGACGCATCACACAAAAGTAGAAAAAAATCTACACCCAATCATTTAATGTACACAGTTCTTTTGCTGCAACTTATCTTTGCCGCTCAATAATAGCCAACATGAAAAGAATTGGTATTCTGGGAGGTGGACAGTTAGGCAGAATGTTACTTCAGGCTGCCGCAAATTACCCGGTAGAAACATATGTGTTAGAAAACGACCCGCAATGTCCGGCAGCCCATCTTTGCCATCATTTCACTTGTGGCAGCATCAACGATTTTGAAACCGTGTACCAGTTCGGAAAAGGTCTAGATGCCTTAACCATCGAGATAGAATCGGTGAATGTGGAAGCCCTGGAAAAACTGGAAGCTGAAGGAGTGAAAATCTATCCAAAACCTTCCGCTCTCAGAACAATCAAGAATAAGATTCTTCAAAAACAATTCTACAAAGAACAACAGGTACGAACAGCCGAATTTATTGTTGTCGATACCCTGCAAGCTATAAAAGACAATTCCCATTTCCTTCCCGCGGTCAATAAGATTGCACAGGGTGGATATGATGGTCGTGGTGTTCAGGTAATGAGAGATGTGGCCACTATCGAAAAAGGGTTTGATGCTCCAGGCATTCTGGAGAAAATGGTAACTATCGATAAGGAAATTGCTCAGATTGTTGCCATAAACGAAAAAGGTGAAATAGTTCTCTACCCTGCTGTGGATATGGTTTTTGATCCCCATCTGAACCTCCTCGATTTTCAGATCAGTCCGGCTGATATCCCTGAAAAAACACTCTGGAAAGTGGAAGCACTTTCTTTAGCCGTGGTAAAAGGATTGAAAAGTCCGGGCATTTTTGCCGTAGAACTTTTTATCGATAAGGCAGGAGAAGTGTATGTGAATGAAACTGCGCCAAGGGTTCACAATAGCGGACATCATAGCATTGAAGGTAATTACAGCTCTCAATTTGATATGCTCTGGCGTATTATGCTGGGATATCCATTAGGCAATGCAGATGAAATTCTTCCAGCAGCCATCGTAAATATTTTAGGGGAAGAAGGGCATAGCGGCCCAGCTTATTACGAAGGTCTGGATCAGATACTGGCCATGGAACATGTATTTGTGCATATTTATGGAAAGAAAGACACCAAGCCAGGCCGAAAAATGGGACATATAACCATACTCAGTTCAAACCGACACGATTTGGTGCATAAAGCACACCGAATCAGGCAGTCACTGAAGGTTATTACAAAAAAGGACGTCTAATAACCATTCATACTGTTTTCGGCCATAAATCCGTCCGAATAAAGTACTTTTATAGCGTATTAATTCTGCATATGAGCAAACCATCTATTAGAACGGTATTACTATTTTTCTCGCTGATAATCATTGGAATATCTTGTAAAGAAGAAAAAAAAGACGCCGCTCCTGCAAATGCTGCAAAGAACAATGGCCCATTGACTGTTGAAGGTTTCAAGGTAACTCCCCAACCCCTTTCCAGCAATATCGAAGTACCCGGAAGCTTATTACCTTTTGAGGAAACTGAAATAAGATCTGAAATTTCAGGTCGTATTGTAGGCTTAAACCTTAAAGAGGGCACTTTTGTAACCAAGGGAACCCTTTTAGTGAAATTGTTTGATGATGACCTACAAGCTCAGTTAAGAAAACTGCAGGTGCAGTTGCAGATAGCACAGAAAACTGCTGAAAGACAAAAAGAGTTACTAAAGATAAACGGTATCAGCCAGCAGGAATACGACTTAAGTGAATTGCAGGTAAATAACCTTAAAGCAGATATTGAATTAGTGCGTGTAAGCATTTCGAAAACAGAAGTTAAAGCTCCTTTTAATGGAAGGCTTGGATTGAAAAATATCAGTCTCGGTGCTTATATCTCCCCTACTAACCTATTGGCAAATATCAGTCAGGTAAACCAATTGAAACTCCAGTTTACGGTGCCTGAAAAATATGGTTCATTGGTAAAAAACGGGGCGCAGGTTAAATTTCAATTGGATGGTTCTAACAGCATCTATAAAGCCACTGTTTCAGCTATTGAGTCAAATGTGGAAGAAAACACAAGAAGTTTGGCTGTAAGAGCGGTGGTTCAGGCTTCAGACCGTTTTCTGGTTCCAGGAGCTTTCGCCAAAGTACAAATGGTTTTGGGTAAACAGGATAACGCCATCCTTATCCCTAATGAATCTGTTATACCACAGGGAAGGAAAAAGCAAGCCATTCTTTATAAGAGTGGAAAGGCAGTTTTTGCTGATATCACAACCAGTGTAAGGGATTCCTCAAACATTCAAGTGGTAAGTGGAATCAATATGGGCGATACTGTTATCATAACAGGTTTATTATTCCTTCGCCCGGGTGCAGAAGTGAAGCTTTCAAAAATAAAATGATCGTTTTAATACCATTCTGATGAATTTATCTGAGCTGAGTTTAAAGCGTCCTGTATTGGCAGTGGTTTGCTCCATTGTCATCATTATATTCGGTGGTATCGGATTTACGTTCCTGGGTGTAAGGGAATATCCGGCTATCGATCCTGCGGTTATTAATGTAAGAACATCCTATACCGGTGCCAATGCTGAAATTATTGAACAGCAGGTTACAGAACCTCTTGAAAAAGCGGTGAATGGTGTACAAGGCGTTAGGAATATCACTTCCTCCAGTTCACAAGGAAGCAGCAATATCACGGTTGAGTTTGAACTGAATGTGGATCTAGAAAAAGCGGCTAATGATGTACGTGACAAAGTATCACAAGCGTTAAATAACCTTCCACAGGATATTGACGGCCCTCCTACTGTTGCCAAAGCCGACTCCGATTCAGACCCTATCATATTTTGCCAGATCCAGAGCCAGCAAAAGGGCCTGCTTGATCTTACCAGCTTTGCCGAGAATGTGGTGATGGAAAGATTGCAGACCATTTCAGGTGTTAGTGGAGTGAATGTTTTCGGTCGCAGGTATGCCATGCGCCTATGGATAGACCCATCGAAACTCGGTGCTTATAAGATTACCATCCCCGATATAAGGGCAGCACTTGACCGGGAGAATATTGAATTACCGGGAGGTAAGGTTAGAGGTAATATGACCGAGCTTACTGTGAAAGCTTACGGTAAACTCACTACTGAAGACGATTTCAATAACCTGATCATAAAAGAAGACGGCACCCGAATTATCCGTTTTAAGGATTTAGGAACAGCTGTATTAGGTCCGGAGAATGAAGAAAGCATTTCCAGGAAAAACAATGTAGCTTCTGTAAATATCGGTGTCGTTGCCCAACCTGGTTCAAACCAAATAGCAATTGCAGATGAGGTATATAAGAGGATTAAAGGAGATTGAGAAGGATATGCCGAAAAGATATTATCCTTGAAGTGGGTTTCGACAGAACATTATTTGTTAGAAAAGCTGTAGAAGAAGTAAAAAGAGACCTTATTGATCGCCATCGGACTTGTAGTTATCATCATCTTCTTGTTCTTCCGTGAATGGTCAATAGCTCTTCGTCCATTGATAGATATACCAGTATCCATCATCGGTGCCTTTTTCATCATGTACATTGCTGGCTTCTCTATAAATGTACTTACACTTCTATCGTTGGTACTGGCAACAGGACTTGTGGTGGATGATGGTATTGTGGTAACGGAGAACATCTATAAAAAGATGGAGCAGGGAATGGATAAGTATAAAGCTGCCCGTGCAGGAGCTAATGAAATTTATTTTGCGGTAATCGCCACTTCCATCACACTCGCTATCGTATTCCTTCCAATCATATTCTTACAAGGATTTGTTGGAAGACTGTTCCGTGAATTCGGAATAGTTGTAGCGGGAGCCGTTTTGATTTCAGCATTCGTTTCTTTAAGTCTTACCCCCGTACTGAATATCTATCTTACCAGTAACACAAAAAAACATTCCTGGTTTTATAGGGTTACAGAACCTTTCTTCAAAGGAATGGAGAACCTGTATCGTGCAACTCTTCGCACATTCATGAAAGCACGATGGATTTCATTCATTATAGTTCTTGCCTGTGTGGGTCTTATTTATATTATTGGAAAAGCATTGCCATCTGAACTGGCTCCTATGGAAGACAGGAGCAGGATCAGGGCCAGCATATTGGCTACAGAAGGAACCGACTTTGACTATATGGATAAAGTGGTTTACGATGTGGCTCAGAAAATCATTGATTCAATCCCGGAAAAACGTGTTGTATTATCATTCGCTCCAGGATTTGGTGGTGGTGGTGGATCTAACATGGCGATGATAAGTATGGGACTTACCGATCCATCTCAAAGAACCCGTTCACAGGATGATGTTGCCAAACAGATGAACCGGATGTTTGGGAAATATTCTAATGTAAGGGTATTGACGGTACAGGAACAGACCATTTCTGTTGGATTGGGTTCCAGAGGTTCATTACCGGTTCAATATGTTGTTCAGCATCTCGATTTCCAAAAGCTGAAAGACAGGTTGCCGAAATTTATGGAAGAGGTTTCTAAGAGTCCGGTTTTCCAAGGCTTTGACCTTAACCTCAAATTCAATAAGCCTGAGTTACAGATTACAATCGACAGGCTTAGAGCCAGTGAGCTGGGCGTGTCTGTACTGGATATCTCCAACACACTTCAGTTAGCGCTTAGTGGTCGCCGTTTTGGCTATTTCATAATGGAAGGAAAGCAATATCAGGTTATTGGTCAGGTGGATCGTGATAACCGTGATGATCCTTTAGATCTTAAGGCATTTTATGTAAGGAACAGAAATGGAGACCTGATTCAATTAGATAATCTTGTAACGATTACAGAATCAGCCAATCCCCCTCAGATATACCACTTCAATCGTTTCAAAAGTGCCACTGTATCTGCAGGATTAGCACCTGGTAAAACATTGGGTGATGGTATCAAGGAAATGGAACGCATTGCAGGAATTGTACTCGATGATACATTTACAAAATCTTTGAGTGGTTCTTCGCGCGACTTTGCCGAAAGCTCCTCCAATACATTATTTGCCTTCTTGCTGGCCTTGATATTGATTTATCTTGTATTAGCCGCCCAGTTCGAAAGCTTTGTAGATCCATTCATCATCATGATTACAGTACCGCTTGCGCTTGCAGGTGCGGTATTGAGTCTGGATATGTTTGGACAGACCATTAATATCTTCTCACAGATCGGTATGATCATGTTGATAGGACTGGTAACCAAGAATGGTATCCTTATCGTGGAATTTGCAAATCAGAAAAGACGGGCGGGAGTTGCCAAAATGGAAGCTGCTGTAGATTCTGCTGTTGCCCGATTAAGACCCATCTTAATGACCACTCTGGCAACCACACTTGGTGCATTACCAATTGCCTTGTCGCTTGGATCAGCGGGTAAAAGCCGCATACCCCTTGGTGTTGTAATTGTGGGAGGTATGTTATTTTCATTGGTGCTTACATTATATGTAGTACCAGCATTGTATACCTTCCTTTCAAGAAAAAAGAAAGCTGTTGCTGATGAAATATAGTCTTGTAATACTGTTCATTTCCCCATTTGCCCTTCAAGCCCAGAAAGTGATTTCGCTTGAAGAAGCTATAGCTACTGCCCTGCAGAATAACTATAGTATCCTGATGTCTAAAAACGATTCAGCTTCATTGGCAATCGATAAATCGTATGTTAATGCGGCCTTCCTTCCCAGAGTAAATGGAACGGCTACAAAAGTGTGGAGTGTAAACGCACAAAAGCAAGAACTGGCCAATGGATCAAAAAGAGATACCTCTGGATTACGATCCAATAACCAGACCGCTGCTATCAACCTGAACTGGACCTTGTTTGATGGCTTAAGGATGTTCATAACGAAAGACAGGATACTTGCTCAAAATGAAATTGGTCCATTGGCAGTAAAAAACCAGGTAATCAATACGGTAGCTTCTGTTGTAAACAGTTATTATAATATTGTAAGACAAAAACAGCAGGTAAAAGCAATAGAATACCAGATAACAATCAATCAGGAAAGGGTTAAGCTGGCGGATAAGAAATTAAGTGTAGGATTAGGCGCCAAACCTGAATTATTACAGGCAAAAGTTGACCTTAATGCACAGGAAGCTTTACGATTGAACCAGTTGGCAAGCATCGAGCAATTAAGACAACAGCTCAATCAGCTTATGTCTTTACCACTGAAAACATTATATGATGTATCAGACACTATTCCATTGAATACATCGCTTCAATATGGAGATCTTGAGAATGGTTTAGCAACTGGTAATCCTTCTTTGCAGATAGCTCAAAAAAATATCGATATCGCTAAGCTTAGTTTGAGAGAACGCAAAGCGGAATTATTCCCTACATTGAATTTCAACTCTGCCTATAATATTTCACAATTAAGGAACAAGGCGGTAATCAACACCTTCACTCCTCTTTTCAATCAGAACAAAGGGTTCAACTATGGATTCAGTCTTACCGTTCCTATTTTAAATGGATTCAATACCAAAAGACTGATAAAGCAAGCGGCATTGGATGTTCAATTCCAGGAGCTTTCATATAAGAACCAGTTGAGTGTAATAGACCTCAATATGGCAAACGTTTTCGAAGAGTATGAACAGCAGAAGAAAGCCTTACAATTAGAAGAAGAGAATATATTATTAGCAAGAGAAAACATGAACATTGCGATTGAGCGATTCCGTCAGGGAGTTTCCACTTCATTGGAACTCAGGGAAGCTCAGAAGAGTCTTGAAGATGCTTTTAACCGATTGATTGCAGCAAGATATACAGTGAAACTGGCGGAGACGGAGTTGTTGAGGTTGAAGGGGGAGCTGGTGAGGTAATTAGGTAATTTGAGAATTTGAAAATTTGAAAATGCAAATGAGGAAATGTGAAGATGAGGAAATGTGGAAATTAAGCAGCCAATCCCAGCAAAATCAAATCAATCCCTTTAATCCCAGTTAATTAATCTCAGTTAATTAATCTCAGTTAATTAATCTCAGTTATTAATCACCTTAATCATAGTTAACTATGGCACCACTAGTTGGCATTATAATGGGTAGCGATTCGGATCTTTCAGTTATGAAGGGGGCTTCTGATATTTTAAAGGAGTTTGGAATTCCTTTTGAATTGACTGTGGTGAGTGCTCATAGAACACCATTGAGGATGGTTGAATATGCACAGCAGGCAGCGGGCCGAGGATTGAAAGTTATCATTGCAGGTGCCGGTGGCGCCGCTCACTTACCTGGAATGGTTGCATCCATTACTACCCTGCCGGTTATTGGTGTTCCTGTAAAATCATCTAATTCTATCGACGGATGGGATTCCGTGCTCTCCATACTTCAAATGCCAAACGGTATTCCAGTTGCCACTGTAGCTCTCAATGCCTCAAAAAATGCCGGCATACTGGCTGCAACAATTATCGGTGCCTTTGATAAAACTGTTGGCGACAAGATTACAGCTTATAAAAAAACACTGGAAGCGGATGTGCTGATGAAAGTGGAGAAGTTGAAGTTGGAGGGTTGGGAAAACAAATTCGACTGAGATTCCAGACTGAGATTTATTAACTGGGATTTAAGGGATTGGGAGGGATTAGCTGGGATTATATTTTATTATCTTTTATTATCTATATACTGATTGCTTTTAT
>JBGAQE010000275.1:0-2096 GCA_044220885.1 Chitinophagaceae bacterium
TCAGGAAGTCCTAATGGCAAAAAACCCACTGTACACAAATACAAACTTCCCGTTGAAATATATTGATCGGCGGCCTCTGGTTGATGTCCGGCAAAACCTAATTGCAACCATCCTTTCGCATCAAATGTACCCGCTCCTTCAAATTGGTTCTTCATTACCTTGGTAAGTGCAGAACGTACCTGCGCACCACTAACTGCTTCAGGCAATCTTTCATTCAGAGATGCTTGAGCCAGCACTTGAAAAGCGCCTACCCTGTAAGCTATGGAACGACCATATACTGGATAGGTTCCTTCCGGAGAAATACTTCTTTCCTGAAATTCAGCATAACGGGTCATTCGCTTTATCGACTTTTCATAAGCTTCAGCTGATACCAGTTTTTTTGATGCTAGCACTTTCAGGATATCAGTAAGCATTGGGTGAATTACAAATGAGTTATAATAATCCATGGCAAAATGATCACCATCACTATACCATCCATCACCAACATACCATTCATTCAATTTCTTTACTGCAAAATCTATTCTCATTGGGTCATAGCTTTCACCAATATAAAGAAGGAAGGTCTCGGTCATGGCCGCAAACAGCAACCAGTTATTATAACCTGGTTTTCTGTCGCGTAAACTTTTAAATGTTTGTATATACCGTTGTTTTGTTTCTGTATCTAAAGGAGTCCATAACTGCGAAGGGGCCCGCAAAAAAGCTTGTGCTAAAAAGGCTGCATCCACCAAGGGTTGTTGTTCCTTTTGGAAATTCAGGAAATCAGCTTTAGATGGATCAACGGCATTCGCTAAACCCTTAAGCAATTCAGTCCTGAGTTGTTTTCGCATCTTTCCTTCCTTTGTATCATCATCAGGAAGCGATAACCATGGAGCAAGGCCAATGGCCGTTCTGCCAACCGCTTCCAGATGACTCACTTTATCAGCTTTCAGATAATAGTCTTTACTGGTTTCCAAAGGCATGGTTGCTTTAAGACTATCCACCGAAAGGGCATGAACCACAGGGTAACTTATCTTAAATAATAATGCAGCCCAATATTCCCTGTCGCTTAATTGAGGAGTATTACTGGTAAGTTCTTTTGCTTTCCTGTTTTTTTGTGCATCCGTTTTCGCTGGCAGAAAAAACAAAAGAATCATTGAAAAAGAAAAAATGCAAACAAAAGCTTTTCTCATAAAAGTCTATTTTGACAAATACCATTTCTTATACCGCATATTCGCTTCAATAAAATAATAATCAGCATAAGTTAAGGGTACATCCACTTCAGATTTTTGAGGAAGGGATCCAACGCTATGCATCAATAAGAACCCACCATTTTCACCCGCTTTAGCCCTGTAAGTGGAGGAAGAAAGTGAAACTAATAATTGCTTTCCTGTTTCAATATATCTTTTCCTCTCCTTTCCCTTTGTATATTGTCCTAATTCCAATAGTGCCGATGACATAATTGCACCAGCTGATGCATCCCTCAAGGCATTTGGAATACCAGGAGCATCAAAATCCCAATAAGGTACTTTATCTGAAGGAAGCCTTGGATGATTTAGAAGAAAGGCTGCCACTTTTCTTGCTTGTTCTAAAAACTCTTTCTTACCAGTCATTCTATACATCATTGTGTAACCATATAATCCCCAAACCTGTCCCCTCGACCAGGCAGAACTATCTGCTGCACCCTGAGCTGTACGTTTCTTTTTGATAGTGGCTGTTTTCAAATCATATTCCACAACATGCCAGGAACTGAAATCGGGACGGTATTGATTCTTAATAGTAGTGTAAGAATGAGCGAGGGCGATATCGTTGAACGATTTATCATTACTGTTCTGCGATGACCAGCATAACAATTCCAGATTCATCATATTATCGATAATAACCAGACAGTCGTTGGGTGTAGCTCCATTCCATGATTGTATGGACTGAATGTTTGGTCTATACCTTTTCGATAAAGTAGCTGCTGCTGTGAGCACTACTTCTTTATACTCCGGCTTGCCTGTTATTCGGTATGCATTCCCAAAACTGTTGTAGATCATGAAACCTAAATCATGATTGCCAGTATAAAATTTTTCTTTTTCGAGTATAGCCAATCTTCTTTCAGCCTCTGCTTTCATTGC
>JBGAQE010000276.1:0-2088 GCA_044220885.1 Chitinophagaceae bacterium
AATATCTTTAAGCACCAGTTGGTGGTTATCGGGATACTTCGGCAATATGGCATAGAGATCATTATTCTTTTCGTTATAAGTGAAGAATACTTCTTTTACTGCATAACCAGGTTCTGGGTCTACTGTCAATTTCAATAAAAGGTCTCCACCACCATGTTCGGGTTTGTAATCGGTGCGACCATCACTCCATTGTGAAGGACGGCGCCAGCGGACTGTATTGTAGATGGCATTGCCATTTATTTTCATCCATTCTCCCATTTGCAATAATCTTTCTTCCATGATGGGAGGAATTTTTCCATGTTCATCAGGACCGATATCAAGCAAGAAATTACCACCACGGCTTACCTTATCAATCAATTGCAAAATGAGTGATTGGGTGGAATTATAATCCCATGCATCTTCTTCCCTGTTATACCCATAGCTGAAGCCCATACCACGGCTTTCTTCCCAATAATGATCTTCAAAATCAAGATCTGGTTGGTATTCAGGTGTATAAATACCGCCATGCTTGAAACGCATGCCAGAACCCCAACGGTCATTAACAACAATCTTATCTTTTACCGGACTTTCATTATATAACCACGCTAGAAACTCCTGACTTTTCCAGGTTTCTGCTGAAGCATCCCAATCACCATCTGTCCAGAATACATCGGGTTGATAATTATTGATCAGGTCTTTCATTTGTGGCCATGTATGTTGCGCTGCAAATTGCTTGGGGTCTTTTTTCCAGAGAGGATTAAACCATTCATACAATGAATAGTACATTCCGGCATGAACCGATGTTTTTCGAACAGCTTTGAAAAGATCTCCAATTAAATCTCTTTTAGGTCCTACATCAACAGCATTCCATTTAAAACCCCATGTTGCATCTGCTTCTTTACTAGGCCATAAAGTAAATCCATCATGATGCTTAGAAGTTAGGACAATATATTTTGCTCCTGATTTTTCAAATACGGATGCCCATTCATCCGGATTAAACAATTCTGCTTTGAAATCATTTGCCAGATCATAATAAGAGCGGTTCCCGAATTTCGCTTTATGAAAACGCTGGCGAGCTGTATCGTTTGTTTGTAATCCCTGCTGATACCATTCAGCGTATTGCCCTTTACTGCTCCAACCAGGGACTGAATAAACACCCCAGTGGATGAAGATGCCAAACTTTACATTCTTATACCATTCTGGCATTGGTCGTTTATCTAACGACTCCCAATTCGGCTGGTAGTTTTGTGAGAATACGGAAACACTACTACTTACAATCAGGAGTACTATCAGGAAAACACGCATACTTTTTTTCATATAGCATTTATTGAACAGGTGAATTTTATATCAGTAATCAACTTTATAATCCCGCTTGAACGGTTGCCCACTCCAGGCTTTCTTGGATGTCCAATCAGCTGCCGGAGCCGACCAGAATGGATTTGTTTCAGGAAGTCCTAATGGCAAAAAACCCACTGTACACAAATACAAACTTCCTGTTGAAATATATTGATCGGCGGCCTCTGGTTGATGCCCGGCAAAACCTAATTGTAACCAGCCTTTCGCATCAAATGTACCCGCTGCTTCAAATTGGTTCTTCATTACCTTGGTAAGTGCAGAACGTACCTGCGCACCACTAACTGCTTCAGGCAATCTTTCATTCAGAGATGCTTGAGCAAGCACTTGAAAAGCCCCCACCCTATATGCAATGGAACGACCATATACTGGATAGGTTCCTTCCGGAGAAATACTTCTTTCCTGAAATTCAGCATAACGGGTCATTCGCTTCATCGACTTCTCATAAGCTTCAGCTGATACCAGTTTTTTTGATGATAACACTTTCAGGATATCAGTAAGCATCGGGTGAATTACAAATGAGTTATAATAATCCATGGCAAAATGTTCGCCATCACTATACCATCCATCACCAACATACCATTCATTCAATTTCTTTACTGCAAAATCTATTCTCATTGGGTCATAGCTTTCACCAATATAAAGCAGGAAGGTCTCAGTCATTGCCGCAAATAGCAACCAGTTGTTATAACCGGGTTTTCTGTCGCGTAAACTTTTAAAAGTTTGTATATACCGTTGCTTTGTTTCTGGATCTAA
>JBGAQE010000076.1:0-18848 GCA_044220885.1 Chitinophagaceae bacterium
GAAAAGAATATTGAAGTGTTGAAAGCGCAGGGAGCAACGATTGTAGATATTGAATTTGTAGATAAGATCAATGAATTAGGGAGGTACGAAGGCACAATCTTCAGAAATGAATTCAAAGCTGGGTTGAATGCTTATCTGGTAGGAACGAATCATAAGATAAAGACATTGCAGGATGTGATAACCTTCAACCAGCAGAATGAAGATAAAGCCATGCCTTATTTCAAGCAGGAATTATTAGAGGCCAGTGAAAAGAGCAAGGGTTTAGCGGATAAGGATTATTTGGAAGCATTGGCAAAAGGAAGAGATGTATCAAGAAAAATAATTGATGATCTTATAGCTGCCAACAAGCTGGATGCAATTGCAGGCATAACTATGGGGCCATCCTGCAGTATTGATGTTATGTATGGAGACCGCTGGGGAGATGATTTCTTAACGCAGCCGGCGGCGATGTCGGGTTATCCGCATATCTCCGTTCCGGGAGGATGGGTATATGATTTACCGGTAGGGTTTTCGTTTTTTGCCGGGGCCTATAAGGAGGGAGAGTTGATTGCGATAGCGTATGCGTATGAGCAGGCGACGAAGAACAGGAAAGTGCCTGGGTTTAAGAAGGCGTTTTTGGATTAGGGATTTTGTATACGGATGCCATCCTACCCCCCGGATGCCATCCTGGGTATAGGATGCCATCCACCCCACAGGATGACATCCGGGGGGTAGGATGACATCCGTAAAATAATATCCCCCCCGCTCATCTTCCACCTCCTCCTCCTATCTTTGCGCCGCAATGATCCAGTACTTCAAAAATATCAACCACCAGACTATTGAAATAGACAAGCCCGAAAATGGGGCCTGGGTCAATATATTGCCTCCTCTCAAACAAGAGGAATTCTCTGAACTGGCCAGTGAAATCGATATACCGCTCGACTTCCTCACCGACTCATTAGACATAGATGAAAGAAGCCGTTTCGAAGAAGATGATAATGTGAAACTGCTGGTTATAAAAACACCCACAGAGAACAATTCCTTCAATGAAAGCGACGCCTATTATATCACCATCCCGATTTGTATCATCCTTACCCATAACCAGATCGTAACGGTGAACTCATTCGAGAATGGCGCTATCAAGAAATTCCTGAACACCTTCCAGAACCGTCACCCTGATAACAGGAAAATGATGGTGCTGAAGATCTTTGAAAAGATCATCCAGACTTATATGGAGTTCCTAAAGGAAATCAATGTGAGAAGGAATGTGCTGGAACAAAAACTGTATGCCGCTAACCGGAACGAAGAACTGCTGAAGCTGATGCAGATCCAGAAAAGCCTGGTGTATTTTGTAACCGCCCTTCGAAGTAATGAACTGTTACTGATGAAAACGGAGCGTACCAATTTCCTGGGACTAAATGAAGAAGAAAAAGAAATCCTGAACGACCTGATAGTGGATAATTCACAGGCCCTTGAAATGGCCAATATCTATACCAATATCCTGAGTAGTACACTGGATGCCTTCGCCAGTATCATTGCGAACAACCAGAACGAAGTGCTGAAGCGTTTGTCTGTAATCACAATCGTACTTACATTCCCTGTATTGGTGGCAAGTATCTATGGTATGAATGTGCCCATCCCCTATTCCAATTCACCTTTTGCCTTTTATATACCGGTATTCCTGTCCCTTTTGATATCATTGGTTATCGGCTGGTTCTTCCTGAAAAAGAAAATATTCTAATCAACTTCTACTATGCATTTTTTTAATGTACGTGTATATGGTCTTCTCATCAATGAGCAACGCCAGGTACTGGTAAGTGATGAATTTATCAGAGGTAATTATTATACCAAATTCCCGGGCGGCGGATTAGAATTCGGAGAAGGTACCCGCGACTGTCTGAAACGCGAATTCATGGAAGAGATGGGACTGAATGTTGAAATAGGCGAACACCTTTATACTACAGACTTCTTCCAGATGAGTGCTTTCAATCCTGAGCACCAGATATTATCCATCTACTACTACGCCAAGGCCCTCGAGCCAATCAAAGCCCCCTTAAGAACAAAGCCCTTCGATTTTGATGAACGTGAAATGAAAATGTACCAGGAAACCGGAGAAACAGAAACCTTTCGGTTTATAGATTGGGAGGAGTTTTCGGAAGAAGTGGTGAGTTTGCCGATTGATAAGGTGGTGGCGGGGATGGTGAAGAGGTTAATTTGAGAATTTGGGAATTTGATGAATGGCCTAATTTGAAGATTTGAAAATTTGATAATTTGAAAATCTTAAGGCAGGCGGTTTTATTGGGTTGTGAGTTGGTATAATAAAAATCAATCAATTTCTCAATTCTTCAATTTTTCAAAAATAATTTCCACTAACAGTAAGACTCTTCCCCAAAGATTATCAAATTCTCAAATTCTCAAATTTTCAAATTCCAAAAGGGTCTACCCACTGGATTTTCAAATTTTCAAATTCCCAAATTCTCAAATTCCGAAACTTGGTGTTTGCACAAAAAGAAAAGCCCTCCTGAGAACAGGACGGCCTCTAACGATTGCTTGCCATATAAAAAAAAACTTACTTCTTCAGGGTGTCAACCGCTTTAGCTGTAGTATCAACAGCTTTAGCTGTAGTGTCAGCGGCTTTAGCTAAAGTATCAACAGTCTTAGCTGCTTCAGTAGCAGTGGTATCACCAGTTTTAGTAGCGTCAGTTGTGTTACTGTTACATGCTGCGAAAGCGCCGATAGCTAATACAATAAAGAGCTTTTTCATTTTTACCGAGGTTTTGTTTGTTTACAATTGATTTGGTGTTTATACCAGAAGCTCGAGAAAGTAACCCGCAGGTAACATTTTTTTTTAAATTATTTTTTTTGAGCGGGTTATAGTCGAAATTTGTCCCGTTTCCAGCCCGTCAGGGCACAATTTTACCGATTCCGGGTTACTTCAGGGCGATTCCGGTATTAATAAAAGGTTACCAGCGTGAAAATTATCCCAAACGAAACAGCATTACTCGAAGGACTGGCTAGAAATGACCGTCAGGCGATAGAAACCATTTATAAGCAACACTTTACGATGGTTCAGTCGATGATTATCAATAATAATGGCAGTTCGGATGATGCCCGGGATATCTTCCAGGAAGCCATGATAGTTCTTTATGAAAAGGCCCGATCGGGGCAATTCGAACTCTCCTCCCTGCTCAAAACCTATATTTATTCGGTTTGCCGCAGGCTCTGGTTGAAAAAGCTGCAACAGCAGCAGAAGTTCGTGCCCGAAATGAATGGATTGGAAGATTTGGTACCGGTGGAAGAAGAAATGGAGGTGCATGATCAGCGAAATACCGAATTCCAGGTGATGGAGAAAGCCATGGGGAGCCTTGGTGAACCCTGCAAAAGCCTTTTAGAGGCCTACTACCTACAGAAAAGAAACATGACCGAAATAGCATCAAGCTTCGGATATACCAATGCCGATAATGCGAAGAACCAGAAGTACAAGTGCCTGATGCGATTAAAGAAACTGTTCTTTACCGAATATAAAAACAACAATCTGTGATGATGGAAGAAATTCAACTTTTAGAAGCGGTTGAGCGGTATATAAGAGGAGAAATGTCGCCAGAAGAGCGCGTTTTCCTTGATAACCTGCGCAAAACCAATCCTGAAGTGGATCAGTTGGTGGTAGAACAAACCATGTTCTTCAATAAACTGAACCAGTTCGGTGACTGGAAAAATCATAAAGCAACCTTACAGGAAATTCATAACCACCTGCTCGACCAGGGCGCTATTAAAGAAGCAGCGCCTAAAGCGGTTGTTCGTGAACTGTGGAAGAAGTACAAACGCGTAATGGCGGTTGCCGCTTCTATTGCTGGCGTTACCACTATCCTGCTTGCTAGCTTAGTTTCTTATTATACCCGCAAACAGAATACCCAGGAGCTTCAGATGCTCCGCATGGAATTCAAGTCTGAGGTAGATAAGAAAAAGAGGGATATACTTACTGAAGTTGATAAGAAGATCAAGATCTCTAAAGCTCCTGAAAACAGTGCCCCTAAATCGGGTGGTACCGGATTCCTTATCGATGGTAAAGGATATCTCGTTACCAACGCACACGTTGTAAAGAATGCCAGCTCAGTAATCGTTTTGAATAATAAAGGAGATGAATTCCGGGCCAATATCATATATGTAAATGCCTCATCAGACCTGGCATTGCTGAAAATACAGGACGCAGACTTCAAAGCCTACACCAATCTTCCCTACTCTATCCGTAAGTCAGGTGCAGAATTGGGTGAGCCTCTCTTTACTCTCGGTTATCCAAGAAACGAGATCGTGTATAACGAAGGTTATATGAGTGCCAAAACTGGTTTCAATGGTGATACCATGACCTGCCAGATCGGTGTTCCTGCTAACCCAGGTAACTCAGGTGGACCTGTATTCAACAAGAACGGTGAAGTAATCGGTATCATCAATACCCGTCAGTTACAAGCTGAAGGTGTGGTATTCGCTGTAACCGCTAAGAATATATTCCGTGCTTTGGAAGAAGTGAAGAAAGATGATACTACCGCCAAAAATGTGAAACTGCCAATGGTCTCCAGCCTTAGAGGTATGGATCGTACACAGCAGATTAAGAAGATTGAGGATTGTGTGTTTATGGTGAAGAGCTACTGATTAAAGTTGTCTTAAAATATAGAAGCCCCCAAATTATTTGGGGGCTTTTTAATGGGCATAGTTCAAAAAGTTCAATAGGTTCAAAAGGAAAAGTGCAACATGTTTATTAAACTCTTTCCTTTTTTATGCTTAGTTTTTTTCACCGCGGAGACGCAGGGACGCAGTAGATACCTCCACGTCTCTGCGTCTCCGCGGTTAAATGTATTGGCTGTTAATTCTCAAATTTTCAATTCATCAAATTTTCAAATTCTCCAAAGCCCCACCGGATACTCCCCCCTCTCAATCAACGCATGCAAACTCTTCCTCACTTCAGGTGCATCTTCCTTATAAGTAACACCGAACCACTGTGAAGAAGTCGGGATTACCTGAATCGATCCTCCGTCTTTGATGAATTGGTCGGCAACAATTGGGATGAAGAATTCAGATTTCGGAGTATTGATATGGGCTGAAAGGAATTCGTGGAACAGTTGCTGTGAGTAAGGGAAGATAGATGGATGGAAACACCAGAAGTTCATGGATACTGAAGTAGCCAGTGGTAATTCTTTTGGTGAACGGTCATCATCACAGGTTACTTTACCATCTTTATAAGAGATATTCAATCGCTCTGCAATGGCAGTGAGATTGCCTTTTGCATCTACTTCACAAACGCCCCTGTTAACGGTACCATTGTCGGATAAGGTCTTCATGAGGTCGTAGCCAATGATTGAATAGGTCTTTTCGTTGGCCACTTTAGTAAGGAATGCATAGGCTTTTTCAAAAGCATCCCTTCCATAGAAATCATCCGCATTGATAACAGCGAAGGGATCTGTAACTACTCCTTGTGCACAAAGAACAGCATGTGCGGTTCCCCATGGTTTGCTTCGATCGGCAGGGATAGTGAATCCTTCTGTATAGGCTGATAATTCCTGGTATACATAATCGATCGCCACTTTGCCTTTGAGGCGGGGTTCGAAAGCTGCTTTGAAATTATCTGCAAAATCTTTGCGGATAATGAATACTACTTTTGTGAATCCGGCGCGGATGGCATCGTAAATGGAATAATCCATGATGGTTTCTCCTTCAGGTCCAAAACCTTCCATTTGTTTCATACTGCCATATCGGGAAGCCATTCCGGCTGCTAAGATCAAGAGAGTTGGTTCCATTATTGTATTTTTAAAAAAAATCAGGTACGAAAATAGTCAAATACCTGCTTACTCATTATGACGGCCGACAATTTACTTACTGAAATAGACCTGAAAAAGGCTATAATTCAAGCCATTGAAGCGCCATTCGCATCAAAAAACGCTGTTGCTATTTCGGTATTGCGTACGGACCAGATTCATCCCATAATTTCAGGAAATAAGTGGTACAAACTGAAATATCATCTGCAGGAAGTAGTAGAAAAGGGGTATAAAGGTATCATCACTTTTGGAGGTGCTTATTCAAACCACTTGGTGGCTACTGCTTATGCAGGAAAACTGGCGGGTATTCCTACAGTAGCAGTCATAAGAGGAGAAGCTCCAACCATTTTATCTCATACCCTTAACGATATTACCTCCTATGGAATGAAACTATATTTCGTAAGCAGGGAAGACTATTCCAATAAGGACTTAGTTGAAAAAACATTGAAAGAACAATACCCGGGCTTTTTCTGGGTACCCGAAGGGGGACATTCTTCATTGGGAGTGAAAGGAGCCAGTGAAATGCTGGCGACTATAGATATTTCACTTTATAGCCATATAGCCTGTGCCGTTGGTACTGGCACTATGATGGCTGGATTAATGAAAGCTACCCTACCACAGCAAAGAGTATGCGGTATACCGGTTTTAAAACTGTCGCCTGATGCGCCAAATGAACTGGAAGCTTTTATACGGTCAGAAGCTGTGAATGATAACTTTGAATTACTCTATGGATTCCACGAAGGAGGGTATGCAAAAAAGACCCCTGAACTACTCGAATTCATGAATCAATTATTCAAAACAACAGCTATCCCGACCGATTTTGTATATACAGGTAAACTCTTCAAAGCCTTATTCTCCCTGACAGCAAATAGCCATTTCCCTGCAGGATCACATATCCTGGCTATACATAGTGGTGGCCTTCAGGGCAATCTTTCCCTAAAGCCCGGAACCCTACCCTTTTAGCACCTTGTTTCGTAAAAGTTAATCCTTTGCCCTACTGGCCTCAATCCTTTATCTTTGAAGCCTATTAATACTAGTTTTTTACCCTATTCGTTATAAGGTTCATGGCCAGATTCAGTGTTCAATTGCTATTCCTGTTATTACTCTCCGCTACCCTGATGGCTCAGGATACGCTTCCGAAATTCACAGTGACAACAACAGGGAATAACAAGATGCTTATCAGCTGGACCAACCCTTACTCAACCGTTACACAAATCAGCATACAGCGTTCTTTCGACAGTACTAAAAACTTCAAGACCATTCTCTCTGTTCCCGACCCAACTAATATTCAAAATGGTTTTGTCGATACAAAAGCCCTCACCCCATTAATGTTCTACCGACTCTTCATTGTTTTGGATAGCGGGAAATATATTTTCACAGAATCAAAGAGACCATTTTGGGATACGGTAAAAAAAGCTGTAGTACCCAAACCAGCTCCGGAAAAATACAATGGCAATAATAACAGAAGGGTGGTTGTGTCAGAAAACCTGAGTGAAAAAGAAACCATCAAACTGGAACAGAAGATTGCTGATCCAAAACCTGAACCGGTTAAACCACCTGCACCAGTAATCGAAAAAGCACCGCCTCCCCCACCAGAGCCTGAAAAGTTCTTTGTAATTAAGAAGCGCGATACTATCGTAACTAGCATCTCCCAAAAGCAATTCAAGCCCTTCAGGGATTCCATCTTAAATAAGACAAAAGATACCCTTGTATTCCGCAATGCCGACACCATCGTATTAAAACCCTTTGTGCCTAAAGAAGTATACAGACCATCATTATTTGTCTATACCGAAAAGGATGGTAATATCGCCATCTCCCTCCCCGATGCCGCCAATAAACATTACGGCGTTAAATTCTTCGATGAAAAAAGCAACCCATTATTCGAGATCAGCAAAGTAAAAGAATCCTATCTCACCCTAGATAAAGTGAACTTCCTGAAATCGGGTTGGTATAGATTTGAGTTGTGGGAAGATGGGAAGTTGAAGGAGAAGAATAAGTTTTTTATACCCAAAGAATTCTAATACAAATTTGAAAATTTGGGAAATTGCTAATTTGAGAATTTGAAAATTTGAAAATTTGAAAATTTGAAAATCTTGTAGGGAAGACTTATTAAAGGTTACTTGTCGCTCTAATGAATTAGGAAATTGAATTAATTTTTTTTAATTAAGCATCCAATTATCTAATTAAACCGCCTGCCAAAAGATTTTCAAATTCTCAAATCTTCAAATTCTCAAATTGGATAATTCCCAAATTTTCAAATTAACAAACTAGCATCAAAGACAGCACTGAACTCCCCCCTCACCCTCTCCTTCACCTCTTCCATATCCACTTTTCTTCCTAATTCTTTTTCGAGGGAAGTGACTTGTTTGTTTTGGATGCCGCAGGGTATGATATGATCGAAATAGGTTAGGTCGGTGTTGATGTTGAAGGCGAAGCCGTGCATGGTGATCCAGCGGCTGCAACGGACGCCCATGGCGCAGATTTTTCGTTCGCGGCCTTTTATGTCGGGATCAAGCCAAACACCGGTTTCACCGGAGGAACGATCGCCTTTTAAACCGTAGGTGGCCATTACGCGTATGATAACTTCTTCCAGATTACGGAGATAGCGACCGATATCAGTATAAAACAATTCGAGATCGATAACAGGATAACCCACTAATTGCTCAGGGCCATGGAAAGTGATATCTCCTCCACGATTGGTCTTTACGTATTGTATTCCCTTTTCGATCCTGTCCTGTTCGCTAATCAATACATGCTCTTCTTTCCCACTCTTGCCAAGGGTATATACTGGTGGATGTTCCACAAATAACAAATAGTTAGTGGTGCCGGCCTCTGTAACCGGTTTCCCGGCTGTTACAGCTTCCCGCTTTAGCGTTACATTCTTTAATAACAGCTCTTCCTGATAGTCCCAGGCTGGCTGGTACTCCATCTTGCCTAAATCCTTAAATATGACCTGTTGTTTCTCCACTTGTCAGTTTGAGGGGCAAATGTACGGCATAACAGGGTCTTGCCCTATATCGCAGTGCGGGGAGGATTACTCTCCCAGAAAGTTTACCTTTGCCGAAATAACAGATAGTAATGTCGCAAAATTTAGTAGAACAGGAATTGAACGAGTTTGAAGAAGGTCCGGAAGAGCTATATGAACGGATGAACCTTACTATCGACAAGGGTCAGGAACCCATGCGTCTCGATAAATTCCTGACAGCCCGCGTGGAAGGGGCTTCCCGGAACAAGATCCAGCAGGGAATTGAAGCCGGAAGGGTTCTTATCAATGGTAAAGCTGTTCCCTCGAACTATAAGATAAAACCAGGCGATGAACTGGTGGTTTATTCCACTAAGGAAGTTCATGGGGAAGAAATTGTTCCTCAGGAAATGCCTTTGAATATCGTTTTTGAAGATGAGGATATCCTGATCATCAACAAGCCTGTGGGTTTGGTTGTTCACCCAGCCAGTGGAAACCCGGACCGCACTTTAATTAATGGGGTTGCCTGGTATCTGCAACAACAGAATAAGGAAATCAATGCGGAGACCTTGCCTCGTTTTGGATTGGTGCATCGAATAGATAAGAATACCAGCGGACTCATGGTATTAGCGAAAACAGAAAAAGCAGTAAGCAGTCTGGCTAAGGAATTCTTCGATCATACCATCGAAAGAAAGTACATAGCATTAGTATGGGGCGATGTAGTTGAAGACAGCGGCACCATCGTAGCGCATGTAGGCCGTCACCAACGCTTCCGCAAACAATTCGAGGCATATCCTGATGGAGAGATTGGAAAGGAAGCCATCACCCATTATAAAGTATTGGAGCGTTTCGGTTATGTAACACTGGTACAATGCCAGTTGGAAACAGGTCGCACCCACCAGATACGTGTTCACATGAAACATATCGGTCATCCCCTCTTCAACGATGAAGTTTACGGAGGCGACCGCATTGTAAAAGGAACTGTATTCACCAAATACCGTCAGTTCATCGATAATTGCTTTGAGCTCTGTCCCCGTCACGCCCTTCACGCCAAGACCATCGGTTTCATTCACCCGCGCACGCGCAAGCCTGTGTTTTTTGAAAGTGATATACCGGCGGATATACAGGGGGTGATTGAGAAGTGGAGGAAGTATGTGGAGCCGAAGCGGGGAGTTTGAAAGGTTCAATAGGTTCAATAAGTTCAAGAGGTTACCCCCCGACCCCCTAAAGGGGGAGCTAGGTCGATTATGTTTACTAAATAATATCTTTACTATTCATAAAGAGAAAGCCGATAGTTAGAAACTATCGGCTTTCTCTTTATGAAAAACTAACTGCAATTAATTTGGGAGATTGACCTAGCTCCCCCTTTAGTGGGTAACCTCTTGAACTCATTGAACCTATTGAACCACTAACTCATGTTCCAGCAAACTACTTACAAGCTCTCTAACCTTTTGCTCCAACTCCGGCATCGCAGCCTCCACCTCAGGCGTAAGTTCAATTCCCTGTTGCTGAATAGTTTCAATACTTACCACGAATAAATGGATATCGGGCATGCGATCCAGAAGTTGCAAGGCACTAACCATGTCTTTCAAACCGATATCGTGTGTGCTCATGGCTGGCGGGAAGTCCTGAGCAAAACGGGGTTTGATAAGACGGATGGTACCTGGAGTGCGGCCGTCGAGAGTGGCGTCGATGAGAATTACGCGGGAATAGTTTTCGAAATATTCCAGCAAGTGAAATCCTCCTGTGCCGCCATCTACAACATCCACATTTTCGGGTATGCCTGCTTGTTCAAGCCTAAGGGCTAGATGAGGGCCGAGACCCTCATCTCCCATAAGGTAATTGCCGATTCCTAAAACGAGTATTTTGGATGAATGCATCAGCTTTTCTTTTCAGGGTTTGGTGTAAGATGTTTGTTTTCTTCGAACACTTCATCTTCAATGAATTTCCAACCACCACCCATACTGCTTATTTCTCCGCGGCCTTCAACATAATCGTGATAGAATACGAGATAAACATGTATTACCACGAATAATATAAAGAACCACATAGACCAATGGTGAACCTGTCTGGTAACTATATCACCTCCGAACAATGCTGGTACCCAACCGAAAAGTCTGGGCAGCCACCAATCGCTCATAGATGCATATAATCCGAAACCTGTTAAACACTGAACTAAGAAAGCGATAAAAGTGAAAAAATAAATGAATCCTGCAAGGGCATTATGTCCGATACTGATATGCTCTTTTCCTTTCATCATCAGGATATCGATCTTAATCACATGCCAGATTTCCTTGATAAACCTTTTTGATGTAGGGATGAACTGTTTCCAGTTAGCATATTTGTTTCCAACAAAACCCCAGTACAAACGGAATAAGAAATTAAAAAAGAAAAGATAGGCGGCTATAAAATGGATATAGCGGAACCAGCCCATCGTATACATGAAGGAGGCTTCAGTTTTGCTTTGCAGTGCTAATGGGTTAGCGATATAGAAACCGGTAACTATCAGCGCCAGCAAAACAAGGGCATTCAGCCAATGGTAGATGCGTACAGGTTGTTCCCATACGTATACCCTCCTTAGTTTATGTATATGCAAATATTTTGTTGCCATACTTTTAGTTTAATGGTTAATCGCCTAAAACACTTACACGGCTGATAGTTTTTCCTTCCTCATCATAGAGGTGTACACTACAAGCCATACATGGGTCAAAGCTGTGGATGGTGCGGAGAATTTCCAGCGGTTGCTTTTCATCAGCTACTGGTGTATCCAGTAACGCTGATTCATACGCCGACAATTGTCCTTTACTATCACGAGGGGAAGCATTCCAGGTAGTGGGAACCACCAACTGGTAATTGGCTATTTTCTCATCCGCAATATTGATCCAATGTGCAAGGGCACCACGGGGAGCTTCTGAATGTCCTACTCCAACCGTTTGCTTAGGCCATGTAGATGGATTGAATTTTGTCATATCTGCCATACGGGTATCTCCATTTTTTATATTGGAGATAAGCTGGTTGTAGAACTCCAGACCCCAGCGGGCAGCTAAGATACTTTCCAATCCACGGGCTGCTGTACGTCCCAATGTAGAGAACAGCGCTGTAATAGGAACACCTAAATCAGTGAGTGCTTTGTCAACCACTTCCTGAATTTCCTTATTACCACGGGCATAACCAACAAGCATACGCGACAATGGTCCTACTTCCATAGCATTTCCTTTCCAACGTGGCGTTTTCAGGTAGCTATATTTCTGTGTAGTATCCAGATGTTCGAATGGAGGTTTTGGTCCGGTATATTTCACTTTGCTTTCTCCTTTCCAAGGATGCAATCCCTTATCATTACCACCCTGATATTCATACCAGGATCTGGAAATGAATTCCTGTACTTCATCTTCCTTCCTCAGGTCTACATCATACACTTTGGAAACATCCTTATTAAGAATAGCACCTCCGGGGAATTTATAGGAAG
The DNA here is from genome assembly GCA_044220885.1 of Chitinophagaceae bacterium. Classification (GTDB taxonomy): domain Bacteria; phylum Bacteroidota; class Bacteroidia; order Chitinophagales; family Chitinophagaceae; genus Endoryza. Next base: position 12,215 of record JBGAQE010000076.1, read on the forward strand.
AAGCATCGCGATAACCATTCGTTGGTAAGTCACCATACACCAGATAATTTCCTAATCCACCACCTATTGCAGCCCAGTCTTTATAGAAACTGGCGATTGCCATCAGGTCTGGAATATATACCTGCTCAATGAACTCCTTACCTTGTTTCATTAATTGTTCAACATAAGCCAGTCTTTCTGCATTGATACCGCTTACATCATCGATACTGATAGCGCAAGCCATACCACCTACCAGATAGTTTGGATGTGGGTTCTTACCACCGAATATAGCATGAACCTTCACTATCTCTTTCTGCCATTCAAGGGCTTCAAGATAGTGGGCCAATCCAATCAGGTTTACTTCTGCAGGAAGTTTATAAGCAGGATGTCCCCAATAACCATTGGAGAATATACCAAGCTGTCCGCTTTCTACGAATTTGGTGATCCTTTTTTGGAGGTCACTGAAATAACCTGGAGAACTCTTTGGCCAGTTAGAAAGGCTTTGAGCCAGTTCCGATGTTTTCTTTGGATCTGCTTTCAATGCGTTTACTACATCTACCCAGTCCATGGCGTGGAGGTGATAGAAGTGTACAACGTGGTCGTGCATATATTGTGCGCAGAACATGATATTCCTAACCAGTTCAGCATTGGGTGGGATGGCTATATCGAGCGCATCTTCCACGGCTCTTACTGAAGTGAGGGAATGGATGGAAGTACAAACGCCGCACACACGTCCTACAAATGCCCATGCATCTTTTGGATCGCGGCCTTTGAGGATTTCCTCGAGCAGGCGTACCATGGTACCACTGCTATAGGCATCCTTTATCTTTCCATTTTCAATATCTGCTTCTATTCGTAAGTGACCTTCTATACGTGTTATCGGGTCAACAACTATTCTTGTACTCATAATGGCATAATAAATAAGGTGAATATTAAGATTTCAGTTCGTGTTCACTCTCCTTACCTTCTTTTTCAAGAGTGGTGATGAGTTTGTGTTTACGCACGTTGGTAGCTACTACGTGAGCAGCAACGGCCACGCCTGTTGCGGCGAGCGCCACTTTACCAACTGTGTCGGCATCTGCTTCGATTCCGAATCCTGGGAAATTGGAAGCACGTCCATACAGACGGCCATTATCCCAGTAATTCTCTTCGCTGCAACCGATACATCCGTGCCCCGATTGAATCGGGTAACTGGTACCGTTATTCCACTTCATTACGCCACAAGCATTATAGGTAGATGGTCCTTTACATCCCACCTTATATAAACAATATCCTTTTTTAGCACTTTCATCATCAAAGGTTTCTACAAACAAACCGGCATCATAGAATGGTCTGCGATAGCAGGTATCATGAACGCGTTTGCTATAGAAAGCTTTTGGACGACCCAGACGATCCAATTCAGGGATACGTCCGAATGTAACCAGATGAACGATTACACCAGCCATCACTTCACCAATTGGAGGACAACCAGGAACTTTGATCAGTGGTTTTCCTTTCAGTAGTTTGTGAATAGGTGTTGCTTCTGTTGGATTTGGTTTGGCTGATTGAACGCAACCATTGCTGGCGCAACTTCCCCAGGCAATAACTGCCTTTGCATTTTCCGCAACTTCTTCTAAGATCTGTAATGATGTTTTTCCGCCAATCATACAGTAAACTCCATCTGCCCCCATTGGCACACTACCTTCAACACAAAGGATGTACTCTCCTTTATATTTAGTCATAGTGTTCTTCATCGCTTCTTCCGCCTGGAAGCCGGAAGCAGCCATCAGTGTTTCAGAATAATCGAGTGAAATCTGGTCGAGCAGTATATCTGCCACCATTGGGTGAGAAGAACGAATGAAGCTTTCACTACAACAGGTACATTCCTGGAAGTGAAGCCAGATAACCGGAACCCTTGGACTTGCCTGCATTGCTTTAGCCACCTGGCCAATTGCAGATTGTTCAAGACCCATAAAAGCGGTCATCATGGTAACAAACTTCATGAAATCGCGGCGGGAGTAACCCTTACGGGCAGCCTCTTCGAAATAAGTAGGCTGTCTCCGTGGAGTAGCATCGTTAGTCATGCGGTTGTAATTTTTAAGTGTGAAGGCGGAAAATTGCAAAGTGAAACTACCCAGATAAATCAGTCTGGGTTTATGACCATTATCATAAAATTGGCTGAGTTTCCTTACCCCGGCTGGTAAATAATCTATCTAATATTGGTTCCTATAAATCAAAACAAACATGAAAAAGATTGCTGTAGCCGCCATTTTATTGTCAGCGCTCCCCCTGGCAAGTTTTGCTCATGAAGGTCATGGTCATACTCATGGCTTTACTATTACACATTATATAGTAGAACCAGACCATGCTATCCTTACCTGGTCAGTGCTCGCAATTACAGCAGGTTATATCTGGTTGAGAAGACGTAAGAAAGCCAACCAATAAGGCCATGCACGAACTGTCTATTGTTATGAGTATCGTGGATATAGCCACGAAACAAGCCAATCGTGAGGGGCAGTATCCATTGAAGAGATTGAATTGGATATTGGCGAGCTCAGCACTATAGAAATGGAAGCATTTGATTTCGCCTGGAAGCAGGAGTCAAAGATACCCTGCTCAAAGAGCAGTTAAGATCGTAAACAGAATAGAAGGAAAGGGAAAAATGCATTGATTGTGAAGCAGAATTCCCAGTTCATGAGTTATACGACCCCTGTCCTGTATGTAATAATAATTTCATATCGATATTACAGGGTAAGGAACTGAAAGTAAAATCGCTGGTAATCACTTAATCAATTAAACCACCTTAGTATGTGTGCCACTTGCGGCTGCGACAGCCATTCCCATTCTCATTCCCATGATCATAACCATGATCACGACCATTCTCATACAAAAAAAGTGGTTGATGTGGAAACAGATATACTATACGAGAACAATCTTCTCGCCCAACGAAACAGGGGCTATTTCGAAGCAAAAAACATATTGGCTTTGAACCTGGTGAGCTCTCCCGGCTCAGGTAAAACTTCCCTTCTTGAAAGAACTTTGACTGACCTCAAAGGACAGGAAAGTTTCTATGTAGTGGAAGGCGACCAGCAAACCACCAATGATGCTGACCGTATACACGCAACAGGTACGAAAGTGGTTCAGATAAATACCGGAAAGGGATGTCACCTCGACGCACATATGGTGATGCATGCGGTTCAGGGAATGAAACCAGTTGAAAACTCCATCATGTTCATTGAGAACGTAGGCAATCTTGTTTGTCCTGCTATGTTTGATCTCGGAGAAAAAGAAAGAGTAGTTATAATGAGTGTTACAGAAGGCGAAGACAAACCGCTGAAGTATCCCGACATGTTCCATAGTTCAACAATCTGCATCATCAACAAAATTGACCTTCTCCCCTATGTCCCTTTCAATCTTGAAAAGGCGAAGGAAAATGCACTGAAAGTGAATCATAAACTGGAAATAATAGAAGTGAGTTGCACAACCGGCCAGGGACTTCAAGATTGGTACACCTGGTTACGATCAAAGGTACCAGCAGTAGAGACTGTCTGAAAAAACAACACCGGTTCCCATGCACACCTACCACATACATATAAAAGGATTAGTTCAGGGAGTCGGCTTCCGGCCACTGGTATGTCAAATGGCAGTGGCTGCAGGATTAAAAGGTACTGTCAACAATAGTACCAACGGTGTACATATCTGGTTGAATGGAACAGCAAGGGAAGTGAAGGATTTCTACACTTCATTGATCAAGCACCCACCCCAACACTCCCTTATTACATCACATACCATTGAAGAAACCCCCTATACTTACTATCTCGATTTCAGTATAGATAAAAGTGATGATTGTGGTAAGGCAGAAATGCTGCTGACACCCGATATGGCTATTTGTCCTGAATGTAAAAACGAATTGCATAGTAAAGTAGACAAGCGCTATCATTACGCATTCACCACCTGCCTTCATTGCGGTCCTCGTTATTCCATTACAAAAGCATTGCCTTACGACAGGGAGAACACCACGATGGCTCCCTATGAGCAATGTCCTTCCTGTAAAAAAGAATACCGTGATTATAATGACAGGCGTTTTTATAGCCAGACAAATTCCTGTCCCGATTGCTCCATTCCTTTACACTTATATTCATCCCCAACAAACTGTATCACAAGCGATCCAAAACTGATTTGGGATGTTGTTACAAAGGAATTGAAAGATGGAAAAATATTGGCCGCAAAAGGATTGGGAGGCTATTTATTAATTTGTGACGCCACCAATAAGGAAACTATCCAATTACTAAGAAGCAGAAAACATCGTCCTTCAAAACCATTAGCGGTTATATATCCTACAATTGAATTAATGGCAGCTGATTTGGAATTATCAGATGCCACCATTAAAGCATTGGAAAGTCCGCAGGCGCCAATAGTGCTAAGTAAGATAAAAGAAAACAAATCATCTCTTCTTGCTATTGAAGAAATTGCTCCAGGGCTTACCAAGATCGGTGGCATGCTACCTTGTACTCCTCTGCTCGTACTTCTTTCTGAAGCATTTAATGGTCCTCTTGTTGCTACCAGTGGAAATATAAGTGGTGCCCCAATAATTTATAAGGATGAAGAAGCATTATCCTATCTATTCCAGATAGCTGACTATATCCTCACCTACGAAAGAGAAATTGTAGCTCCACAGGATGATAGTGTTGTTCAGTTCAATAAACATGGGCAGCGCATCATACTAAGGAGAAGTCGTGGTATGGCTCCTAATTATTTCCCTTCCAAACTTGCCAATGCCGGACAATCCATACTTGCGATGGGTTCTGAATTGAAAAGTGCGTTTGCCATTCAGGATAAGGATCTGGTATACGTAAGTCAGTTCCTGGGTGACCAGCAAAGCTATGAAGCACAGGAAGCCTTTGAAACCAGTTTGAATCAGCTTTTCGGCTTATTGGGTACCGAACCAGATCTGATAGTAGCAGATAAGCATCCGGGTTATAGTTCCAGCATACGCGGAAAAGAATGGGCTCAAAAAAGACAACTACCCTTTATCCGCATACAACATCATGAAGCGCATTTCGCTGCGGTATTAGCTGAGAACAATCTTCTTGAAACGCAGGATCAGGTTTTAGGAGTGATATGGGATGGAACAGGATACGGAAATGACAACCAGATATGGGGTGGTGAATTCTTCCTATATAGCAATCATAGCATGGAAAGAACAGCTCATATCAATTATTTCCAGCAATTACTGGGTGATAAGATGAGCAGGGAACCGCGTCTTTCAGCATTAAGTCTTTTGCATACTATTCCCGGCACAGAAGAAAACGTGAGACATCTGTTTTCAGAAAAAGAATGGAATTATTATACGCAATTATTAAAACAACCTGATCCGCTACATACCAGCAGCATGGGCAGACTACTAGATGGCATATCCTGTCTGTTGGGAATAAGAACAATAAATAGTTACGAAGGGGAAGCCGCTCTGTTACTCGAAGCAATGGCGGAAACTTGCAAGGTAATACCGGCTTCTTTCTATCCGCTTCCTTTCATCAGTCGCAAAGTGGACTGGAGTTTATTAATCACTGGAGTACTAAGCGATCTTGCCAAGAATGTAGATCGAGCCACCATTGCCTATAAAGTCTTCTACTCACTGGCGCAAGGAATCGATTCTCTTCGTCACGATCTCTCCTGCAACCGAATCGCTTTCAGTGGTGGTGTATTTCAAAATGCATTACTCACCGGAATGATTCAGGATATAATGGGAGAAACCTGTGAACTTTTCTTACATAAACAACTTTCTCCAAATGATGAATGTATTGGATTGGGGCAGTTGGCTCATTTTCATGCGTTGAGTGAGGAGGAGATGATAAGTGGGAGAACCGAGAATAGTTATAAGTATTAAGTGGTAAGTAGTAAGTTATAAGTAGTAAGTAATGAGTAGTAAGTTAGAAGACAGTTCAAAATACTTTTTTATGTATATCAAAACTCTCGGTCGAAGCCTGTATTTACTTACAACTTAAAACTTACTACTTACAACTCATTTAAAACAATTAAAATCTCTCCATATGTGTCTCGCAATCCCCGGAAAAATCCTTTCCATCAACGCTGACCTCGACCCTACTTTCCGTCAGGGTAAAGTATCGTTTGGAGGTATAACAAAAGAGATCAATTTGTGCATGGTTCCGGAAGCGGAAGTGGGACAATATGTTTTGGTGCATGTTGGAGTGGCCATAAGTTTGATTGATGAGGAAGAGGCCAAACAGACTTTTGAATACCTGAAACAGATTGGAGAAGTGGAAGAACTGGAAACACATCCATCACCCGAAAATAAAAACTGATATGAAATACTTGTCAGAATACAGAGACCCGGAAATGGTGCAGGAATACCTGAAAGAGATCCATAAGATCACTACAAAGCCATGGACATTGATGGAAATATGCGGTGGGCAAACCCATAGTCTGGTTAAGAACGGACTGCTTGATCTGTTGCCAGAAAAGATAACGATGGTGCATGGCCAGGGCTGTCCGGTTTGTGTAACACCAGTAAGTGTGATAGACGAAGCGGTGTATCTTTCTATGCTGCCGAATGTTATTTTGTGTTCATTTGGAGATATGCTTCGTGTACCCGGATCAAAGAAGAGTCTGTTGGAAGCCAAAGCAGAAGGCGCTGATGTTCGAATATTGTATTCGC
>JBGAQE010000277.1:0-2083 GCA_044220885.1 Chitinophagaceae bacterium
GGTACACAGCAGGGGTTGTCGATACTTGGCAAACAGATTGAGTTGTACAACCAGCAGAATAAGGAAAAAATGGTGCAGGAAGTGGTTGATATGCTCGATGAAGAAGGTCGTGTTGTTGGAACCCGATTCGCTATCTTTATTCCATCCAATTTCAAGTATTGAATATGAACGGCATAACCGCTATTATCCTGGATGATGAAATAAAACCCGCCGAAGCCCTAAGAAGCAAAATTGAAAAGTTTCACCCTGAAGTGAAAGTGCTGGCGCTATGTCATACTGTTTCTGAAGGATTGGAGAAGATTGTCTTACTAAAACCCAATCTATTGTTTCTTGATATTGAGATGCCACATAAAAATGGAATCGAATTCCTTGAATTAATTAGGAATGCTGATATCCAATTGGCAGTTATCATTACATCCGCTCATTCCAAAGCAGAGTATTTCAGAAAGGCATTTCATCTGGCAGCGGTTGATTATCTCGTTAAGCCTGTATTACAGGAAGAACTCAAAGAAAGTATTGCCAAGGTTCAGCAACTCTTGAAAGAGAAAGAACCAAAGAATGTATTAGATCAATTGATACCTGCTTTGCAGGATATTACTCCCCAGAGTTTTCCTTGTGCCATGGGAAAGCTTTTCCTTAAGACTGACCAGTTAGTATATATAAAAGCTGAGGGAAATTATTCGAGGTTCTTTTTAACGGATGGCAAAAGTGAGCTTATAACGGAAAGCCTGAAAGAGCTGGAAAAGAAATTTGCTAAATCAACTGTGATAAGGGTAGACCGATCTCATTTTGTAAACAAACTTTATATACAAAAAATCACTACTCATAATAACCGCTGTTATTTCAATACCAATCTGGGCATCCCCTTTATTGAACTCAGCGAAACCGGTATCAAAATGCTGATGAATTGAGTTTTTATCTCTCAAAACCCAGAATATCCCTATTTCCACCAAAGTCCTTAATTTTACCCGCCTTTTCTAATTAGATAAGGCTTCAAAAATTGGAAATATGGGTCTTCGCAATTTTGGCTACTAACCAACTTTAAGATTTTCAAATTTTCAAATCATCAAATTCTCAAATTTCTTATTATGTCAAATAACTTATTGAAAGGAAAAAAAGGTATCATTTTCGGTGCGTTAGATGAGAAATCCATTGCCTGGAGAACCGCCCTCCGTTGTCATGAGGAAGGGGCTCAGTTAGTGCTTTCCAACGCCCCAGTGGCCCTTCGTATGGGTGAGATCAATAAACTGGCTGAAGCCGTTAATGCGCCTGTAATTGGTGCTGATGTAACCAATATGGATGACCTCAAGAACCTTTTTGAGAAATCAATGGAGCATTTTGGTGGTAAAATCGATTTTGTTCTCCATTCTATCGGAATGGGTATCAATGTGCGTAAAGGCAAGCATTATACAGAAATGAACTATGAGTGGAATTCCAAGACCCTCGATATATCGTCTATGAGTCTTCACAGGGTGCTGCGTACCGCGTGGGACCTCGATGCCCTCAACGAATGGGGAAGTGTGGTAGCATTGACTTATATAGCCGCACAGCGTGTGTTTCCAGACTATAACGAAATGGCGGATGCCAAAGCCCTGTTGGAAAGCGTAACCCGTAGTTTCGGCTACCACTATGGTGTAAGAAATAAAGTAAGGGTGAATACCATTTCTCAATCCCCAACAAAAACTACTGCTGGTAGTGGTGTGAAAGGATTCGATGGTTTCGTTAGCTATGCAGAAAAAATGAGTCCGCTGGGCAATGCCAGCGCCGACGAATGCGCTCAATACTGCGTTACTCTCTTCAGCGACTATACCCGTATGGTGACTATGCAGAACCTGTTCCACGATGGTGGATTCAGTTTTACAGGGGTTACGCAGGCGGTGATTGAGCAGATGGAGAAGTAATAAAAAGTCAAAAGTTAAAAGTCAAAAGGTAAAATGTTTTCTCGGCTGTCACTCTGTGCTTTTATGTATAGAAAGAAAGTTTAGAATTAGGTTTTTGACTTTTAACTTTTGACTTTTGAATTTGTCCTTTAATAAAATAATACCCCTTCTTATGTCTTTCATAGAAATCCTCGGTTTTGTAG